>JAZNZB010000093.1:0-37482 GCA_045594705.1 Eubacteriales bacterium
AGGGACACGTTCATCGCCCGTAGATCCCACCTTCCGAAAAGCGGTCAAACCGCTTTTCGAAAGGTGCTGCTGCGCAGTTCGACTTCGCTTCATTTCACTGCTCCGCAGTGAAATATTCGCTCCGCTCAGGATGACACGGGCGGGGATGACACGGGCAGGGTTGCGTATCATAAAAGCTGAAAGCAGAAGCCTTCATCAAAGACTTCTGCTTTCGTTTTTTTCGCTAATTCCTCAGCCCCATGGGGCTGTTTTTTCTTTATTCTGCTTGCGTCTCGCACCAGTAGCAACGCCAGATGTCGTTTTCGGCGTCGGTCTGTACGAAAAGATGCTCGATCTCCTGCTCGACCTGACAGATGCAACGGCCGTTGCGGCAGGTCTTGGTGTCCTTGTGGATCAGACCGTCCACCACGCGGAAGGACTGATAGTCGTTCTTGGCATCCTCCAAAAGGCGCAGAATGAGTGCCATGCGCATCAGCTTGCCGTTGAGCACCTGCTTGAAGTAGCAGGCTCTGGGATCTTGGTCAATGGCAACCGAAATTTCATTGACGCGGGGCAGGGGATGCAGAATGGCAAGGTCTGCCTTGGCAGTCTCCAGCTTGTCGGGCGTCAGAATATAGCTGTCTTTCAGACGCTGATACTGCGCCTCGTCTGCAAATCTTTCGCGCTGCACGCGGGTCATGTACAGAATGTCCAGCTCGGGCATTGCGGCCACCAGATCGGTGGTTTCCGTGTAGGTCATGCCCTTCTTGTCAAGCACCTCGGCAAACATGTATTCGGGCAAGCGCAGCTCCTCGGGGGAGATCAGCACCACCTTGATGCCGGTGTAGCGGGAGAGGGCATTGATCAGCGAGTGTACCGTTCTGCCGTACTTGAGGTCGCCGCAAAGACCCACGGTCAGATCGTTCAGTCTGCCTTTTTCGCGGTAAATGGTCAAAAGGTCAGCCAAGGTCTGGGTGGGATGGCAATGTCCGCCGTCGCCCGCGTTGATCACGGGAATGGATGCTGCCTGCGCTGCCACCAGTGCCGCACCCTCTAAGGGATGACGCATGGCAATGATGTCGGCATAGCAGGAGACAGTTTTTGCCGTGTCCGCCACGCTCTCACCCTTGGCGGCCGAGGACGCCCCTGCACTGGAGACCGAGATCACGTTGCCGCCCAAGGACAGCATAGCTGCCTCAAAGCTCAGTCTGGTGCGCGTGGAGGGCTCAAAGAATAAGGTGGCTAAGATCTTGCCATCGCAAGCATGTGCGTATTTTTCGGGGTGATCTGCAATGTCGCAGGCGACCTCGATCATGCGGTCAAGCTCCTCGACGGTCAGATCGACCGTATCGATCAGACTTCTTTTCATATTCGTTACACCTTTTTTGGAATACTGTGGTTGGATCAAGCCTTTGCGCCGTTGACGGCGAGGTAATTCTTGATGCGGGTGACGTTCTCTTCATTCTTGGGATCCTCTTCGAGGTACTCGATGATATCATAAACGTCAACGATGGAGTATACGGGGAAGCCGAACTGCTCCTCAATCTCCTGCATAGCGCCCTTCTCGCCCTGTCCCTTTTCCTTGCGGTCGACCATGATGAAGGTAGCGGCTACCTTGGCACCCTCGAGGTGGGAGAGGATCTCCATCGACTCGCGGATGGCGGTGCCGGCGGTGATGACGTCCTCGATGATGACGATCTCTTCACCGGGCGTGGGAACGTAGCCGACGAATACGCCGCCTTCACCGTGGTCCTTGACCTCCTTACGGTTGAAGAAGAAGGGAACGTTGAGGCCGTTCTTGGAGAGAGCCACAGCGGCGGAAACGGAAAGGGAAATACCCTTGTAGGCAGGGCCGTAGAGAACAGTCTGCTTGTTACCGAGCTTTTCGAAATATGCCTTGGCGTAGAATTCGCCCAGGGTAGCGATGTCATTGCCGGTTTTGATCATGCCCGCGTTGATGAAATAGGGGATCTTGCGGCCGGACTTTGCGGTGAAGTCACCGAATTTCAGAACACCGGCGGACTCTAAAAACTGTATAAATTCTCTCTTGTAGCTTTCCATGTTGAATCTCCTAATATTAAAGTTGTTTAGTCGCAGAACTCTGCCACGCAGCGATCGTAAGCAGCCACGGGGTCTGCTGCTGCAGTGATGGGACGGCCGACCACGATGTAGTCAGAGCCGATCTTCTTAGCCTCTGCAGGGGTCATGACGCGAACCTGGTCGCCCTTGTCACCGTCTGCAAAGCGAACGCCGGGGGTTACGGTCACGAAATCCTTGCCGCAAGCGTCGTGCACCTTGCCTGCCTCCAGGGGAGAGCAAACGATACCGTCCAGACCGGACTTCTTTGCGTTCTGTGCGTAGTGCATAACAACCTGATCGATGGGTGCGTCGATCAGCAGATCCTCGGTCATGCGCTCCTGGCTGGTAGAGGTCAGCTGGGTGACCGCAATCAGCAAAGGACGGGTACCGTCGGGTCTGGTCAGGCCCTCCAGAGCTGCTTCCATCATTGCGCAGGTGCCTGCTGCGTGCAGGTTGCACATATCAACGTCCAGACGGGAAAGCACGTTCATGGCCTTCTTGACCGTGTTGGGGATATCGTGCAGCTTGAGGTCGAGGAAGATCTTGTGGCCGCGGGCCTTGATCTCGCGAACGATGTCCGGACCCTCGGCATAGAACAGCTCCATACCGATCTTCAAGTAAAGAGATTTGTTTTCGAATTTGTCAAGGAATGCAAGTGTGTCAGCCTTGGACGCGAAGTCACAAGCAATAATTACGTCTTTTCCCATTAGTGTGCGCCTCCTATAATATCTTGTAAATTCTGAATTCCGTATTTTTCCATCACACGCGGCAGGTCGTCAATGATGTTCTTGGCCGCGCAGGGGTCGATCAGGTTTGCTGCGCCGATCTCAACGGCCGTCGCACCTGCCAGCATCATTTCGATCACGTCCTCAGCCGTGGAAAGTCCGCCCATGCCGATGATCGGAATCTTGACTGCCTCGTAAACTCTGTAAACCATGGAAATGGCTCCCGGCTTGATGGCAGGGCCGGAGAAGCCGCCCGATTTGTTGTAGATCACAGGCTTTTTGGTTTTGAGATCAATGCGCATGCCCATGAGTGTGTTGATCATGCTGATGCCGTCTGCGCCCGCCTGTTCGCAAGCCTTTGCGATGGACACGATGTCGGTCACGTTGGGCGAGAGCTTGATGTAAACAGGCTTGGTGGTCACGGCCTTGACTGCGCGAGTGACCTCGGCTGCAGCCTCGGGGGACGTGCCAAAGCTCATGCCGCCGCCGTGCACGTTGGGGCAGGAGATGTTGACCTCCAGCCAGCCGACCTGGGGCTCGGCGTCCAGCTTTTGGCAGGTGTAGGCATAGTCCTCGATCGAAAAGCCCGAAACGTTTGCCATGACCGGCTTGTGGAAGCATTTGGCCAAGAGCGGCAGCTCGTGCGAGATGACCGCATCCACACCGGGGTTCTGCAACCCGACTGCGTTGATCATGCCCGCGGTGCACTCTGCAATGCGGGGCGTGGGGTTGCCAAAGCGGGGATCCTTGGTCGTGCCCTTGAAGGAAAACGTGCCAAGGCAGTTGATATCATACCATTCGGCAAATTCATAGCCGTAGCCAAACGTGCCGGATGCGGGGATGACCGGATTGTCGAGCAGGATGCCCGAAAGATTGACCTTAGTGTTTACCATACGATCTCCTCCTTTACCAGCACCGGGCCATCCTTGCAGATGCGCTTGTTGCCGTATTTGGTCTTGCAGGAGCAGCCCATGCATGCGCCAAAGCCGCATCCCATGCGCTCCTCAAAGCTGAACTGACCCGAGGTGACCGATGCGGCGTTGACCGCTTTGAACATCGGCATAGGACCGCAGGTATAGAAGTAGGTGTAGTCAAGCTCGCCAAGCACGCTCGTGACAAATCCCTTAGTACCGTAAGAGCCGTCCACGGTGGTCACAAAGACCTCTGCGCCCAGAGCCTTGAACTCCTCTTCGTAAAAGATCTCGTCCTTGGTATTAAAGCCCAGAATGACCTTGACCTGCTTGCCCTCGGCGATCAGCTTGCGGCAAAGCCCGTAGAGCGGGGGAATGCCCACGCCTCCGCCGATCAGCACGGGGGAGGTGCCGCTTGTGCTTGTATCATAGCCGTTGCCAAGACCCGAGAGCAAGTCGAATACGTCGCCCTCCTTAGCCTCGGCCAGCTTTTCTGTGCCTGCGCCCACTACCTTGTAGATCAGCGTGATGGTGCCTGCATCGTGATCGTAATCGCATACAGAGATGGGGCGGCGCAGGTACAGCCCGTCGATCTTGAAGTTGACGAACTGACCGGGGCGGGAGAGCGACGAGGTGTCGCCCTCTACCACCATGCGGTATACGGTGCTTGTCAGCTGTTGGTTGGATATAACCTTGTAAAATCCTTGCGTCATGTCTTTCTCCTTATGAGTCGATGGTGGAGATGCCCAGCGTGGTCTCTTCGAGCACGTCCAAGAGAACCTTGACCGTGTCAAGGGCGGTGAAGATGGTCACATTGTTCTCCACGGCGCACTGTCTGATCTCGTGGCCGTCCGAAATTCCGCCCGAGCCGCTGACGTCGCGGGTGTTGATGACGTAGGTCACGTAGCCGCCGCGGATCGCGTTGGGGATCTCGTCGCTGCCGTCGCCGATCTTGGCAAGCGCGTGGGTGCGGATGCCGTGCTCCTTGAGGAACTTGGCAGTACCTGCAGTGCCCTGAATGTTAAAGCCCATGTTGTAGAAGCGGCGGATGAGCGGCAGAGCCTCCTCCTTGTCCTTGTCTGCAAGGGTAACGAGTACCGTGCCGTAGTTGACGACGTTGGTGCCGCTTGCCTGCAGTGCCTTGTAAAGCGCACGGGTCATGGAGTTGTCATAGCCGATCGCCTCGCCCGTGGACTTCATCTCGGGGGAGAGGTAAGCGTCAAGACCGCGCAGCTTTGCAAACGAGAATGCGGGTGCTTTGACGTAGTAACGCTTCTTTTCGGGGGGATAAATGTCGTTGATGCCCTGCATCTTGAGTGTCTGACCCAGCATGACCAGCGTGCCCATGTCGGCAAGGCTGTAGCCGGTAGACTTGGAGAGGAAGGGGACAGTACGAGAGGAACGGGGGTTGACCTCGATGATATAAACGTCATCCTTTTCATCCACGATGAACTGGATGTTGAAAAGACCTACGATGCCGATGGCAAGACCCAGTCTCTTGGTGTAGTCCAGGATCGCGTTCTTGACCTTATCGGAAAGAGAGAAGGAGGGGTAGACCGAGATCGAGTCGCCCGAGTGAACGCCGGTACGCTCAACAAGCTCCATGATACCGGGCACGAATACGTCGGTGCCGTCGCAAACTGCGTCAACCTCGACCTCCTTGCCCTGAATGTACTTGTCTACCAGAACGGGCTTGTCCTCGTCGATCTCAACTGCAGTGTGCAGGTAAGTGCGCAGCTGCTGTTCGTCAGCCACGATCTGCATAGCGCGTCCGCCCAGTACGAAGGAGGGACGAACCAGCACGGGGTAGCCGATCTCGGCTGCGGCGCGAACGCCGTCCTCAATGACCGTGACCGCACGGCCCTTGGGCTGAGGAATGTTCAGAGAAGAGAGCACCTTTTCAAATGCATCGCGGTTTTCTGCCTTTTCAATCGCTGCGCAATCGGTACCGATCAGCTTGACGCCTCTCTCGGTCAGAGGAGCTGCCAGGTTGATCGCGGTCTGGCCGCCAAGGCTTGCGATGACGCCCTCAGGCTGCTCGAGGTGCAGGATATTCATGACGTCCTCGACGCAAAGGGGCTCGAAATACAGCTTGTCCGAGCAGGTGTAGTCGGTCGAAACGGTTTCGGGGTTGTTGTTGATGACGATCGCCTCGTAGCCTGCATGGCGAATGGCGTTGACCGCATGCACGGTGGAGTAGTCAAATTCCACGCCCTGGCCGATACGGATAGGACCGGAGCCAAGCACGACCACCTTCTTGCGGTTGGAAACCACGCTCTCGTTTTCCTGCTCGTAGGTGGAGTAGAAGTAGGGGATGTATCCCTGTGCCTCTGCAGCACAGGTGTCGATCATCTTGTAAACGGGGAAGATGTCATTCTGCTCGCGCATGTGCCATACGTCGATCTCGGGGCAGCCCCACAAGGATGCGATGTAAGCGTCCGAGAAGCCCATCTTCTTGGCACGTCGCAACACGTCGAGATCCTTGACGTGTTCCTTGACCGTGGTCTGCATGTGTACGATGTTGCGCAGCTTGTCCAGGAAGAACATGTCGATCTTGGTTGCCGACCAGATACGACCCGAGTCAGCGCCGTATTCCAGCAGCTTTGCAATGGCGTAGATGCGGTCGTCGGTGCCGTCTGCGATATACTTCATCAGCTCGTCCACGCTGTAGTCGTCAAACTTCTTCATGTAGATGTGGTTGACGCCGATCTCCAGTGAGCGCACTGCCTTAAGAAGGCTTTCCTCAAAGGTGCGGCCCAGGCTCATGACCTCTCCGGTCGCTTTCATCTGGGTGGAGAGCTTGTTGTTTGCGGAGACAAACTTGTCAAAGGGGAAGCGGGGCATCTTGGTGACCACGTAGTCAAGCGCGGGCTCACAAGCGGCAAGAATGTTGCCGATCTTGATCTCGTCCAGCGTCATGCCGACTGCGATCTTGGCGGTCACGCGTGCGATGGGATAGCCGCTTGCCTTGGATGCAAGTGCGGAGGAACGGGAAACGCGGGGGTTGACCTCGATTAAGTAGTAGCTGAACGAGTGGGGATCAAGCGCGAACTGCACGTTGCAGCCGCCCTCGATGCCAAGCGCGCGGATGATCTTGAGTGCGCTGTCACGCAGCATGTGCGATTCCTTGTTGGTTAGCGTCTGGCAGGGGCAGACCACGATCGAGTCGCCCGTGTGAATGCCTACAGGGTCCACGTTCTCCATGTTACAAATGGCGATCGCGGTATCGTTGGCGTCGCGCATGACCTCGTATTCAATTTCCTTATAGCCCTTGATGCTCTTTTCCACCAGTACCTGGTGTACGGGGGAGAGCTGCAGAGCGTTTTTCATAATATCGACGAATTCCTGCTCGTTGTCGGCAAATCCGCCGCCCGTGCCGCCCAGGGTAAATGCGGGGCGAAGCACAACGGGGTAGCCGATCTCCTTGGCAGCAGCCAGACCCTCTTCCATGCTGTTTGCAATCAGAGAGGGAAGCACAGGCTCGCCAAGCTCCTCGCAAAGCTCCTTGAACAGCTCTCTGTCCTCAGCTCTCTCAATGCTTGCACCGCAGGTGCCCAGCAGCTCGCATTCGCACTCACGCAGAATGCCCTTCTTTTCCAGCTGCATAGCAAGGTTCAGACCGGTCTGACCGCCGATGCCGGGAACGATGGCATCGGGACGCTCGTGACGGATGACACGTGCCACGTATTCCAGCGTCAGAGGCTCCATGTAGACCTTGTCGGCAATGGTGGTGTCGGTCATGATGGTTGCGGGGTTGGAGTTGCAAAGGATAACCTCGTAGCCCTCTTCCTTGAGTGCAAGGCACGCCTGCGTGCCTGCGTAGTCAAATTCGGCAGCCTGGCCGATCACGATCGGACCGGAGCCGATGACAAGTACTTTCTTGATATCTGTTCTCTTCGGCATATCAGTTATCCTCCTTCATCATAGCAATAAAGCGATCGAAAAGTGCGTAATTGTCCTGCGGACCGGGTGCGCTCTCGGGTGCGAACTGCACGCCAAGCACAAGGCTTTGCGCGTCGATCACGCCCTCGACGCTCTTGTCGGTCACGTTTTCATACAGAACACCAAGGCCCGTGCCCTCAAGGCTTTGACGATCCACCACGTAGGTGTGATTTTGTGCGGTGCTTGTGATCTTTCCGTCCTCGCAGCAGCGAACGGGATAGCCGCCGCGGTGACCGTGCGGCAGTGCGCTGACGGTAGCACCCTTGGCAAGGCAAAGGATCTGGCAGCCAAGGCCAATGCCGAACAGCGGGTACTTGCCCCACAGAGCCTTGACGCATTCGATCACCTCGCCTGCGTGCTCGGGGCAGCCGGGGCCGCTGGAGACAATCACGCCGTCAGGATTCAGGGAATCGATCTGCTCTGCGGTGGTGTTATAGGGAACGACCGTGACGTTGCAGCCCTTGGCGGTCAGCGTACGGACGATGTTGGTCTTGATGCCGCAGTCAATGGCCACGACGTGGTGCTTTGCATTGGCGGTTCTGGTGTACCAACGCTTCTTGCTGCTGACGCGCGCGACTGCATCGGTGGGGACGGGGGTGACGCGGATCATAGCCAGGGCAGATGCGGTGGTGGTGTGCATGCTTGTCAGAATGCCGCGCATGCTGCTGCCGTGGTCGCGGAGCTTGCGGGTCAGCATTCTGGTGTCGATCCCATAAAGTCCGGGAATGTGATGCTCGCACATGACCTCTTCCAAGGTTTTTGTGTAGCGGAAGTTGGAGGGCTGGTCGTTGTATTCGCGCACGATCAGACCGCCCATGGTCAAGGATCTTGCCTCATAGTCCTCCTCGGTCATGCCGTAGCTGCCGATTAAGGGGTAGGTCATCACTACGAATTGGTCGGTGTAAGCGGGGTCGGAGACGATCTCCTGATATCCCACCATCGAGGTATTGAATACCACGGTGCATACGCGGTCACGAATACTGTCGTCACCGAAGCTGTAGCCGCAGAATTCGCTGCCGTCTTCCAAAACAAGCTTTACGTTCATTTGATTTTCCATACTGTTTTACCTCCGTGAATTGTAGTGATGCAAGTGCCAAAGAGCCTGTGACCCGCAAAAGGAGTCGCGCGACCCTTGGTACAGAATGTGTAGGGATCAACGACGTATTCGCCGTCGCATTGCCAAACGGTCAGGGAATCGGGTGAGAGCGGAATGCCGAATCGCATTCTCGGTGCGATTGCCAGGGCGTCAATGATGCGTTCAAGGCTGACTCTGCCCGTTTTGACCAAGTAAGTGTAGAGCACGGGGAAGGCTGTCTCCAATCCCACAACGCCCATCGCGCTCTTTTCAAGCCCCTTGGATTTTTCTTCCCACGAGTGGGGGGCGTGGTCGGTGGCGATCATGTCGATCGTGCCGTCGATCAAGCCTTCTATCAAAGCCTCGCGGTCATCGGCCGAGCGAAGCGGGGGATTCATCTTGAAGCGTCCGTGCTCTTCCAGATCGGCGTCACAAAGCGTCAGGTAATGCGGGCCTGTCTCGCAGGTCACGTTCACCCCGCGCGCTTTGGCCTCTCTGATCAGCTGCACGCTCTCCTTGGTGGAGATGTGGCAGACGTGGTAAGCGCAGCCGGTTTTTTTTGCAAGCTCGAGGTCTCGCTTGATCGGCCCCCATTCGCTCTCGGAGCAAATGCCGCGGTGACCGTGCGCTGCTGCGTATTCGCCGTCGTGAATGTAGCCGCCGCGCAAGAGTGCATTGTCCTCGCAGTGGGCAACCACGATCTTTCCAAGTGCCTTGGCGCGCTGCATCAGCTGCTCCATCATCTCGGCACTCTGCACGCCGCGTCCGTCGTCCGAGTAGGCGATCGCGTGCTCGGCCATACCCTCCAGGTCCGCGGCGACCTCGCCCTTCTGACCCACCGTCAAAGCCCCTAAGGGGTAGACGTCAATGACGGCGTCACGCTCAATGATGGCCAGCTGCTCGGCTAAGTGCTCAACGCTGTCGGGTACGGGATTTAAGTTGGGCATGCTGCACACCGCCGTATAGCCGCCGTGCGCTGCTGCCGCCGTGCCTGTGGCAATGGTCTCTTTATAAGAAAAACCCGGCTCTCGAAGATGTACATGGACATCACAAAAACCGGGAAAAATATCACAATTATGGAAAACAGTGTCAATATCAGAAGCAGAGACACTGCCGGGAGCAGAAAAAGACAAAGCACCATCCGCAAGGACAACGTCCTTGTGAATGAATCTACCGTTATCAAACATACGAGCGTTTGCGAACAATGTCATTTTCAAAGGTTCCTTTCTTTTGGGATCGAAACAAAAATAGCCACGTCAAAAGCAAGTCTTTTTGACGCGACCAAAGACGGCAAACCCCATAGCGCGGGTTCGCCCAAGAAAGCTCCGAATACACCAAAGCATTGCCAAAAAGAGCCCCTTTTATTTGTCTGCGCCGACCAAACTGCCTCGGACAGAATTTTGTCTTGTGAAAACGCGGTCAAGCAACACTGCTTGATCAATCGCCAAACTGCCCGAGTGATCCTGCCGCAAGCCCTATTTTCACATCTATCATATTATAGCACAAAGTCAAAAATAAGTCAAGGCTTTCGAGGGTGAAAACCTTGACTATCTTTATGATCATTTTAAGAAAAGAATTGTGAAATGTTACAAAGCGCGAATTACACCAGCTTCTTGAGCGACTGCTTGCTTGCAATGACCACAAGCGTCATGTCCTTGCGCAGCAGCATCTCGGGATCGATATTGATCATCAGTTTGTCCTCCTTGCGAAGGCCAACAACGTTGATGCCGTATTTGCGGCGCAGGCTGAGCTCGACCAGCGTTTTGCCTGCCCATTCGTCCTTGACCTCCAGCTCGACCACCGAGACCTCGTCAGATAGCTCAGCAATATCCACAAAGCCTGCGCTGAGCAGATTTTTTGCAAGGCGAACGCCCGATTCGTACTCGGGGAAGGTAACCTGATCCGCGCCGATCTTGAGCAGCATGCGCTGGTGCAGGGAATTGGCGCACTTGACGATCACGTTTTTGACGCCGGCCTCCTTGCAAAGCATGGTGGCCATGACACTGGCCTCCAGATTGCCCGCAATGGCAATGATCACGGCGTCCATGTCCGCAATGCCCAGCTGTCTTACTGTGTCGGGCTTGGTTACGTCAGCACATTTGCAATAGGGGATGACGCGCGTGGCCGAGTTGACCACGTCGGGATCCATATCGATCGCCAGCACCTCGGCACCGTTTTGTAAAAGCTCTTTTGCAACAGCCTTGCCGTATCTGCCAAGACCGATGACTGCGTATGATTTCTTATTAGCCATAGTTTACCTCTCTATCCAACACTAATGTCTTCGGTTGGGTTTTCAATCAGATTTTGCGAGCTTGAGCCTACCGTAAATGCCACGGCAAGCGAGATGGGGCCTACACGGCCAAGGTACATGGTGGCTATGATGATCAGCTTGCCCAGAGCATTCAGCGTAGGCGTCAGCGCACGTGTCAGGCCGACCGTGGCGGTTGCGCTGACCGTTTCGTACAGAATGTCGATTACCGAGGCGTCGCTGACCAAGGTAAGTCCCAGCGATGCCAGTGCCATGATGCTAAAGGAGGTCATGCACACCGCCACTGCTTTACCGATCGCCTCGTCCTTGATCGTTCTGCCAAACAGGGAAACGCGGTCTCTGCCGCGAATAGAGCTGATCGCTTTTGCGACCAGTACCGCAAAGGTTACGGTCTTGATACCGCCCGCCGTACCCACGGGTGAGCCGCCTACAAACATCAGCAAGAGGGCCAGCAGCGCAGAGGGCATTGTGAGTGCCTCTTGGGGAATTGTGAAAAATCCGGCCGTTCTGGTGGTGACCGATTGGAACAGTGCCATTTGCAGCTTATCAAAGACCGAGTGCGCACCCAGCGTGGCGGGATTGCTCCATTCAAAGGCGAGGAATGCAGCGCAGCCTGCCAACAACAGCGCAGCCGTGCTTACAAGGACAATTTTGGATTGCAGCGTCAGATACGAGAGCGGACGCTTGCGCTTTCCTATAAGGGAAAAGACGTGCAGCACGTCCCACCATACCACAAAGCCAAGGCCGCCCGTCACGATCAGTGTCATGGTGACCGCGTTGACCAAGGGATTGGTGGCGTAAGCACTCAGGCTGACGTCGCCAAACAGGTCAATGCCCGCGTTGCAAAAGGCGGAAATGGCGGTAAAGACCGAGAGCCAGATGCCGCGCAGGCCGTATTCGGGAATAAAAACAAGCATGTAGAGCAAAGCACCCGTGCCTTCCACGATCAGCGTGCCCAGCACCACGCGGCGCACGAAGGGGCCGATGCCCGAGAGTGTATTGAGATTAAAGGCGTCGCGCAGGAGCAGGCGGTCGCCAAGACCCATCTTACGCCGCAATAAAAGCGAGATCGCACCCATGACCGTAATCAGGCCAAGACCGCCGATCTGGATCAGCAATAGGATCACGATCTGTCCGAACACGCTCCAGGTGGCGTGCGTGGAAAGTGTGACCAATCCTGTAACACAGGTGGCCGTGGTGGCGGTGAACAGCGCGTCCACAAATGCCACGCTCTCGCCGCTCTTTGTGCTGATCGGCAACCAAAGCAGCAGCGTGCCCACCGCGATCACGCCAAGAAAGCTGAGCATGATCAGATGCGTGGTGGACAGGGATAACCGTTTTTTCGATTTCATATATTGTCCTCTTTGATTCGGTTGAATATAAGTACATTTTATCACGAAAGCGGTATCTTGTCAATATAAGAAATGGCTAACGCTGAAGCGTTAGCCATTTCTTGTCGTTTTTTACAAGATGCAGAGTATTCTGTTATAACTACTGCAATCGGAATGAGCAGGTCAAGCGCGTCGGGAGCTTTTTATTCGTCCACCTGAACGAAGTGCAGGATGCAGCTGTCGGGGAAGTAATCGTTGGGGTCGTAGTTGACGTAAATTTCAAATTCCTTTTTGCCAAACTCACAATCTCCGCTAAAAAGAGTGTCGTAGTCTATGTTGTGCTCATCGACTTTTTGAAACGAATCTGCGTCATATACGATCACGTGGGTAGTCCCCACAGCCCACAATAAATCAAAGGCAACAATTCCGTCTTCGGTTTTGAAAACGCCGTTTTTGACAAGACCGTCCTCACCGACCTCGAAAGACAGATCGTATTGCTCGCACACCCATTTGGTGCCGGGCTGATCGACAGGGCGACGCCCCCGGTACCAATCGGGGTCACAGGCGCAAAACATGGAGATGCACAATAGCATCGCGACGGAAATGATTAATATTCGCATGAATCTGTTGGTGCGCATAATAGACCTCCTTTTCAAAAAATCCGGGTCAGACGAGACGTGCAATCACGAAGGTCAAAAAAAGGTACACAAGTGAGATGCCAAAGCCGCACAGAATGCTGAGCCATTTGCGTTCGGTTTGCAAGAATCTCTCGGATTTGAAAACAAACTTCTGAAATCCGATTGCAGAAAATATGAGAACAAGCATGTTGACAACGACGTTGATGCCTATCCACTGCGGAAGATCGGAAATAGCATTCCCGTCCTCGGAAAGAAAGGCAAGCAATCCAATGCCGTAATGAATCAGCGCGTATTTGATAAATACTGTGATAAACTCCATAGATCCCTCCCGCTCAGCGCGGTTTACTTATTTTGTCGCACTGCTTGATTTGTTGATCTTGCCGCAGACGAAATCGTACAACTCACCGATGCCGTTTGGATCGTACAGCACGTAGAATTGGTTTTGCTTGGTGAGCAGATAGAACGAATTGTCATCCATTTTTTCAGCCTTTGCAAAAAATTCGTAGGAATGGCATGCGCTTCCGGTGGTATATTTGCTTGTTTGCTTGGTTCTCAAGCAATCCTGATCAAACTGGTATTCGATCACGGTGTCCGGATTGCCCGCCATCTCCTTACTGACTGCTTTGGAAAGGCCGGATTTTCTGTTTTGTATCGCAACGAGGAAAAAAAGCAAAGCGAAAGCAAGGAAAAACATTCCTGCCGGTATCGTGTGCGCATGCTCGGAAACCAGATCATATACGATACTATAAATGCTGAGCCCACCTGCGAAAATAAACATGAACCAAGCCATTCTTCTGCTTTTCTTGGTGTAATTTCTTCTCATTTTCAGAATCAAATCGTGCGTATATGCGGTCGTGTTGGTCATGTGGAACTCCTTTCCCAATGTTTTCTCATCTATACTATTGCGAGCATTTTGTCTGCCACAGATGCAGATATTTGCCGAGCAAAACCGTGTGAGTTCGGCTCTCTTCGGCTATACAGTCGCAAAATCTTGCAAAAAGTTTATGTGTTTGGCAAAAAATGTTGTAAACAAAATGTAAACTCCGGATTGTATGCAAAAAGCGGCCTGTCACATGGCAGGTCGCTTTGCATGTCAGTTCTGCTCTCTGAAGACGATGGTGCCGGTCTCGGCATCCATTTTCTCCACGATGGCAGCAGAATACAGGTCATAGCCAAGGTTGCGAATGACGCGGCCGCCGTGCTGGAAGCCCTTTTCAATCGCAATGCCGATGCCTTCCACGCTGGCGCAAGCCGACTCGGTGATCGAGATCAGACCCTGCAGCGCGCAGCCGTTGGCAAGAAAGTCGTCAATGATCAGCACGCGGTCGCCCGGGCGCAAGAACTTCTTGGATACGATGACGTTATTTTTGTTTTTGTGGGTAAAGCTCTCCACCTCGGCAACGTACATGTCGCCGTCAATATTGATGCTCTTGGATTTCTTGGCAAACACCACGGGCACGCCGAAATATCTTGCCGCAGAGCAGGCAATGGCAATGCCGGAGGCCTCAATGGTCAGGATCTTGGTGATTCCTTTGTCACGAAAACGCTCGTAAAAGGCTTGTCCGAGCTGATCGAGCAGAGTAACGTCCATCTGGTGATTGAGAAAGCTGTCAACCTTGAGCACGTTGCCTTCCTTGACGATGCCGTCCTTTGAAATGCGTTCTTCCAAAAAATTCATGATGTGCCTCCGAGTGTGGTTTTGATACACTCATTATAGTACAATTTTCGCACTTTGTCAACCATGATTTACTTGGGCGACCACAAGTCTCCCTCTCATACACAAATGCTTTATTTGTAATTCTGCTTGATGTACTCGCGCAAAGCACTGCAGCGTCTGACACCGTAAAAGCCAAACACGGTGTTTTTGATGATCAGATTGCAATAATCGCGCTTGATATCCTGCTTGGATTGCTTGATGATGATGTCGGACGCGGGAATCTCCCATACCGAATAGGTCTGACCGTTTGCGTTGTTGGTCAGCGTCAGCACGTCGTTTTCAAAGTGCAGAAGCCAGTCGGATTTGCCCTTGCCGCTCAGATAACCGACAAGGCATACCACGATCACGATGGATTCGAAAAACACGAAGGTCTGCCATGCGATCAAAAAGCCAAGACAGGCAAGCAGGGATAAAAGGATGCCGACAAAGAGCAGGGGCTTGAAGAATTGGAATTGTGCATATCTGACGTCAGTATCAGTGGTAAAAGAGTTGTGATTCATCGGATGTACCTCACTTTTATTTGTTTCTACACTTATTTAGTCGCATTTTTTGGTAAAAAGTTTACGTATTTTTGAAAAAAGTTGAAAAAATTATCCCAACAGCATGTCTGTTACCAGCATAACGCAAAATCCGACCAGCAAAGAGTAGGTCGCGCCGCGCTGGTGCCCGTGCGCATGGGTCTCGGGGATCATTTCGTCGCTGATGACGTACAGCATGGTGCCGCCCGCAAAGGCGAGTGCAAAGGGAAGGATGGCGGATGCGATGCTGACCGCAAAGTAGCCAAGCAGCGTACCCACTACCTCCACAAGACCTGTCATCATAGCCAGCGCAAAGGTTCTGCCCGGCTTGACGCCTGCTGCCAGCATAGGCCCGATGATGACCATGCCCTCGGGAATGTTCTGCAGCGCAATGCCGCCCGCAATGATCAGAGCCTGCGAGGTATCGCCCGCGCCAAAGCCCACGCCCGCGGCAATGCCCTCGGGCAGATTGTGGATGGCGATGGCCGTGACAAACAAGAGCACGCGCGAAAGGTTGGCGTTTTTGTGGGCTTCATCCTCCACGCCCGCCAGCTTGTGCAGATGCGGCACCAACTTGTCGATCAGATTCAGACAAAGCGCGCCCGCGAAGATGCCCGCCACCGTGATCAGCAGCCCCCATGCTCCCATGTCCGCCATGCCGTATTCGGCAGAGGGGAGGATGAGGCCAAGCACAGCTGCCGCCAGCATGACGCCCGCGGCAAAGGCCAGCACGATGTCCGAGAAGGTATGAGATATTTTTTTGAAAACAAAGCCGATCACGGCGCCAATGACGGTCGCACCGCCAACGCCCAAGGCTGTGAGTAATACAAGCTCCATAAAAAACTCCGGATGTAAAGTAGTATGGCTGAGCAAGCAGCGCAGGGGCCGCGCAGAATGCCGGCCCCTTTTTTAGTTTATGTCATGCTTTTTCGAAGAGTTCCTTGCCAACCCCGCACATAGGGCAGTCAAAGTCCTCGGGCAGATCCTCGAACTTGGTGCCCGGGGCGATCCCGCGCTCGGGAATGCCGACCTGCTCGTCATATTCAAAGCCGCATGCGCCGCAAACGTATTTTGCCATAAAAATTCTCCTTGCTTGTGAATCAGAGCACCAAAGAAGGTGCGGAATATACTCTTGCCGCCAGCTCCTGGTTGAGCAGGTACAGGCTTCTGGGATCAGAGCCGAACAGCTCCATCTTGGTGATCATATCGTTGGCGTTGGTCTCCTCCTCGCCCTGCTCCTTGACGAACCAGTCAAGGAACTGCATGGTGCGGAAATCACGCACGTCGTAAGCCGCTGCGTAGATGTCGTTGATCAGCGAGGTCACGTATTCCTCATGCTCAAGTCCTGCCTTGAGCACGTCCATGTGGCACTCAAATACCTTGTCGGGCTTGGCAATGGCGTCCAGCGTGACGGGCATGTTTTCGTTCTGCAGGTAGGTGTAGAACAGCATAGCGTGGTCTCTTTCCTCCTGCGCCTGGATCATATACCAGTTTGCAAAGCCGTCAAGACCTACAGCCTTGAAATAGTTGGAAAAATCCAGATAGAGATATGCGGAGTAGAACTCCTTGTTGATCTGCTGATTGAGCAGCTCGTGAACCTTAGCGTTTACCATAGTAGCCTCCTATTAAAACTCGGATTTCCAAAGGCCGTGCAGATTGCAGTAAGCGTAAACTGCCACGGGCTTTTCGTCAGAGAGTGCAAAGGTGACAACGGGAGCGTCGCCTGCACTCAGGCACTTGCGCTGGCCGCCCTTGTCGGTCTGCAGATAGACCCATTCAATGCTGTGCTCGGGCACCATGGGGTGAGCCACAGAGCCAACGCTGACCACGACCTTGTTGCCCTCGACGGTTGCTACGGGGATATGCTTTTCGCGGCTGGCTTCTACCACGCCTGCCTCGATCTTGGTCATGTTTTGACCGCAGCACTTCATAGGAACGCCGGATTCATGGATGGCACCTACCAGGTTGCCGCACTTTTCGCAAATATAGAACTTGGTTTCACACATAATCATAATCTCCTTTTTCATATTGATTTGGTTTGATTTGTTTGTTATTTGAATAGGTTACTTGATCTCAACGAAATCCGAGGCGCCGTGCTTGCAAAGCGGGCAAACGAAATCCTCGGGCAGCTCGCCCTCGTGGACGTAGCCGCAGATGGTGCACACGTAGCCCTTAACGCCCTCGGTCTGAGGCTTGGGCTTGACGTGCTGATGATAATAGGTGTAGGTCATGGTCTCGCGATCCGAAATGACGCGCGCCTCGGTGATCGAGCAGATGAACATGCCGTGCGTGCCAAGGTCAACGTATTGCTCCACGACCAGCGACATGAAGGAATTGATGTGTCTGGGCAGGAACACAAGACCGTTGTCCGAGCGCAGGGGGGAGCAGTCCGCAAACTTATCCACGTTTCTGCCGCTCTGGAAGCCGAACTTTTCAAAAACGGAGAAGGGTGCGTCGGTTGAGAGACAGTTAATGTTCATCTTACCGGTCTGCTTGATGACGTGATGCGAGTAGTTTTCCTTGTTGATGGTGACTGCCAGACGGTTGGGGGTGTTGGTGACCTGGGTGACCGTGTTGACGATCAGACCGTTGTCCTTTTTGCCGTCGTTACAGGTGATGACGTAAAGACCGTAGCCGATGTTGAACAGTGCGCTCAGATCGTTCTTGTTGGCGGTCTCATCGCGCTGTGCCAGGTATTCGCGGCACAGCTCCTCTGCCATCTTATTCAGCTGCTCGCTGCTCTCTGCACTAAGAGCGGACTTGATCTTGACGGAGGTGTCAACGTAGGTGATGTCCTTGCTCTTTTCCAGCATATTTTTCATAACCTTGACAGCCTGGGGAGCCCAGCTGCCGTTTTCGATCATGGCCACCGTGCGGTTCTGGAAATTGCGCTCGGTCAGATGGTCGATAAACTCGCGCATGAAGGGGAAGATATCTGCGTTGTAGGTGGTAGTTGCCAGCACCAGCTTGCTATAGCGGAAGGCGTCGGCCACAGCTTCTGCCATGTCGCATCTTGCAAGGTCGTGTACCACAACTGCGGGTGCACCGTTTGCCTTGAGCTTTTCGGCCAGCTGCATCACAGCCTTCTTTGTGTTGCCGTACACGGAGGTGTAGGCGATCACGATGCCGTCGGACTCGGGCTGATAGCTCGACCAGGTGTTATAGAGGTTCAGATAATAGCCGAGATTTTCGGTAAGAACCGGGCCGTGCAAGGGGCAGATGATCTCAATGTCAAGTCCTGCAGCCTTCTTAAGCAGTGCCTGTACCTGCGCGCCGTATTTGCCAACGATGCCGATGTAGTAGCGTCTTGCCTCGTCTGCCCAAGGCTCTTTTGCATCGGTCGCACCGAATTTGCCAAAGCCATCGGCAGAGAACAGAACCTTGTCGGTGGAGTCGTAGGTCACGATGACCTCGGGCCAGTGCACCATGGGAGCAGATACAAAGTGCAGCTTGTGGTATCCCAGCTCCAGCACGTCGCCCTCGTCCACCACGATGCGACGATCCTCAAATTCGGTGCCGAAGAAGTTCTGCATCATGCGGAACGCCTTGGCAGAGGAAACGATCTTGGCATCGGGATAGGTCTTTGCAAACTGCAGGATGTTGGCCGAGTGGTCGGGCTCCATATGCTGCACGATCAGAAAATCGGGCTTGCGAGAGCCAAGCGTGTCGCGGATGTTATCCAGCCATTCGTGGGTAAAGCCCGCATCCACCGTGTCCATGATGGCGATCATGCTGTCCATGATGGCGTAGGAATTGTAGGCCATGCCGTTCGGCACGCGGTACTGACCCTCAAACAGGTCAATCCTCCGGTCATTGACGCCGATATATCTGATGTCGTTGGTGATCTTCATTGTTTTTTTAGCCTCCGATTTTAATCTATGTATATTTTATCATGTAACAAGTTTTGAGTCAAGTGATTTGGGCAAAGATCAATCCAGAATTCTGCCGTCGGTCGAGATAGTGACTACCTGCCAGGGAATGAATTTCCCGCTTGCCTGCAGTGCGCGCTTGACCGCGTTTTCAATGCCTCCGCAGCAGGGAACCTCCATGCGCACCACCTTGACGCTTTTGACGTCGTTGCGTGCGATGATGGCGGTCAGCTTTTCCGCATAGTCGCCCTCGTCCAGCTTGGGGCAGCCGATCAGCGTGATATGGTTACGCATGAAATCCGCGTGGAAGCTTGCGTATGCATAGGCGGTGCAGTCGGCGGCGATGAGTAGGTTTGCGCCGTCAAAGTAGGGCGCGTTGACCGGGACCAATTTGATCTGGCATGGCCATTGCGCCAGCTGACTGGAAACGGGGATGCGCTGCATTTGCACGTTCGGCTCGCGCTTGATGGCCTTTGCCGCTGTGCCCGGGCAGGCACATGCGGGCTTTGCCGCCTTTTTTTGCTTGGCGGCAAGCACGGCACTCTCGTTATAAGCGGGAGCCTCGCGCTCTTCAAAGGTGATCGCGTCCGCAGGGCAAGCGGGCAGGCAATCGCCCAGCCCGTCGCAAAAGTCCTCGCGGACAAGCTCTGCCTTGCCATCGATCATTTCGATCGCACCCTCGTGGCATGCGTTTGCGCATGCGCCGCAGCCGTTGCATTTTTCTTTATCAATGTGAATGATTCGTCTTTTCATGCTGACTCCTTTCAAAAGCACTTGCCGCTTTTGCAATCCTGTGCGCTGTCGCCGCGGAAGCAAAGCTCGTTGGGGCATTGACCGTTTTCTATCATTTGCTTGATGTTTTGCGTGGTGGTTTCTGCGATATTGGAAAGAGCCTCTTCGGTCAGAAATGCCTGGTGTGAGGTGACGATGACGTTGGGCATCGAGATCAGTCTTGCCAGTATGTCATCCTCCAGAATGTGACCCGAGAAGTCCTCGAAGAACAGGTCGGATTCCTCCTCGTAAACGTCTAAGCAAGCGGCGCCCACCTTGCGGGATTTGATGCCCGAGAGCAACGCCTCGGCATCTACCAGTGCGCCGCGCGAGGTGTTGAGAATGACCACGCCCTTCTTGCATTTTTCAAGAGATTGCTCGTTGATCACGTGATAGGTCTCCTCGGTTAAGGGGCAGTGCAGTGAGATGACGTCGCTGTTTGCGAATAATTCGTCAAGCTCCACATAGCGAATATTCTCACCGTCCGCAAGACCCTGTGCGGGGAATTTGTCGTATGCCAGCACCTTCATGCCAAAGCCGCGGCAGATGTCAATGAACACGCGGCCGATCTTGCCCGTGCCGATCACGCCCACCGTCTTGCCGTGCAGGTCAAAGCCTGTCATGTTTGTAAGGCTGAAATTGAAGTCGCGGGTGCGGATATAAGCCTTGTGAATGCGGCGGATCGAGGTCAGCAGCAGCGCCATGGTGTGCTCGGCTACCGCGTAAGGGGAGTAGGCAGGCACGCGCAGCACGTGTACCTTGCCGTAGGCGTGCTTGACGTCCACGTTATTAAAGCCTGCACAGCGAAGGGCAACGATTTTCACACCCATCTCGGTCAGCTTGTCAATCACGGCTGCATTGACCGTATCGTTGACGAACACGCAAACACCATCACAATCGTGTGCGAGTTCCACCGTGTCCTCGGTCAACTTGGTTTCAAAGTATTTATATTGTACGCCACTCTGTGCGCCAAAGGCGTCAAACGAGGGCTTGTCGTAAGGCTTTGCGTCAAAAAATGCGATTTTCATAAATTCACCTCTTGCTTTTCTGATATGATTATAGTATAATGGGGGCGATATGTATGTTGAAATTTCAACAAAAGGAGAAAATTTTGAAAAAATATTTTGGAATTCTAAGAAAATGCTCACTGTTTTCGGAGATTGAGGATCAGCATCTGATCGCCATGCTGTCTTGTCTGAGTGCCAAGCGCGTCAGCTTTGATAAAAAGTATACCATCTTTGCGCAAGGCAATCCGGCCAAATACATCGGGATTTTGCTCTCAGGATCGGCGCAGATTGTCAGACACGACTATTACGGCAACCGCAGCATCGTGTCGGGCGTGATGCCGGGCGAGCTGTTTGGCGAGTCGTTCGCTTGCGCGGGTATGGAGACTTTACCGGTATCCATCGTGGCCAACGAGCCCTGCGAGGTGCTGCTGATCGATAGCGGCCACGTGCTGCACACCTGCACCAATGGCTGCGAGTTTCACAGACGCATGATCTATAATCTGATGCGCGACCTTGCCGCCAAGAATATTATGTTCCATCAGAAGCTGGATATCACGGCAAAACGCACAACGAGAGAAAAATTACTTGCGTATCTTGCGTATATGGAGCAGCAGACGGGCGCGCACGAGTTTGAGATCCCGTTTGACCGTCAGGAATTGGCGGATTATTTAGAGGTAGACCGCAGCGGACTTTCGGCTGAGATCGGGAAGCTCAGGCGCGAGGGTGTGCTGGATTGCAGGAAAAATCATTTTACGTTGCTTTAATCAGTTCAGACCACTCTTACAGAATGAAAGTTTTGATCAAACTTTTACAAAAGTGTGCGGGCTCTAAGGGGAGGGCCCTTGGTCGCCTCCGCAGAGGCGAAACTTTTCCACGCTGTTTAATTTGCGAAGCAAATATGTTCTTCTTTGCGGCAATTTTGCCAAAAAGAACGGAGTCGGTTTGCTCACGTAAACAATTTGACCCATATACACCGTAGGGGAGGATATCATCCTCCCGCACGATAAGGATTTATGTTTGTGATATCCCGAACACGTTCCATCCTCATCGCGTGCGGGAGGATGATATCCTCCCCTACGAATACAGAGCCTGAAAAAAGACCTGCCGCGGCAGGTCTTTTGCTTTATGATCAATTCTTATCTGTGGGAATAGGACCGTTTTCCTTTTCATATTCCTTAACGCATTGCTCTGCAAGATATTCCATTTGCGCATTGAAGGATCTTTTGTTTTGCTTTGCAATGTAGGTGATTTTGTCTAACAGATCAAAATCAAATCTGATGCCTGTTTGAATTTTATTGGTTGCCATAATAACACCCCGCAATCATAATAATATCATTATGATAACATTTTATACCAAAATGACTTGACAAACCAGTATCAAAGTGTTATCATAGTGTTATCAAAAGGAGGGGCGAAATGAACGAAAAACAGATTTTTTGTCATAACATGTTGAATTTAAGAAAACACTTGGGCATGACGCAGAGAGCCTTTGCAAAAGCATTACATATTGGTGTTCACAGCCTTTCGCAAATAGAGAAGGGGCGCATTCCCGATCGTTTGGGCGCAACAATTCTGATCAGAATTTATCATTGCTTTGGAATTATGCCTTCAGAAATGTTTTCCGAAGAAATACCATTGAACAAGGCTCACCTGCACAGGTGAGCCTTATGCCAATCAACGTTTGCCAGCCAGATAAAGCGCCCCTTGCACGGGTGCTGCCTCGGAGACCGAAAGGGAATATTCCCGCGCATCACCTGCCAGCGCATCACGCAAAAGAGGCAGAATGACCTCGCTCTTTGCAGTCAAGCCACCGCACAGCACCGCGCGTACGTGCTCCTTTCCCATGCGTGCACCGATTGCGCGGATCAGATTTGCAATGGCGCGCATGTTGCGCGTCAAAATCTCGGTTGCCACCGCGTCGCCCTTTTCGTGCGCGTCAAAGATCAGAGGCGCATAGCGTGCGATCTCGGCTTTTCCGCCGCGGTAGAAATCGGAAAGTGCGTCAAGCACACGGCTTTTGCCGCACGCATCCGCCACCATATCACGTAACAGCGTAGGTGCACCGCTGCCGTCCTCAGCCTGCAGTGCAGCCAATATCGCACCTTGCCCCAAGGCAAAGCCGCTGCCCGCATCGCCGAGCAGATAGCCGTAGCCGCCTGCGCGCAAAAGCTGCCCGTCGCACTGCGCGTATGCCACAGAGCCCGTGCCCAGAATGACCGCAACACCGTCATGGTCACCAAAGCAGGCAGCCAAGCAGGAGAGCACGTCGCTTGCCGCGTCGGCCTTGGCAAAGCCGAGTGTGTCAAGATGCGCCTTGATGCGTGATGCATGGTCGCCCGTGGCCGCGCCTGCAATGCCCGCAAAGACAGAGATATCCGCGCGGTCATAGCCGTCGGTGACCTTGTCAATGCCCTCGCTCAGCAGCGCGCAGGTCGCGTCAAGGCCGATATCGTTGGGATTGGATGCCCCAAACAGGGCAGAGCGGAGAATTGCGCCGTCCTTGTCGGCCAGGCAAAATTCGGTTTTGGTACCACCACCGTCAATGCCCAGATAATATTTGATACTTTGTGTCATGATCAGCTTTCCTTTTTGACGATCTTCGCGGGGTAGCGCGTAACGTCGGTGCCGTTGTGGTTATTGAGAATCGAGAATTCAAGCGAGGGGAGCACGTTGGGTGCACTGACCTTATCATCGGGGAACAGCGCGTTGTAATGGTTGCCAAATGGCTTGCCGTCCTTGTAAACCACCTCGGGCTCAGACCAATGCACAAGGTCGTCCGAGGTTGCAATCGTCATGACGTAGTGCGGCCAGTCCACACCCTCGATCTCGCCCTTCCATGCCTTGATGATGGGCTTGCCCGTCATGAGATAGCAGCCAAGCGGCTCGCACCAAACCACGCGCGCGTGCCACATGTCACGCACCACGGGGCTTTCCTTGCCCATGTTGCCTGCCTCGCAGAATGCGCCGTCGTAGTATTTGACAAAATCGCCCATGGTGCCGTCGCTTCTCTTGCGGCAGCGCGCCACGTAAGCGTCGCAGGATTTCCATGCGTCCAGCATGTCCTTGCCGTCAAGCGAGATGGCCATGTTGTTGTAAAAGAGATAGAGAAATTCGTCCTCGGGTGTGGTGAACAGCGTAAAATCGCCGCAGCCAAAGCGGATCAGATCACCGGTCTGCCCCAGCGCGTTTCCCGCACCCGGGTTGTAACGCTCGGTAAAGGCTACCTCGTGACCTGTCAATACCCAGCGATCAAAGGTCCAGGTCTGCCCCTCGTCATCCGAGTGCATCAGACCCACGTGTCGGAAGTCGGTGTCGTGCTTGGGCGTCTGACAGGGGCCGTAGGCGTCGTATGCCGTACCGCGACCTGCCCAGCCGGTCTCGTTATGGAACCAGCAGAAAAAGCGGTGCGTGCCGGGGCAGATATAAAGCCCGAACGGCCAGATGCTGCCGCGCGCGGGAATGCCCTCGGGGTAGCGGATGGCACTGAAGGCATAATCGGCATGACCGAGTGAAAAATTGAGCTCGATTGGCCAACGCTCGACCATGTCGTCAAGGCACGTGCCCGAAAATACGCTGATGTGCCCACCGTGCGCGTGCCCGCTCATGGCCCAGAGCGTGCCGTCCGTATCGCGGCACATGGGCGTGGTACCGTCCTGATGAATGCCGTATTTTTTCATAAACGGGGTCTCGCGCCCCTCGCCAATGATCAGATTGTATTTGTCAAAGAACTTTTCGCTCATGCCTGCCTCCCGTAAGCCAGCTCCATCATGCGCGTCAGGGCGCGTGCCTCGTCCATGCCGCATCCGGGCAGTACGTTGCCGCTGACAAATTGCTCAATGGGCAAGGGGAGTGCCTCGGGCAGCTCGACCGGGGTCTGCTTGCCGCCCGTGGCTTGCGTGCACTTAATCACGCGATTGTTTTCCATGTAGACGTAGCCACGGTCGCCGTGCACCTCGAAAATGACGGGGGAGCAGCAGGAGACAAAACCGGTTTCGTTGACCGCGATCGCACCGCTCTCAAAGGTCATGACCGTGACTGCATTGTCCTCAACGCCATCGGTGTTTTTTGCCGCCGCACCGGGATTTTGGTTGCACAGCGTAAAGGCGGACTTTGCCGTGATAGGCTCACCTAAGATCCAATGCGCAAGGTACATGCCGTGCGCACCAAGGTCAATCATCGCCCCGCCGCCGCACTGCTCGCGGTTATAAAAGTGCGCAGGTAACCAGTCACCGCTGCTGCCCGAATGGCAGTTGCGGAAGCGAAGGTAGTTGATATTGCCAAGCTCACCGCTCATGGCAACGTCCTTGACAGCCATGCGTGCGGGTAGGTATTTCTGAAACAGGGAAATGGTAAAGGAGACGTTGTTTTTCTCAACCGCCTCGGCCACGCGTGCGCAGTCCGCGTCGGTCAGCGCAAGCACCTTTTCGGTAAAGATGTGTTTGCCCGCGTTGGCAATCTTGATCATGTCGTCGGCATGGGTGTTGGTTGCCGAGCAAACGATCACGCCCTCGGCGTCGCTTGCGAGCAGCTCGTCGGCTGTGGCAAAGCGCGGAATGTCAAAATGCGCGGCAAAGGCCGACGCCAAAGCGTCGTCCGGCTCGTAAAAGCCGACCACCTCGCCGTATTTCTGCGCTGTTCTCGTGTAATCGGGTGCGTGTACGTGCCATACACCGAAAATTGCTGTTTTCATAATTCCACCGCCTGTCGTTTTTCTTTATTATAGCATAGATTTTCGGGGAATGCAATATGAATGCGAAATAAGAAAGCACGTAGGTCGGGGCTTGCTCCCGCAGCAAAGTGCAAAACTGTTGAAATGCGAAAAAAGCCGTCCCCACAGGGGAAGGAGGGCCCCCGTAGCGAAGCGTCAACGGGGAGGAAGGGGCTGCCTGATGAGATAGGGCAAGTAAGCAATCGGCTCATTTTCTAAACAATGCACCGTACAATCCAAAAAATATTACTTATCCTAATTCTTCACTCGACCCCTTCCTCCCGCAACGCTTTCGCTGCGGGTCCCTTCCTTCCCCTGTGGGGACGGCTCTGTATCTCGTGTCCGTGCGATGCCGCAATCATGATACCCGGCCGGGGGCTTGCTCCCGCAGCAAACAAATGAGAAAAGCCGCCCGTCGGCGGCTTTTCTACCACAATTTTTCAATTTTCATTTTTCTACACTCCGCCCGTGGCCTCGACAAATGCGATGCAAGTAATCATCCATAACACAATGCACAAGATGGGGCAAAGGGCAGTCCTTGCGGATTGCCAAACGATCTTGCTTGCTTTTCGTTCCTTCTTGTCAAAGATATGGACGATCAACAGGCCTGCGTTGAGCCCCAGTCCAATGGGCATGAAGGGGGCAAACGTGACAAAACCAAATCCGTAAAGGGCAATCCCTGCAAGAGACCTTGCAAGCTCAAAATTGATGGAGAAATACGTCGTATACAGCACGCAGATGGCAATCTCGGCAAGGCAGAGCAGCAGATAAAGGCCATGCACGACCCAAGAGGAAATTGACAGAATTCTTTTTACCATAGAAATTCTCCTTTCCGGGAGCTCACGCCCCACCTGTTGTCCAAACGAAAACCGCAATGACGTAATACCACAGCACGCCGGACGCGGCAAAGCTGAGCACGGTGCGCACGCATTGCAGGAGAATGCGACTTGCCCTTTTTTCGGTCTTGTCCACAATCTGGGCGATCAGCAAGCTGATATTAAATCCCAATCCTAAGAGGGCAAAAGGGAAAAAGATGGAAAACAAGAGGGAAAAGCCCAGTGTCAGCATGAGAAACAGAACACGCACGTCGTTCAACCAACCGGGAAGCTCGGGGATAGGGAATTTCATCAACAAAATGGCCATCGTGCAAACCAGTGCGTATGCGCCGTGCGTAGCCCAGGAGAGGATCGAAAGAACTTTCTTGGTTTTTTTCATGATGGCCTCCTTTGAAAATGGTCGGATATTTTCAATGATGAGTTATGATTGGCTGCGCCAAGTTATGATATGATTGCCTTTGTAGCTGCAAACTGCCCGAAGGGCATCATAACTACGCGAAGCGTATCATAACTCATAACTTGCCCGCAGGGCAATCATAGCTGCGGATGAATGCGGAGCATTCATCCGCAATCCCACGTGTACATCACGTCCGAAAAGTCGCGGGCACGCAGCTTTTCTGCGGGAATGAAGAACTGGCAGCCGCCCTCGTCGCCGAACATGATCAGCTCTTGCTCGTGCCCGTGCCCGTCGGGGGCAGTGTGGCTGACGATCTGCAAGAGCAGCGTGTCGTATTTTTGGAGCTCGGGCTTGTAGCGCGGGTCAAATTGCTCAAAGCAGGGGTAACCGCCGATGCGGTGGCCTGCGTAGGTGTTTTGCTCGTACAGGTAGTCGGATTCCCGGTCGGAAAGCTCGCCGAAGTCTTGTTCGATGCCAACCTTGCGCAAGGCAGCGTTGACGCTTTTCTCAAAGCCACCGTCACTTGCGCGGATCGAGCCCATGGCAGGCGTCAGACGCACGGGCAGGACGTGCCTTATGGGGAAGTACTCGCCAAGCGCGGGATCATCCGCAAGGCGACTGTCAAAGGCACTTTCGTCCTCGTCGAACAAAACGCGGAAATCGGATTGCACGTTCGGGTGGTCAAAGTCGGCACCGTATACGTCGTTGTCGGCTACGTAAAAGCGCAGCACGCCGCGCGCAGGGAAGTCGGGCACACCGCGTACCTCGGAGCACCAGATGGCCGCCAACAGCTTCATGGGCGCGCCTGAGCTGTCAAGCGGCACGTCCTTGTCCACAGGTGCGCCGCCAAGGCGCGAGCGGTTGCCGTCCTCGGGGGCGGGCAGACGGATCTCTACCATAGGCAGAGCCGTGTCGCGCTGCAAATGCCCGTTGGCGCGCTCGATCTCCTCGCGTACGCCGCTTGCGGTCGTAAAGGCTACGGTTCCCGCTTCCAGCCCCTGCAATAAGGAGCGCAGCTTGTCGGCTTGCTCACCGTGCAAAACGGCACTGTCAAAGTATTTTTTGCTGTTTTGCTTGTCGCCCATGGCAAAGTATGCCACGCAAAGCGCAGCCTCCGCTTGGTACATGTCCGCCTTGATCGAAAGCGCGTGCAGCGCGGGCTGGATGACCTTGCTCCAGTTAGACGCCGCAAGATGCGCTATGGCAAGATTGTTCCATGCAAAGGGGTTGTTCTCGTCGTATTTGATGCCGTTTTCATAGCAGGCAATGGCCTTGTCAAAGTTGCCTTGCTTTCTGTAAAGCAGACCGAGGTTGGACCATGCCGTGGAGTGCTCGGGCGAGAATTTGACCAGCTCCTCGTAGGTGGCGACGGCATCATCGATGCAGCCGGCATCGGTGTAGGTCAGGGCCAGAAACAGCAGCACGGCATTGTAGTCGTCGCTTGTACGGCACTCGCGGCGCAGAGCGATCAGCCTTGTCACAGCACCGTTGAATTTGTTGCGGTTGTAGCGCTCAATGGCGGTCAGCAGCGCTTTTCTTTGGCGCTTCTGATCGGGCGCGGAGAAGGCTGAACCGATCTCCTTTGCAAAGGCCTTTTCGATCCGACGCAGCGAAGGGCCGCCCACGTTGCCGATCAGTCTGACAAGAGTCAGCCCGATGCCGACCATCAAAATGCCGAATTTAACGGCGTCTGCCTTGTCCACGACCCATGCGTTGTGCGCGGTCTCAGCAATAAAAAGAGCGATGGCGGCAGCGGCCAGAACGCCCAGCAGCACAAGGGCTATGATGATCGGAAGCTTTTTGGATTTGTTCATGTTATACGTCTCCTTACGAGTAAAATATGAAAACTATACGCCCATTGCGCCTTGCCAGAAAACCGCGCTGAGCCAGATGGCAAAGACGGTGTAAAGCACCGAAAGGACAATGAATATGACGTTGAGCGGTATGACCTCTCTTTTTTTGAGCGCGAAGCTTGAGAGCGTGACGCTGCATGCACTCAAAAAGGCGGTTGCAAGCGGATACAGCACCAGCATCAGAATTGCCAGAATGCAAAATGTCATATACAAGAATCCCTCGTTGTTACTCGGCTTCTCAAGCAACGTTGCCAACGACATCAGCAATATAAAGATCCCGGTGTACGCAAGATGCGACAGCAAGCTAAGTCCCGCAAGCTTGGTCAAGATTCGTTTCATGATGGTCTCCTTTCCAAATAAACGGTGTTCTATCCATATAGACGCGTTTTGTTGAAAAAAGTTCATGCTTTTTTTGAAAAAAACGAATTTTTCTCAGATCCATTATAGCACAGATCCGAGAAAAAAGAAATGAAGAATTATTAAATCTTTGTGATGATTTGTTGTGGGGCGGAGGGCGTGCGTAACGTGTTGTGTCATCCTGAGCGGAGCAAACAATTGCGTATTGTTTGCGAAGTCGAACCCGACCAAAGGAGGGCGCGGAGCGCAGAGCGCGAAGCGGGATCTCGAATGGGTTTTCTCAACGTTAATTCAAAAGTAAACAGGTTGCAAAAACCGCTCGGAGATCCTCAAACCGCTTTGCGGTTAGACTTTCAAAAATCAGCAAATTGTTGCAGATTTTTGAAAGTTCGACTACGAAAACATCCACCTGGGATGTTTTCTTCGCTCAGGATGACACACTGGGTGACGGACACGTGGCTCTTTCGCCCGGGATGATACGCAAGGGATGCTTCCCCTCGTTCCCATATAAAAAGGGGCTTTCGCCCCTTTTTTGAATATTGATATTACTTGTTCTCGTTCTTTTCGTTGAAATCCTCGCAAAGCAAATTCATTGCGGTGCACAGCTTGTGGAAGTATACGAAAGGACCGACCAAAACAAAAGAACCGAGTAAATACCAGCCCCAGAAGTCGCCCATGCCGAACGAGTAATCAATGCCGCGTTCCGCCAAGGCTTCTTCAACACGCTGGGTGATGTGATAAAACCAGACCCAGACGACAATGTTGAGGGTGAATATAGAGAGGAGCCAAGCGAACAGATAGTTAAAGGTCTTGCTGCCGTCGCGCTTGGGGGCAACCTTGTCAATGTCGAAGGAAAAGGGGATAAAGAACAGAATGTTGTAAATGCCGAGCGTCAGAATATTCAGGATCATCAGCTTCCACATGCTTCTGTTTGTCTTCAGCACAGGCTCCTTGTGTGCTTTTTCTTTGGCGGCTGCTTCGTAGTCAAGATCGTAGGGATAAGCCATAAGTAAATCTCCTTTCGAGTTTTTTACATTATAACACGGAAATACTGTCCTGTCAATATATTGCAAGTAAGCCCTGCGTAATATTTGCCGTTTTTGAAAAAGGCACAAATTGATTTGATCGTCGAAACAAGGGATTTTACTCACACCAGCGGGTGATCTTTTCCACCATTTCCTCGCCCTTCTCGCGGCCCGAGCACCAGCAGCTGATGTAAAAGCCGGTGGGGTCAAGCGTTTTGATCATGCGCTCCGCACCTTCCATATCGCCTTCGTTGATGCCGCCAAGCAGCACCAGGTTCTTTTTCTTATCCTGGATCTTGCGGTAAATGGGATACCAACGCTCATCCCAAAGGGGCTCGCAGCCTGTGCCCGGCGTCCATTGAATACCGGTCAGTCCGGGGATGTCCAATATCATATCCAGGTGATTGAGCTCGCCCACACCGTCCAAATGGTAGATCGAGCGATCCATATGCGCCACCTGATCCGCCAGATCGGGCAGCACGAATTCTTCAAATTGCGCAGGCGAGATCATGTAGCAAAAATCGCACTGCAAGGGATACCACGGCTTTGCCGAGGGAATGCTCATCCAGCTGTTGTAGGGCAGATTCGCGCGTCTGAGCGTTTCTGCCTGCTGATCAAACACCTCAAACCATACTTGCTTGACGCGCGCGGCAAACGCCTTGAGCTCGTCGGGGTAGTCGTACAGGTCGTAAAGCAGATTTTGCGTGCCGCGCAGGGATGCCACGATGTCCAGAATACCGCCGATATCGGTCATGGAAAAGGCCGCGTCGGGGTCGCGTGCAAACAGCTCCTGCTCGCGCAAAAGACTCTGCCAAAGGTCGCTCTGTGGGTCAAATATCACCTCGGGCGGGTTTTCCCAATTCGTGATGACCTGCTTGACGTCCAGCCACACCGTGCGGGGATTGAGCTTGTAGCCGCCACCAATGCAGGAGGACAGCATGCCCGGGCCGTAGTTGGCAAAATGGCAGGGCACACCCTCGGCCAAAAACTCGGTGTGATCGGTCCGGTGCTTGTAAGCGTTGTACTTATACTCCACGTCCAGCCATTGCTGCTCCAGCGACTCGGGCGCAGGGGAGGGCACGTAGCCCTGTCTGATAAAGGACATGTTCAGAATGGGGCGCGCCGTGTTTTTGCGCTCCCAGAAATTTTCGTATTGTGCCAGTGCGCTCTCAAACGTTTTCTTGTACATAAGCACCTCTTAATTTTCCGGTTTTTCTCTCTGATCCAAAAGCAGCTGCGCGCCGCCAAAGCATTCCACGTTCTCCGTTGTCAGATTCCGGATGCTGCCGGCCAGAGCGATGGCGTAATCTCCGCCGCCGCGCACGTTTCGCACCGCAATATTGTAGGTCTCGTCGGGCGTTGCGTGTCTGCTGCCGTACAGGCGCACGTCACCGATGCGTACCGCATAGAGCCCGCGATCCATGTGCGGGCAGTCGGCAGACATGTCATAGACACCGTCGATTTCAATATCGTGTAGCTTGATGCCGCCTTGATTGAGCAGCCTGACGTTGGTGCAAAAGGCGGCGGTGCGCACATCGTGAATACGCACATGACAAATGTCACCGGGCAGCCCGTCCACCGCAAAGACCTGCTCCAGCGCACCGTGCAGGCCGGTCAGCGCGATCGAATCGTCCTCGGTAAAGCCTGTGATATGCTCGATTACAATATCGTGGCAGCCCTGTCGCAGGTCGATCCCATCTGCGTTTTTGACCAGTACCTCGGCATATCTGTCGCGTCGCAGTCCGTGATGGGAATTGCCGCCTGCATCTACCCATACGTCGTTGGCGCAAAAATCGATATTGCCGATGTATCCGTGCGCGCAGTAGAGGAAATTGAGAGCCCACCAGCGTTGATTGCGGCAGGAGAGATTCTCAATTCTGAAGCCGTCCATGTTGGTAAACAGCAAAAGATTGTTTTTCCAGATAGGCGGCATACCGTCCCGCATTTGCGTGGATTCCGAAAGGCCGTTGTATTCGCCGCCGTCCAGAATGGCGCGTCCTTTGCCGATCACGGCAATATTGTGATCCGTGCCGTTGGGTGTTTGACCGAGCTTGGTGCCGTGATGCTCGTTGACAAACATATTGGAAAAGCAGCCGTCCGCCATGCGCAGGTGGCAGTCCTGCAAAATCAAGGTAAAATCCGAGGGCAGACGAATGGCCGTGTCGATCTCCCACGCACCGCTGACGGTTGCCGTGCGGCTGCCGTTTTCTGTTGCGGCCCGTATCAGGGAGGTGATATGCTCGCTGCCGTGATTTTGAAAGAGTTGTTTCACGTACGTCTCCTGTTATGTAAATTAGACTGTTTCCGTTTTCTTTGCCTCGTCCAAGGCTGCAAGGGCAAGCGCGAAGCAGACGGTGATTCCGGGAGAAAAGCCGCCCGGGAATTGTGTGACGAATGCCACAAGGCTTAAAAGCGCACCGATCGCACCCACGATCATCAAAAAATATGCGCCGATTTTGAGAGCGGACGCGGGCGCATGCGGACGGATGATCTTGCACAGCAGGCGAATAAAGCCGTAGATGATCAAGGGCAGCACCAAGGACAGCACAAGCATCAGGATCTTGTCCTCCCCGTTGCCTAAAATCAAGTAGAGCACCCAGGGGATCAGCACAATGATTGCCCCGATGATCAAAATCAGATTTCTTTTTTCAAAAATCTTAGTCATATCAATCTCCTTTGGTTAAAACTTTTTGCTTCTGCGTCTTTCGGAGATAAAGTGACGCTCGCAGCCATTTTCGGGGTACAGATATGCGGAAAAGGCCTGCGGACCGATCTTCATCAGCCGATTCAGATCGTCCTTGTTCAAAAGAACGACCTGCAGGCATGCCACGGTTTTGAAAGCCCCTGTCCGGCAGTACAAGACGTCCACATCGGGAACGACCTGCGGGAACTCGATAAATGCCGCGATCATCTCGTCCTCGGGATCCTCGTTTTCCCACTCAAAGCTGTGCGCGTAGGTAATGTGCGTGTTGTAGAATTTCGCGTAGGATGCGATCATGGTCAGCTTGGCGTGATACCACGACATGACGCTCTTATCGTGCAAGTCCTCGTCGGAATCCACAAACATCACGTATTCGTTTCGTCTGCCGATGGTATTGGGAATCTTGGGCATTTTATAGTCGCTCGCCCCCATGGTGACCAGCTTCCAGAAAGGATATTTTTCTGTAGGCTCGTATAACAGAACGTCAATGTGGAATCCGTTGTCCACGATCGGGTGCAGTACCAGATCGTTCTTCTGCTCGAAATATCTGTCAAAGTGGGCAGTAAGCTTGTCCATTTCACGTACTTTCATGTGATTTTCACCTTTCTTTTATATTCTGTCCGCGTACCGCTCGGCGGTGATGGTGCCGTCTTTCACGTGCAGCTTGCAAACTCTTGCGGTCCTTGCCTCGGCAAATTCCTCGCGCGCGTCGCTTGCATAGTCGCGGCCGTGGTAAATGGCGTAGTATTGCCCGCGGTATTTGATCACGCTGTGGTGTCCCGAGCCCTCTTCAAAGTCGTTTTTGATCATGACGGGGTCAAACGCACCGTCCAAAGTGTGCTTGACAAAGTCCACGCGCGTCAAGTCCTGCTCGTTTGTGTGCGCAGCAGCGTAGCCGATGTGATAGGAGCTGTTTTCAAAGCAGCCGCCGCTGTACATCAGGTATTGCCAATCACCCTCACTAAACCAGAAAGCGCCCTCAATGGTGTGCCAGTCTCTGCCGTCACCAAAGCGATTTCTTTTGAAAATTTCCCGGTCCATGGTGGGCACGATGACCTCTTTTGGCGCATTTGCGGGCGTCATGGGATCAAGCAACCGATCCACATAGACGCGCGTACCGATGCGCTCGCAGTTTACGTTGTCCTCGGCATACCACAAAAACAGGCCGTCCGCGGTTTCTACCACGTGCGAATCGATCGAAAAACGCTTGTAAAAGCATTTCTCGCCCGTAAAAGGCCCGAGCGGGGAAGTGGCAACAGAAGCGTGCATGTATTGAAATTCCTCGTCTGTCGAGCAGGAAACGTAGAGGTAATAGTTGTCGCCATACTTGATTACGGACGGCGCCCAGTAATCGCAACGACCTTCAAACGAGGCCACGATGCCCTCGTAGTGCCAAATGCCAAACAAGTCGTCCGCACTGTAGGCCTCCACACCGCGGGGGGCGGTCACGTATAAGTAAAGCTTACCGCCGTCCTCGAAAATAAAAGGATCAGGCTGATGCTTGCCCGCAACATCAAATTTGAGTTTCATTCCGTAGCCCTCCGTTCGGATGGTGTGTTTTCTGATATCATTATAACATGAGAGGGAAGGGATTTCAATATGCGTCAAGGATTTTCTTGCACCGCGGCCGTAGGGGCTGGCGCCCTCGACAGCCCGCACCGGTCCAAAGAGTGTCAACAAAAAAGGACACCCGAAGGTGTCCTTTTGCTGAGACGTGTTGACAAAAAAGATGCCACTTATTTTTCTATGTATTCCTTAATAAACTCTGTCCATGACGTTTCGCCGCAGTAATCGGAATGATCATATTTGTGCCGCCCTTGTCCATCACTGCCAACGGCATAAGAATATAAGCCGCCTTCGGCAATAATATCATAACCGCCGTCCGAATACACTACGGCTATAATATATCCGTCATAATCGCATCCACCATCCATGGGAATTGGGAAAAAGACTACTTCTTTCTCAAAATCGAGGGTGCAAAGAGCATCTAAAAAGTTCGAGTGTTGCTCGGGTTCTAAAATCACAATCGGCTCATTTTCTTCAAGGAAAGCGTGAATGTCTCCCTCGTAATACGATTTCTCGGAATTAAATATTTCAATAGATTGAACGTTAGCCCTATCCTGTGAAAACTCCAAATCCTTTTTTATATTAGCACAAGAGGAAAAACAGACAATCAGAAGCAGGCTGACAAATAATGCAAATATCTTTTTCATATCTCCACCGCCTTTCTGATTTTATTATAGCACACTTGGGGGCGAAATGCAATAATTTGAGACAAACGTTTGTAGGGACCGACGTCCTCGACGGTCCGCGGCGTCATGTTGTCCCGGAATTTCGCGCTTTGCGCGAATATTCGCACGCTTTCCGCTGGAAAATGCCTCGCTGCGCGAGTCACTTTCCGACCTTGCGGGGTATGCGAACCGGATCCGCTGCGCCCGTGGCGCGCGGAGCCCGAGTTCGATGAAGGAGTGGCGACTCCAGCAAAAAAGATGCCTGTGATAACTATAATAAACGATTGATTTGTTCTTCGTAAAAGCAGTTCTCTTGTTGTTTTATCACAAATTTGTGATTTCCTACGTCACTTCTGATAAAATAATTTTTTCCACTTTCTGCATCAACTGACGCAGTTCCCGTCACGGTTTTGTAGCCGGCTTTTTCTTCGTCACCTATCAAAGCCATAAGAACCAGCATCGGATCCCACGAATGACGCCCGTTCCCCGAGCCGTGATCACGCAAAACTGTATAAAGGTGGTCATTATTATCTAAGTGATTTCCTGTAATGACTCCGTATCCGACTTCCCACCCCAAAAATGTCACCGGAACAGGGCATAGCTCACAAAAATCTCTTCCTGCGATACGTGAACGCATGTTTCTGCAGAAGTTGTTTTCCTTTTCTCCATCCGCATCCCATTTTCCTGCCATCACCCATACCTTGCTGACCTTCTCACTGAACAGCTCAAGTCCGCTTTTTTCTGAAATGTCATCAGCTTTGCTTTGTAATACCGAGGAGATAACCTGCAAATACCCGATTTCCATAATTTCAATCGGATCATTAGCTTGAGCAAGAAGGCGGCGGTATAGCCGTACCGCATTCTCCGCATCCGAGTTTTTTACGTTTGGCATAAGCTCCGCCAAACGTTTTTGATACGGTGGATTTCCTCCGAAATCGGTAGCGCTTTGATCGATACCAATAGGAATGCTATCAATCCCTTCCGCTAACAGAAAGGCTTTCAGAGACGCAACGGAATTCTCCATGCAAGCATTGATTCCAATACCAAGAACTTGTACTTCTTTCGCTTTGACCGCACGTGCGGTCAAACGCATAGCAACGGCATCATCGCAATCGGTCCACCAATCTGTTCCTAATATAAATTTCCGCATAAATCACACTCCCTTTATGAGTTTATTATATCAAAGTTTACGATGTTTTTCAATATAAAAATGCTTTTCTCCAAAGCGAAAAGCTACCTTTTCTTTTCTCTCTTCTCTCTTATCTCTTCTCTGGAAAAGTCGCGTGGGAGATTTAGAGAAAAGTGAAGAGTGAAAAGAGAAAAGTGAAGAGTACAAAAAGAAAAAGCAGCTTACGCGACTTTTCTTTTTGAGACCTGTTGACAAAAAAGATGCCAATATATTTACACCGTTTTTCGATCAATCAAGATCATACATATCGGGATCGATCAGATTTAGCGGTGCGCCATACATTTCATGAAGCTGCAGCTGATCGTTGTTATATGCCTCAATATATGCTCTTTTCGATTCATAATGTCGCCATACACACCATGCACATTGCCCTTGCGTGGGATTAGAATGTGGAAGAAATGCAACCGTTATATCCAGGAATTTTCGCACGTTTCCATTGGGTGTAAAGCGGACACCAATGCTTCTTTCGCTCGTCTTTTCCATCAAAGTCCTTGGGGGCAGATTAGGAGAAGGCGCTGCAGGAATTTTGAAATCGGGGCAATTTGCCACAAGTGCAGGGGTGCCATCGCGAAGCATTGTTTTTTCAAATGTAAGCGGTTGATTGACGTTTTCTCCGCGTGCATTTTTATAGAATAGCTCTGCGTTGTCAAACGTGATCTCATCGTTTTCCAGATATGAGCCTACAAATATCACATGAAGACCATGTGATTCACCGCCCTCATTGAATACAGAACAATATGTCGATTCTCCGGGCTTACAAGGAAGCACTGACGCCGCCATGTACATGCTTAAGCGAGGTGGCGTGGGCTTTTGATCTTGGGGGGCAGAGAAATACAGTGTGATGGCGGATGCCGGATCAAAAAGGCTCTGGTCTGGCAAAGAGATCTGCTCTTGCATACAGAGCAAAAAATCCTCGGCGCAAACATACTGCTGTTTGGATGCCAGCTTAAAGGCATCGAAGTCCTTTACGTGCGGTTTCCATGCGGCAAGCGTATTCCGACGGGGCGGCTTGATCTCATCCGACTTTCCGATGTTGATAAAAGCATCTGTTGCAGAGTCTGCGTTATAGAGATGCAAAAACATATAATCACTGTCAAAGCAGGCACAGGAAAGCACATCGGTGTGGCATTGTTCCGATAACTGCGGAGCTAAGGCGAGGAGATCCTCATGCCCCCACCCTTGGCAATATAGCGCGCCCCAAGTGCGCCCGGACAAATCGAGCATAACCGAAAAGTCAGCTTTATCCGCATCGCAGGGAAGGATATCTCGCGCAGAAAAATGCTCAATCAGCGTATGTGTGATCATATCGGTAGTGGTCTGCTGATTTTGTTTGATAAACAAATTTGCAAAGTAG
>JAZNZB010000094.1:0-6249 GCA_045594705.1 Eubacteriales bacterium
GATTGTCATTTAAAGCCCCGCGGCCTACGCCGCGGGGCAAGGATGTCAAAATACTTGGAGGAGTATATTGATGAACTATCCGATTTTTGATCTTATCAATAGTTGTCAGCCTTGATCTCGAAGTATGCCTGAGGATGTGCACATACGGGGCACATGCCGGGAGCAGACTTACCGATCACGATGTGACCGCAGTTACGGCAGACCCAGGTAGCCTCGCCATCCTTGGAGAACACGATCTTGTTCTCTACGTTGCCGATCAGCTTTCTGTATCTTTCCTCATGCTCCTTTTCGATCTTACCAACAGCCTCGAACAGATAAGCGATGCGGGTAAAGCCCTCTTCGCGAGCAGTCTTTGCAAAGCCTGCGTACATATCGGTCCACTCGTAGTTCTCGCCTTCAGCAGCGTCGCCCAGGTTAGTCAGCGTGTCCGGAATATCGCCGCCGTGCAGCTCCTTGAACCACAGCTTAGCATGCTCCTTTTCATTGTTGGCAGTTTCCTCAAAGATTGCTGCGATCTGCTCGTAGCCTTCTTTTCTTGCCTTGGATGCATAGTAGGTGTACTTATTTCTTGCCTGAGATTCGCCCGCAAATGCAGCCATCAAATTCTTTTCGGTTTGAGATCCTCTGAGTTCCATTGTGAAAATTCTCCTTTATTATTGATTATGATTTTTAATTGGGTTCTTGATTACAGGTCGGACAAAGTCCGAAAAATTGTACGTGACACGCGTCTATGCGACCGCCCTGCACGGGCACCGCGCTGTGTTCCAGCTCTGCGGTATCGTCGATCTCCACGTCGCTGACCGCTCCGCAACATCGACACACCATGTGTGCATGCCGTCCCAGCGTGACGTCAAAGCAATCCGAGCTGCCTGCCAACACAAGACGCTGCAGCTCACCGTTCTCGGCGGCCTCGGCGAGAACACGGAACACAGTCGCTCTGGAGATGGCGGGGTCCTCTTTGTGCACCGCCCCCAACACGTCCCCTGCCGTCGGGTGGTCCAACGCGGATACGACCTGCATCACAAGCTCGGTTTGATGCGTTTTCCTTGTTCTCATACAAAGTCACTCCTTATTGAGACTGTGTCTTAATTATATCAGATTTTTTGAAAATGTCAATAGGTTTGAGAAAATTTTTTCAGGAATTTTCTGTTTCTCTCTTCCCCGGTGTCCAGTCTACGTCAGGCGGATCGTCATCTAACTCATCCTCGGGGATCTCCTCATCCGCCTCTCCGTCGCGCAGCTTTTTATACCGGATTCCCTGGTACGCGCCTACGATCGCAAGGCCGAGTCCTGCCTTGGCCGTCCATTCCACTGCACGCTGCAAAAGCAGGGTGACCTCCTCAACGCTCAACTGCGTTTCCGGATAAACAAAATCCTCATGCTCCTTTTCAAGCTCCTCCAGCATCAGGCACGTTTCCCTTTGCTCGGCAAACTCAGCGATCTGCTTCGGGCACACGATCAAAATGATAATAATAAATGATCCCAGAATAATCAGAGCCTTGATCAGATGCTTGCGCTGCGCGTCACGCTTTGACCCAAGGCACATGACCACGGGCACGCTGCACGCCAAAATCAGCGGCACGGTATAGCCAAACGCAATCACGATCCAGCCGAAATGATTCATTTTTTCCTCGATCAGCTCATCCTGCTTTTCGGCAAACTGATCGTTGATCATATTCAAGGAAACACCCAGTAATACACTTAAGATAAGGATACCCAGAACGACGCGTATCCAATCAAAGCCAATGCGATCAAATATCGCTTTCAGCCCTCCCGCAGGCTTTGCGGGCGCGGAAGTTTCATGCTTTGCCATCAAGGCCACGCTCCTTTTTTCAAATTCAATATATTATACCACACTTTACGCGCTTTGTCCAGTGCTGCAGCAAAATTCCGCGAGGGCGTTGACACTTTTTCTGCGGTATGCTATAATAGGAACGGAAAGTGAGGCGAGCGTATGGCAACCGATCAAAAAAAGAAGCAAGGAACTTGTGAAAGCTGCGAATTTTACGACTACGACGAGGAATACGACGCATACGTTTGCGAGGTCTCCTTGGACGAGGACGACATGTGCGATTTCCTTTCGCGCAACACAGGTCACTGCCCCTATTACCGTTTTTACGACGAGTACAAAAGCGTGCAGAAGCAGAATTGACCTGCGTCAATTCTGCAGTTATGATTGCCCCGGCAGAATTGACCTGCGTCAATTCTGCAGTTATGATTGCCCTTTGGGCAAGTTATGAGTTATGATACGCTTCGCGTAGTTATGATGCCCTTCGGGCAGTTTGAAGCTACAAAGGCAATCATATCATAACTTGGCGCAGCCAATCATAACTTGGCACAGCAAATCATAACTTCGCGCAGCCAATCATCACGCAAAAAGCACCTCGCATGAGGTGCTTTTCTTTTATCCGTGTTCCTTTTCTCTTTCCAATCTCTGTTTCTTGGCCGCCTCGATCCAGCGCATGGCACCCGTGACCAAAATAATGGCAACTGCAATACCCGTGCAGATCTTGACCGCTGCCAGCATATTTTCCATAAATAGTGCTTGATTCCCGCTGAACAGATAAAACATGGTATAATACAACCTGCTTCCGGGCACGAGAGGCAAAAGCGTGGGAATCATGAATACGGTCGTAGGCGTTTTGAGCACGCGCGCCATAATCTCACAATATACACAAGGCACGGCCGTTGCCACCATATTGGTGATCAACGGGTCAAGTCCGAGCTTATCCCCGATCAGCATCAGAAGGCAGGAGATGGTGCTTCCGATCAAAGCCCAGAACAGCTTTTTGGGCGGCACGTCAAAAATGATGGCAATCCCTACCATTGCAACGGTACATGCCACAGTCAGATATGCAACCTGTCCCCAATTCATACGATCCCTCCTATCGTCAGCCATGCAAGACCGTAGCCCGCAGCGATCAAGGCAGCCGTAAACAGTGCCTGCACAAAGCGTAAAAGTCCCGAAACCATATCTCCGCCAAACAGATCGCGCAGCGAGGTCCAGAGTGCAAGCCCGGGGATCATAAGCATGATCGTACCGATCATGATCTTATCAGGCTGACCAACCGGCAAACCGGCACAGACAAGCAGGGCCAAGCATCCTGCCACAAAAGCTGTGACAAAGGTTTTAAGCGTGCCGTTGACCTTGCTTGGAGTATACATATTGAACAGCATGATCACTACACCGATCACGGCAGCGATCAGACCGTCTGCCCAACCGCCACCGAAAAGGATAGCAAATCCCCCCGCTGCGATGGCCGCGGCAAAAAACATCAAATATCCCGGATATGTTTGCTTTTTGCAAATCCGCTCTACCTCTGCCTTGACCTCCCACGGATCCTCGGGGCAGGCGCACAGCCTGCGCGAGAGCGCATTGAGCTTTTCGATGCGGACAAGACTGTTTCCGATACTGCCCACCTTGCGGATCTGCGTATAGTGGTCACCGTTGGGCCCCTCCGAGGTCACGCCGATCAGAACGACGATGGAAAACACGTCCACGTCGTGCGCACCGTAAGCAAAGCACAGCCTTTCCACCGTATCCTCCACGCGACGCACCTCAGCCCCCGCTTCCAGAAGGCGGCAGGCGATATCAAGTATGGTATCCAGCACGTCGTCATAATCGTATGGGAGCAACGTGCTGCTTTGCTGTTGTGTGGTCATATCATTTCCTTATCCATTCAAAATAGTTTGACAATATGAGTATATCATATTCTCCCCCGCTTGTCAAACAGAACTTTACAAAATGTTCACCAATATCGGCGATCTGTCCGATATAATATAATAGGAATAATATGATGTGAGGTGTTTTTGAGAATTGTTTGAAAAGACAGTATTACTTGAGAAGATCAAGGAGTCGTTTGCTGCTGTCATGCCGGTCACGCTGATCACGATCTTACTGGTGATCACCATCTCTCCCGTGCATACGGGCACGCTGCTCTCCTTCTTGCTGGGTGCTGTGCTGCTGATCATTGGTATGGGACTTTTCTCGCTGGGATCGGATATGTCCATGATCCCCATGGGCGAGTATATCGGCTCACAGATGACCAAATCGCGCAAAATCTGGCTCGTGGTCTTTCTCTCCTTCTTCGTAGGCTTTCTTGCCACTATTTGCGAGCCTGATCTGCAGGTGCTTGCCTCCTACGTGCCCACGGTCAAGCCCTTCGTCCTGACCGCGTCGGTCGGCCTTGGCGTAGGTATTTTCCTGGTTTTGGCTATGCTGCGCATCCTGTTCAAGGTCAAGCTCTCGCTCCTGCTCTGGATCTGCTATATCGGTGTGTTCGTCATGGCGTTCTTCATTCCGCAGAACTATTGGGCTGTTGCCTTTGACTCGGGCGGCGTGACCACGGGTCCCATGACCGTGCCCTTTATCATGGCACTTGGCGTGGGCGTTGCCTCCAGCCGTTCGGACGGTGCTGCGGACAACGACTGCTTCGGTCTCGTTGCGCTCTCCTCGGTCGGTCCCATCTCGGCTGTTATGATCCTTGGCCTCTTGGTAGGCGGTGATATCGTACCTCCCGATCTTTCCGAGGTTGAGATCATCACGCAATCCAATCAGATCCTTGCGCCCTTCCTTCACAAGCTGCCTCACCAGCTCTGGGAGGTGCTGATGGCGCTGGGCCCCATTTCGGCAGGATTTTTCGTGTTCCATCACATCTGTGCCAAAAAGCCCGGCAACGCGCTTTCCAAGCGCGCGCTGCAAAAGATTCTGGTCGGCCTTGGCTATACTTACGTAGGACTCGTGCTGTTCTTACTGGGTGCCAACATCGGGTTCTCCCCCTGCGGATATCTGCTGGGCGTTGGACTTGCTGATCCTGACAAGGGAATTCTGCAATACATCATCGTCCCCATCGGCGCTGTCGTGGGCTACTTCATCGTACAGGCAGAGCCCGCGGTGCACGTGCTGACCAAGCAGGTCAATACCGTGACCGCAGGCGCGATCTCGCGCAAGATGGTGCTGCGTTGCCTTTCCATCGGCGTTGCCTGCTCGATCGCACTTGCCATGGTGCGCGTGCTGACCGGTGTCAACATCATGTGGTTTTTGATTCCCGGATACGCCATCGCTTTGATATTGGCCATCATTGTGCCCTCGCCCTTCCCCTCGATCGCATTTGACGCGGGTGGCGTGGCATCCGGTCCTATGACTGCAGCATTCCTTTTGCCCTTTGCCATGGGTGCTTGCCGTGCGGTTGGCGGAAACGCGGCGACTGACGCATTCGGCGTGGTTGCCTTCGTTGCCATGACGCCTCTGATTGCTGTGCAGATCCCCGGACTGATCTGGCACATCCGCAATGTAAGACTCAAGAAAATGCTGCCTGCAGATGCAGAGTTTGTTCCCTTTGATGACCAGGATATCATCGATTTGTAAGAGGTACAGGATATATGAAAGAGCTCAATCTGTTATTGATTATCGCGCGCCTGAAGGATCACGCGGCTTACGAGAAATACTTTTCCCGTCACAAGCTTGCCGCTTACGCCGCCATGCCCTGTCGCGGTACTGCGCAAAATAAAACGTTGGATCTGCTTGGCATCGAGCAGACCGAAAAAATCATGCTGACTGCCGTTGTCGGAAAGAAGCAGACACAGGACATTCTTGCGACGCTGCCCGACCAGATGGAGATCGACATCCCCGGTCGAGGCATCGGACTGATCATTCCCCTGAACAGTATGGGTGGCATCCACTCCATGCAGGTTCTGACGGGAAGCACTGAGGCAGAGGAAAGAGAGGTTATCAAAATGGAATACAATACACATCTGATCGTTGCCGTTCTCAATAAGGGCTGCTCCGACGTTGCCATGGATGCAGCGCGCGAAGCGGGCGCGGGCGGCGGCACCGTGATCCGTGCCAAAGGCACGTACGGCAAGGGCGATGAGCACTTTTTCGGCGTCACGCTCGCCGAGGAAAAGGACACCATCCTGATCGTAGCCACCGAGGCACAGCGCCGTCCCATCATGCAGGCGCTTGTCAACCAAGCCAAGGAAAAGCCGGAGCTTGGCACCGTGACCTTCTCGCTCCCCGTTTCCGACACCATGGGTCTGCGCCTGGACCGTAGATTCAATCCGCAGAATTAAAAAAAGCCCATTGGGGCTGTAAAATTAGCGAAAAAACAACACGGAGATTGAACAAAATCAATCTCCGTGTTCGTTTTTCTCGCCAAAAAAGGATCAACCGTAGGGGGCGACGTCCTCGACGCCCCGTGCAGGCATATAGAACTTATAGCATAGCGAAAAGATTTGTTTATGTAGGAC
>JAZNZB010000095.1:0-42038 GCA_045594705.1 Eubacteriales bacterium
CGCCGTGAAAGGGCGGTGTCTTAACCGCTTGACCAACGGGCCTGGTAGCGGGAATTGGACTTGAACCCATGACCTACCGGGTATGAACCGGTTGCTCTAGCCAACTGAGCTATCCCGCCATATTTTTTGCGTCTTTTCACAACGCCCAGTTATTATATCACGATGATTTTAATTTGTCAATACTTTTTTGAAAGAATTTTCGAAAATTCTCAAAAATTCTTGCTTTTTTCAAGATTTAATTTCTTAAATTCGCACAATCAAGCCTTGACACTTTTTACAAACTGTAATATAATGATTGGATGTAGGATAATTTTTGACAGTATATGTTTTATGACGGAGGTTTATTTATTATGTACGGTCTGATCATCTTCGGTATCGTCGCATTGATCATTCTGTTCAGCGCAGGTCATGCTGCTCTGTTCGGATTTCCCAAAGCGAAAGCCCGCCTGATCACCGTGGCAGCATCGGCAATCGCCGCAATCGCTACTGCGCTGATCCTCAAGGCACTTCTCCCCTCTCCCGATCTTATCGTTTCTCTGGTGCAAAGCAATCTCGATTTCATAGGTGCGCAATTCGGCACAAGCGCAGTTGAGATCGCAGAGCAGGCTCTTGAATTCGCAGGCATCTCTCCCACGCTGGTAGAGCTGCTTGTACAGGCGATCGGTGCGCTGATCCTTCCCTTGGTATGCGTCGTTCTCTTCGCTCTCTATTCCCTTGTCGCATGGTTGATCTACTTGATCGTCAGCGGCATTACGCACCATGTGCAGAAAAAGCAGGCAGAGGTACAGGGCGAGGACTACGAGCCCCGCTCCAAGAGCCCCCGCTGGCTGGCAGCATGCTTGGGTCTTGCTCAGGGTTTTATCGTCGTTGCCGTTCTGCTCATCCCCTTATCCGGTTATTTGGCAATCGCACAGCCCACACTTGACGAGCTGGCCGCACAGGATGTCATTGACGACACCGATCCCATCGTCTACAACTCCAGAAAGGCCGTTTACGAGCTCAACCACTCTTTTACGCTTTCGGCATACCGTACGCTGGGTGGCCGGCTGCTCTCTGACTCGGTCATGAGCATGCGCGTAGCAGATACCAAGGTCAAGCTGACCGAGGAAATGGGCTCAATCATCACGCTTTTACAGCAGGTCAGCGAGCTCAGGCAAACCGAATTCGCAGATTACAGCGAGGAGCAGGCTGAGATCATTCGCGCCATTGGCAACTCCTTTGGCAAGTCCAAGCTGCTCTCTCCCATCGTGGGCGACATCCTGTACGCCGCAACCGATGCATGGCTGCAGGGCGAGACCTTCCTTGGCATGGAACGTCCCGCGCTTGGAGAATCTGCCGCACTGCTGGATCCCATGCTCACGGCCCTGCTTGAGATTTTGCACGACGACGCCAAGAACACCCTGATGCTTCAGGCTGACGTGCAGACCACCGCAGAGCTGGTGGCAATTCTGGCGCAAAACAGCGTATTTGCCCACCTCTCGGATTCCGATGAGCTGATGAGCACGCTTGGCAAGGACGGTGTGGTTTCTACGCTGGTCACGACGCTGGGCTCTAACGACTCCATGAAGAGACTGATTCCCGAAATCATGAATCTGGGCGTGCGCGCCATTGGCCAGGTATTGACCCTGCCCGTTGACACCGCCGCCGTTTACGACAGCTTTACGAATACGGTTGCAGACACGCTCAATGACGTGCGCGACCTGCCCGAGCAGGAGCGTATAGAGACGCTTTCGGGCGAGCTGGAATCCGCCTTTGACAACGCGGGAATTGACGTGGACGTGCAGGTGCTGGACTTCTACTCCACCGCCATCGTGCACGACCTTTTGGAAAACAATTCCGCAGCAGTAACCCCCGCCGATGTGCAAGCCTTCTTCGTGCTTTATGCAGAGGGTGTGCGCGACACGACCGCCTCGCTGAGCACAAAGCCTGCCTTTGATCTGCTCTCAAGCAGCAGCGACGATCGCTTTGCCGGCACGGTATACGAAAGAATGACCGAGCAGCAGCGCAAGAGCTCGGCCGCCGTTGCGGTGGCTGACCTGTGTGTCAAGCTGACTGCTATCGATTCCTCGAATGCAACCGAGCAGGCAAAGGAGCTGGTCACCGAAACCTTTACCGACCTTTTGGGTGCGGATCACGCAGCTCTGCAGGTCGTAACCAACGTTGAGATCTCGCAGCCCCTCTCCTCCTCCACTCTGGAGCATACCGCAAGCATGCAATCCACCGAGGAGCTGAAAAAGACCTCCTGCGTCATCACGCTTGAGGTACTGTTGGTGGATGCCAAGGAGGCTGCGCAAAAGATCAATCCCGAAACCATCGGTCTTGACGCAGACGCAATCTCGGCAATTTTCAGCACCGCAACCGAGCTGATGGATACGCTCAAGGGCGAGGACGGTGAATTTGACCTGACCGCTTTGGCAAACGGTGTTGGCGAGATCCTGGACTCTCTTGCCAAGACCGAGACCTTTGGCAAGGACAAAACCGCCTCCCTGTTCACATCGGTGCTGCAATCCGAAACCGTTCGTGATAAGGCCAACCTGGACATGAAAACAGCCACCCAGCTTGCCGAAAAGGCGACCGAGGGTGAGCCCAACTACAAAGAAACCATGTCTGCAGTTGCAGGCAGCGTCAATATCATGGACAATCTTGCCAAGGACGGCACCATTTCCGAAGAGGAGCTGGTGGATCTGATCCGCAATCTGAACGCACAGACCGCGGGCATGATCGAGATTTACGTGACCCCCGAGCGTCTGGTGGAAAACAACATTCCCGAAAAGCACTCTGTCATTACCTCCGATCTGATCAAGTCTTTGTTCGGATACATTGCCGATTCCGACAAGCAGAACTCCGAGGTCGAGGCCAAGGCTCTCAACCAGATCCTGAACCTGGCACTGGCTGCCAAGGAATCCGACGACAAGCAGCTCTTCTCCTCCGCTCCCGGTGCGAACGACGGCAAGCTGCCTACCGCAACCGAGACGGTCAACACCCTGCTTGACTCCAAGGCAGTCAGACACGCCCTGGTGGACGTGCTGACCGACGGCAGCAAGGTCACGGTCGTTGACCCCTACGGATTTAGCGAAAAGATCGCCGAGGGCTCCGAGAGCTACGTCGAATTTGTGGATGCTCTATACGCATACCGCGACGCTCACCCCGAGGTGAACGATCTGGTATTCGAGGCTCTGGCTGCTCTGATGGGCATTGAGATCGATATGTAATACAACGCAAGGAGGCGGCTGCGTCACTGACGCACCCGCTTCTTTTTATTTTCACTCATTCGATGCAGCGTAAAAGCAATTCCCGTGCTTTGAGAATATCCGCGATCTGCTGCTCGCCGCTGATCTCGCGCTCGATCGTAATCGGTCCGTCATATCCCATCGCCCGGAGCTTTGCGATCAGAGCCGGGAAATTGACCTGCCCTTCCCCAAGTGCGGTTTCTCGGCCAAGCTCACGGCCGTCCGTGGGATAGCAACCATCCTTGGCATGAATATCGCGTACGTATTTGCCGATGGTATCCAGCGCATCCACAGGATTTGCCTTTCCATACAGGATCAGATTTGCCGGGTCAAGATTGACGCCCAGATTGTCAAGCCCGATATCCTGAATGGTACGCAGCAGCGTTGTAGGAGTCTCCTGCCCTGTTTCGAACAGAAAATACTGTCCGTTCTGCTTGCAATGCGCCACGATGCGTCGGAGCACCTCCACTACCTCGGCATACACAGGCGAATTCGGATCCTCGGGGAGAAAGCCCGCGTGCGTGGCGATCTGCGAGACGCCCAGCAGCGCACCGAAATCCGAGCCGCGGATCAGATCCTGCTCTCTTTGTGCTCTGTACTGCTCAGGCACCACGCCCAGCGTCTTTTGCCCTTCGTAAAAATTCCAAACAGCAGGCCCCGACCATCCACACCAGAGCGTAGAGATATGCACGTCATATTTGGCCAGCATGGCCTTGACGCTCTCTGCTACCTGCTCGGTATAAAGAGCGGGATTCCAGCAGTTGAGCTGGCAGGCATGAAAGCCCATCTTGGCAAGCTGCTCAAGCTCTTGCTCGGTACGGTCGTTCAATTGAATCATAACGCCAAGTTCCATGGTCTTCTCCTTCAGGTTTCGGGATATTTTCTGAGCATACAGCGCAATCTCTCGCCAAATTCTCTGCCGGCGACACGCTTTCCCAAATCGACTCAATACATTGTACACCAAAATTGCCCGCAAGTCAACCGCCCGCATAAAAAAGCTCTTGCAAAAGTCTCCCGGCAGTGATATAAAAAGTGCATACATCTATTTGCAAGGAGACACCATGCGCCACAGTTTTCTTATTCAGATTTAGATCCTTACATGTCTTTCGCTGACGCTTGCGGCTTGTCAAAGCCCCACGCCCCCGACACCCGAGCAAGACTGCACACAAGCAAATACCGAGGCCGAGACTCTTGAGCCGGTCGAGGTCGAATACCGGACCGTGCAAAACCCTGTTGGCGTCAAGGGAGACGACCCCTGCTTGGTCGCACATGGCAACGATTACTACTATTGCTATGGAAACGGCGTGGGCGTCAATAAGCTCTCGTCGCTGAGCAAGATCAACAAGCGCAATTCCGCCATCGTATACCAAGCCCCCGCAGGCACCGATTATTCTTACGATGATTGGGCTCCCGAGCTGCACTATATCAACGGAGAATGGTACATTTACGTCGCGGCCGATAACGGCTACAACAGCTCCCACCCCAACCAAGTCAGCGGATCGGGCCGGGACGGACGCTCGGTCCGGATCTCCCCCGTCACCTTTGACGAAAACGGCAAACCGGATTTCGGCAACCATCCCGTCCCCGAGGTCACCTTCCCCGTACCCGTCAAATAACGTTTTCAAAAAGCAAAAGGTTCCCCGCATTGTGCCAATCGCACAATGCGGGGATTTTGGTTTATTTCATGGATTTATCGCGCTTTTTTCCAAAGACGAAGACGCCAAGCGTCAACACGCCAAGTAAGATCATATCTGCACAGATGCTCACCGTGCTCTTGCACCCCTTCTTTTCCTCTTGCTCATCGGATTGCATATCGGACTCCTGTTCGGTAGGCTTTTCCGTGGGCTTCTCCGTGGGCTTTTCGGTAGGAGTTTCGGTCGTTACCTCCTCGGGCTCGGTCGTATCTTCCTCTGGCTGGGTCGTGTCTTCCTCGGGTTGGGTCGTGTCTTCCTCGGGCTCAGTGGTCACTTCCTCGGGTTCGGTGGTGACTTCCTCGGGCTCAGTGGTCACTTCCTCAGGCTCAGTGGTCACTTCCTCGGGCTGGGTCGTGTCTTCCTCGGGCTCGGTCGTGTCTTCCTCGGGCTCAGTGGTTACTTCCTCAGGCTCGGTCGTATCTTCCTCGGGCTCGGTCGTATCTTCCTCGGGCTCGGTCGTGTCCTCCTCAGGCTCGGTCGTATCTTCCTCGGACTCGGTCGTGTCCTCCTCGGGCTCGGTCGTATCTTCCTCGGGCTCGGTCGTATCTTCCTCAGGCTCGGTCGTATCTTCTTCGGTGGTCGGTTCTTCGAGAGCGGGAATCTCCTGTTCCTTCAGCACCGCTCCACATGCGGTACAGCTCTTGACCTGCTTACCTGCTACACCGATCTCGGGTGCTTGCGTTACCACCCAATCACCTTCGATATGCGCCGCAAGCTCACCCGTCTCTGCACCGCAGACGCTACAGGTTGCCTTCTTGGTACAGGTGGCTTCGCTGTAATCGTGTGCTGCAAGCTCGCCGTATTCCTTGCCGCAAGTCGCGCACGTTGCCTTGGCCGTACAGGGTGCCGTGCCGCCCGTATGCTCATCTGCGCCCTCGGCAGTCACCGCTCCGCATGCCGAGCAGGTCACATCGGTCGTGCAGTCCCCGTCGTCCGCGTTGGGCGTATGTGCCGCAAGCTCACCCGTCTCTGCACCGCAGACACTACAGGTTGCCTTCTTGGTACAGGTGGCTTCGCTGTAATCGTGCGCTGCAAGCTCACCGTATTCCTTACCGCAAGTCGCGCACGTTGCCTTGGCCGTACAGGTTGCCGTGCCGCCCGTATGCGCATCTGCGCCCTCGGCAGTCACCGCTCCGCATGCCGAGCAGGTCACGTCGGTCGTGCAGTCCCCGTCGTCCGCGTTGGGCGTATGTGCCGCAAGCTCGCCCGTCTCTGCGCCGCAGACACTACAGGTTGCCTTCTTGGTACAGGTGGCTTCGCTGTAATCGTGCGCTGCAAGCTCGCCGTATTCCTTGCCGCAAGTCGCGCACGTTGCCTTGGCCGTACAGGTTGCCGTGCCGCCCGTATGCGCGACCGTCTCGGTCTTGCTACCGCATTCGCACTCGGTCCAGTGTCCTTGTGCATCACTCTTTTGCGCATCGTATGCATGAGCCGGCATCTGTCCCGTCAGCGCCTGCAGCGTACTCTCCTGCTTATCCTCGGTGAAATAGCCTTGGCAAGAGGTACATCTGAAATGGGCCGCTACGCTCGCTGCAAGCTCATTTTGAGTATGCACCGCTTCGACCGCCGCAACGCGCTCTCCGAAGACGTGTTCCACCGTCTGGCCATAGCCATAGCCGCATCCTTCGCACTTCGCCTGCTCGGTACAGGTAGGTGTGCCGCCCGTGTGATCGATATGCTCGGTTTCCTTGCCGCACACACACTTGGTCCAGTGCTGTGTGGGATTGATCTTGACTTCGTTGAAAGTATGCTCCGGCACCTTGCCGGTCAAAGCCTGTAGCGTGGTCTGGACCCACTGCTGCGTGAAGTATCCCTCACAAGCACTACATCTGTAGTGTGCTGCCACGCCGCCCGAAAGCTCCTCGGGCGTGTGGACCTCGGGAATTTCGGCCACAAGGTCACCAAAAACGTGGTCACCGTGAACGGTTCCCAAATAGAACTTATCCTCTGCACTCGGGTCATCCTTGGCGCAGGCGGTGCAGCGAGAGCAGTTGTACCAATACGTGTAAACCTCAACGCAGTTTTCGGGCACATGCTTGATATGCAGCTCGTTTTGCAGCTGCTCGGAATAATCGTGGCCAAGTGCCGGGATGATCACGTCGGCCTTGTTTACGATCTCCTCGGTTGCCTCTTCATCCGCAAAATACTTGCCGCAGAGGCCTGTGCAGTAGTAATATGCGATATTGCCCGTGTTGGTGCAATCGGCATCCTTGGCCTTCATGAAATCTATGTCGTGTACGTGCGGCTTCTTGGGAGCAACCTCATAGCCGCAGGCGATGCAAAGCTGCGCGCTCAGCTCAGTTGCCTCTTCGCCGGGCACGTGCGCTTTGAGATCATCGTGCGCCGTGCAGTTCTCTACCGTGCACAAATGTGCGTGACCCTGTGCATCCTTGTACCCCCAGCTCTCCTCATCAAATACGTGCGCACCGACCGCCGAGCCCTCAAAGAACTCGCTATCGCTGATCACGTTGCAGCGGGTGCAATCTAGCCAATACGTATTCTTGTGTTGGCAATCCGCGCCTGCTGCCTTGAGGTGTGCCGCATCCTCGATCTTTTCCTCAAAGGAATGGCCGAGTGCGTCACCGTAATCAAAGGGCAGATCGCCTTTCTCTCCACAGGTGCAGCTCAGATAATATTTTGCAGGATTCAGGCAATCCGCGTCGCTGATCTTATACGCTGCAAGCGGATTTTCTTGGTCAAAGACGCAAACGTGCGGAGCAACGACCGCGCCTACGTTGATGATTACAGAGCGGCTGACACTGTCAGCATCGGTCACCGTGATGGTTGCGGTGGTGGCATCCGATTCCTCTGCGGGACGGTATGCAACCAGATTCCAATTGGAATCCACCGTGATCCAGGAGGGCCCTTCCACCGTAAAGGTATAGGGTCCCTTACCGCCGTAGATGCCTTGGCTAAGATCTACTTGGAACGAGGTGTTGGTCATACCGCCGGGGACGTCAAACTCGTCCAGATCATCAAAACCAAGCTCGTCGTAGCCAACGACCACCGTTGCGGTAAGACCGCAGAATGCGGAATCAGTGGATTTGTATCTGACAAAGTACGTGCCGACGGCCAGGTCGTATACCTCGTCACCGTCAATCGAGTACCAGTAATCGTCATAATCGGCTCTGTATTCCATGCTCTCATCCGTGCCTGTGATGATACCGTCCGCGCTTTCATAGTCAAACGAGTTGACCGACTCAAGCCCGGTGGGTGCTGCGGGTCTTGCGGGAATGGCGATCTCCAGTGCATCACTGTTACAGGTGGGCTCTGCGTTCAGACGCGTGATCTGCACCGTTTTACCCAGCCATTCCTCGGGAATGACGTAGGAATATCCGTCCGCGACAAACGTCACCTCTTCAATGTCCTCGCCGCAAATATAATAGGACGCGCCCGTGACAAAGCCCTGCAGGCGTTGGTTTTCATAGTTAATCGAGATCTCGGGCATGATTTCCTTGACGTAGACCGTAAACTCGGGGGCAAGCAGCCCCAGCTCAACCGTCACGATCTTAACCGTGTATACGCCTGCCGTGCCGTTTGCACGCAGCGAGATCTCACTGACGCCATTGACGGGGGTGGCGATCTCGGTGATCGAAATCTCGCCGTTTCCGTCAATCTGACTTGCCGTAACGTTGGGATATGCTGCATCCGCGGGCGTTACGATGGCAGAAACGCTGCCCTTGCCCGTGTTTTCCAGTATGATGAAATCCTTGTCGAGCGAAATGCCCGTAACCGGCTTGTTGGTCGAAAATGCTCCGTAGGACAGCTCAAAGGTCACGCTTCGGTCGTCACTTTCGTCCCCTGCCGTGCCTGCCATGTCGATCGCTACGATCTTGACCTTACCTGCGACGCAGGGAGCGATGACCTGACCGGAAAGCAAACCGTCATACATGCCGAGGTCCAATCCCGTGGGCAGCGTGCCCTCTACCACCTCATACTTCCAATAAGCACCGGTGGTATAGAAGGAATGGCCGCCTACCAGACCTGCACGCAGATCAATGCTGAAGCGATCACCGACCATGCCGTCCGGAATATAGATCAGACCGTAGCCCGTCCATTTTACAGGGGCAGGCTCGTCGGCATATTCAAATATCGCGTGCGTGATGGGATGGCCGTTCAGATCACGCAGCTCATACATCGTAAGATACGGGTTGGAGTCTGTATCATGCCAGTAGTAATTATTGTTTGCGGGTGTGGTGCAAACCGTGTGCGGGTCAACGTTGGTCATCAGCGAATAGGTGCGCACAAGGCCGCTCATATCCAGCTCGCCGCCCTCCTTGAGTACCAGACCGCCCATGTTTTCCACCGCAATGCACTTTCGACTTTCACTTTCCTGATTGTCGGCCACGATCATGACCTTGGCCGAGGTTTGATACAGCTCAAGTCCCTTGACGGCCTCGATCTCGGTGTTTTGGTTACCCGCAACGTTGACGGTAAACGTCACGTTGTCACATTCTCTGACGTACACGTTACCGCTGTTTTGTCCGTTGCCGTACAGGCGGGCAAACGAGGTAGCCCCCGTGTTCTGCACGTCGATGGTCACGTCGGCGCTGTCGTCTTGCTCGACCGAGAATTTGAGCGTACCGTATACAGCACAGCCGGTGCTGTTATACGTACTCGAAAAATCCGAGCTGCCGATCAGATTGACCGTGCCGCTCTTGATCTCAAGCACGCTCAGACGCAGCAGGGCGAAATCCCCCGTCAGACCCTCGCCAATAACGTTGAGCGTTGCATCTCCGTCAGCCGAGAGCGTGACGTTTGCGCTGCTGTTGGTTTCCAGCCAGATGCCGTAGCTCTGGTAATAGTCGGTGGTGCGGACCGTATCGCTGACCGTAATGGTGTTTTCACCAACGATGCGCAGATCAAAGGGCTTTTCCGCCTTGATCGGGCCGCCGTTATAGTTAGTCAGCGTCAACGTGGAGCTTTCTGCGTCATAGCTCCAGCCCGTGCCGCTGCCGTCCTGCTTCATTTCCACGGGATCTGCATCGCCAACCTTCAAAAAGCGATCCTTGTCCACACATGCGCCATACGGAATGGTAAACTCCACGATCTCGTCGTCCGAGGTATCCCAATACGTGCCTGCACGGTCGGTTGCGCGGATGGTCACGCTGCCCGCTTCACAGGGAGTGGTAAACTGACCGTTCAGTATGCCACCGTAATACAGGTACAAGCCTTCGGGCAAGGTACCCTCAATGACCTCAAAATTCCAGTAAGTATTATCGCTACTCGTATGAGAGCTTGCGCCTCTGAGGCCTGCCTGCAGATTCAAGGATGCGTTATCCTCTACTACGGACGCGGGAATCGAGAACCAACCGTCCCCCACCCAGGTCAGCTTGGCGGGCTCTGCCGAATATTCAAAGACCGCATTCAAGCAGGGCGTGCCGTCAAGATTGCTGAGTACGAAATCCGATGAATGCATGGGCTGCCCGTCGGTTTCGATCCATACGTATTGGTTATTGGCAGGTGTGGTGGTCACGGTATTCTTGTTTGTATACTGCGGTAGCGAATAGCTCTCCACGTAGCCGCCAAGCTCTACCTTACCGCCCTCGGTCAGAGAAATGCCCTGACAGCTTTCAGCGGCTTTGAGAAGCACGTCGTCGCCCGCGCCGTTATCCAGATCAATTTTGATCTTGCAGCCGGACTCATAGACCAACAGCGTACTCACACCGACGATTGTGTCATTCTCCGCGCCCGTCAAGGAAATGCTGAGCCCGACGTCGCCGCATTTCTGGAATTGGGCCTGGTTATACACGCCGTAAATAAACGAATCGCTCTCCACCGTACGCTCGACGGTAATATTCACGGTTGCATTTTCGGACGAAGAATCGTACATCAACGATCTCTCAATGCCGTACAGGATGCCATCGGATGCGCTGGTGACGTTGATGTCCAGCGTACCGCTCACCATATTCACGCTTCCGCAAACGGCGGTAAAATACGTTTTCAGATCGCCGCGGACGTTCAGCACGCCGCCCTCGTCTGCCGTGATCTGCACCGTATTGTAATCCAGATAGAGCGCACTCTGTACGCCGCTCTCGGCATCCGGATCCATGGTCAGCGTGTTTGTCCCCTTCAGGTGCAGATTGACGTCACCGTTGGTGGTGATCTTTCTGCCGTTGTATCCGTTCAGGGTCAGCGTTGCCGTTTCGGCAACCCAGGAATAGGTCGCCTCCTGTACGTCCTGATCGGTCAGCTGCACCGTATTGCCTTCAAGGTCGGTCAGCATGACCGAGGTTGCAGGAATGCCCTGTGCCTCCATCTGCATGGCGGGGATCAGCAAAGCAAGCATGACTACCGCCGCCAGCGCGATCAGCACGACGTATCCGATATGACGGAATTTCGTTTTCATGGTTTTTCCTCCTTCTCTTGGAAATATTCTTGTACAAGAATATTTTATCATGCGCGCATGCGTGCGCACATCACCCTTTTGGGGTGAATCCCCCAAGGCAAGGGGTGAAAAGGGGTGAAAACGAGGAGTTCCCCTCTCCAATGCCCTCGAAAGGCAAAAAAACAGGCTGCACCGACCGCTTTTCAAAAGCCATTCGATCCAACCTGTTTTCAATTTTATTATCTCGTCACTTTCGCAAAAGCAACGCATACAGCTCATCTCTGCTGCTCACGCCCAGTTTGGCATACAGCGTGCGCGTATAGGTCTTGACCGTGTTTTCCGACAAAAACAGCTCTGCGGCGATCTCCTTGCGCTTCTTATTCTTGAGCATCAATTCCAAGATCTCTCGCTCGCGCATGGCAAGCACCTCGCCATCCTTGAGCTGCCCGAGAATGATCTCCAGCTTTTGCTCGGCCGACATGGAGGTGATCTCCACCACGGCCGCCTGCTGCGGCTCGGGTGCCTTGGCAACGTCCGTGATGTGTATGTAGTCCTGCAGCATCCAATACACAAAGAAAAACACGAACGAGCTCATCAGATAAGAGACCGACAGAAATTCAAAATTCAGCGGAACAAGCTTCTCCACGATCCACATGCCCACGTTGCCGATCACCACCGCCAGCATCAAGCCTGCCGGTTTATGAGAAACCGCGCTTTTTTTGCTCAGCGATACGATCACCACTGTCAGCATAATGACGAAATACACCAGCACGTAGACAAGATTGAGCGGATGCAGCACGCCGTATTCCTTGACCAGCTTGGAAGCGCCGTCCTGTTTGATCAGCTCCACGCTCGCATAGTACCAATCCAGATGCCCCGTGGTCAGCACCAATGCAAGCATCAGCACAGCAGCAACGCCCAATACGTAGGGCACCCATTTGGGATAACTGATATTACAGACCTTGGAGAGCAGCAATAGCATGCACATGGGTGCAAAAACCTGCCCCAGATATGCGATTTTATTGGCAAGCAACGCAAATTCCACGCTTTCGGACACCGAAAGCATCAGATATCCGAGGTTGACCACGCATACGCAAATATACAAAAGCAGCAGCCACGGCTCTTTTTGCTTTTTCCAAACAAACAGGAAGTACCCAACAGGCAAAAGAAACGACAGTAATAATACGATACCGTATGCCGCGATTACCATAGTTATACCTCCTTTACTGATGATTTGATCGGTTTATTTGATTCATTATATCACGCAAATGCCTATAAATCAAGGCGTTTTAGAAATTTGCCGCTTATTCGTCGATCAGCGAAAGTCCCGAGATCAGCGTCTCATAGCTGATCATGCCAACCTCCTTGGCCACCACGTCTCCGTTTGCATTGACAAACACGGTGGTGGGATAGCCGGTCACGCCGTAGGCCTTGACCGCCTCTCCAAGCACGTCGAAATAAATATCGAAATCATATCCCTGCTCCGCGACAAACGCCTTGGCCTTGTCCACGGTCTCATACACGCCGTCGGTCACGTTGACCATCAGAAATACCACGTCGGGGTTCTCGGCATAGGCCTTGTTGAAATCCGGCATTTCCTTGACGCAATAGCCGCACCAGATTGCCCAGAAGTTGATGACCACGGGCTTTCCGCGCAATTCGGACAGCTCCACGCGTTGGCCGTTCTCGTCAAGCACAGCAAAATTTGGTGCGTTGCCGCCTGCCTGTGCCTCGGTGCTTTCCTGCCCATCGGTATTGCCTCCCGCGTTGCAGGCAACCAACGGCAGCACCAGAACCAGCGCAAGCGCGAGCACAGTCCATTTGATGTGTTTCATACGGATTCTCCCATCTCTTTTTTTATATTGTAACACAGATGGACAAAAATGTAAAGTAAAAAATCGCCGCAGCTCTTGCAAATCTTGCCAAGATGCGGTACAATATAGGAAATACGAATTTGGGACGGTAAGATATGTTTATAGTGTTTGAAGGAATTGACGGCGCGGGCAAGACAACGCAAATAGAGCTTTTGGCAGACAAGCTGCGCCAAGCGGGACTTGACCCTTACGTGACGGCAGAGCCGACCGGTATGGAGACCGGGCGCGCCATTCGCCGCGTGCTCTCGGGTGCTGTGCCCAAGACCCCCACGCAGGTGGCGGCCATGTTCGTGCAGGACAGAATTGACCACAACGTGGACCCCGACGAGGGCATTGAAGGCAAGCTGGCTGCAGGCAGGGCCGTGATTTGTGACCGCTACTACTACTCTTCCCTTGCCTACCAGGGCTCTCTGACCGATTTTGATTGGGTCATGGCGGCAAATTGCGATTGTCCCGAGATCCGTCGCCCCGACCTTTGCATCTTCCTTGATCTTTCCCCCGAGGTGAGCATGGAGCGTATCACCAAGGGCCGCACGCAGGTCGAGATCTACGAAAAAGCGGACACACTGACCCGTGTGCGCGCGCAGTACATGAACGTATTTGAAAAGCTCAAAGCGCGCGGCGAGCAGATCGAGATCATCGACGCCTCGGGCAACATCGAGCAGACCGCCGAAAAGATCAATCAAGCAATTTTTAAGCATTTTGGGATATAAAAAACAGAGCTTGCCAATCCGACAAATAAATATGCGAAAAGCAGGGATTTGTTCGAGAACGAACAGATTCCTGCTTTTCTTTTGCAAATAAAAGGTGTGAATAATCAGTGAAAGGCCCCTCTGTCGCTTCGCGCCATCTCCCCCGGGGGAGAAAGGTTCTGTTGCCCCATGGTATAGACGATTTAATAGGGTTATGAGCGGTTTTATGGGAACCTCATCCACCGCAACCGCGTCGATCATTTCGCGGATTCTCCGCGAAATTCTCTTCCGCTGCGGTCCCCCTTCCCCAGCGGGGCAAGGCTTATCATAGTTGCCCTTTGTCATATGGCATAACAAGACGGATAGCGAAAATAGTTTCACCCAATCGGACGGTTAACGACGAGGATATGCGCCATAAAGCCTTGCCCCGCTGGGGAAAGGTGGCATACGCAAGCTTGCGACGGATGAGGTCCCCATAAAACCGCTCAAAACATTTTTCTGCCATTCATCCCACAGGGCAACTAATCCCTTTCTCCCCCGGGGGAGACGGCGCGAAGCGACAGAGGGGGGAGAATACTGTTGAATATCATATCCTTCACGTCTTATAATAGCAAAAGCAGAAGCCTCAATCATAGACTTCTGCTTTCATTGATATTATTTAGCGCTAATTATTCAGCCGATTCTCTATCTTTTCCCTTTAATATGCAATCAAGTAATAAATGACGTAGATCCAGCCGAGCACGCCGTGCAATATCGCCCAGCCGATCGATTGCCAGTTGACGTAGCTGATTACCGTTGCAAGGGCACACCCCAAGCCAAGTCCGCCAAAGGATACGCTCCAGTCTTTTCGGCTTGCCAGTTGATCAAGCTTTTTTTCGGTCTGCTCCAATTTGTATTGCAAAAATTGATATTTATCCTCATCCTGTTCGCCAAGACCGCTCAAAGCTTTCCCTTCAAGCAATTCGCGAACTGTCATGTCTAATTCCCGGCAAAGCTGCTCAACAACAGAATAATCCGGCATATTTCGGCCGTTTTCCCATTTGGAAACAGTTTTATTGGATACACCCAGTCGCTGCGCAAGCTGCTCCTGCGTCATATTCTTTTCTCTTCTCTTCTCGGCAATGAATCTGCCTGTTTCTTTTGGATTCATCATTCACCCCTCCTTTTATCCCCAGTTTATCACTCAAGCGGGTAAATTGCAATCCCTTACATGGAGAATTTCGGTAGAATTATCAAATTCGGGAAGTTCTCGTGCTGTGCTATTAAAGAATATTAGTTGCCCAAATTCATCAGCCCGCCCCTTCCCCCGCGGGCGTTCGTTTCGCTATGCTCACTCACTGCGGGTCCCCTTCCCCGAAGGGGACGGCTTTGCAGCGCGCATCCGTTCTACAGGTGTTTCCCTTTGTGGGAGACTTCTTTCGTCATACATCTTGCAATTCTTTTCAATGCGGGCAACTTACATAAAGCCGTCCCCTCCGGGGAAGGGGACCCGCAACGAACGACGCAGAGCGGAGTGAGTGCCCGCGGGGGAAGGGGCGGGCTGAACGCCTTGGGAAAGCTTTATATCGTGAATGAAAAAAGCAGGAATCTGCTAAAATTGAACAAACTCCTGCTATTTACCGCGAATTTATCAGCCCCGTCGGGCCCTTTACCTATAATTTTCTTTCCCGGGTGCTTAGTCAACTACGTAGTCGCTAAGCATTTTTTTAAGTTTTTCTACATCCTCGTCCTTGTGCACGTGCACTGCAACAGGCTGACGCAGATCCAGGCTGAAAATGCCCAGAAGAGATCTGCCGTCTACGAGATATCTGCCCGATCCAAGATCCACAGTTCCGTCGTATGCGACCAGAATGCTGACCAGACTATAAACGTCGTTGATCTCCTTTAAGCGAATGTTGAAGCTCTTCATGCTAATTTCCTCCTTATGAGAAATGGGTTAGTAATCGCTTTCCCGATTACGCCATCATTATACTCTCAATTTTCAGAAAATGCAAGAGACAGACCGACGAAGTTACCAATCACGGCATGAAAATTTTGTACATGTTGTACAAATTTAGGCGCGTCGCCTTGTGCAACGCGCCTTATATACTTTAGCAAAAGAAATATTTCTCAACCTCGGCACACAACCAATGGTACATGGGCAGGTGGTATTCCTGCACGCGATAGGTGTCGGTCGCAGGGGCATGCAGTACCACGTCGCAAAGCGCATCCAACGCGCAGTTGCGCTCTCCCGCCATGCCGATGACGCGAACACCCAACGCCTTTGCCGCATGCGCGGCAGCCACGACGTTGGCGGAATTGCCCGAGGTGGAAATACACCAGAGCAGGTCACCCGGCTTTGACAGCGCAAGCACCAGCTGCGCATACACCGTCTTTGCGTCCACGTCGTTACAAAACGCGGAAATGACCGCGCCCTGCGAGGGCAGCGAGATAGCGGGCAATCCCATCTGCAAGCGGCTTGCAAGCTCCTCACCCATAGCCGCGCGCAAATCCCCTGTCAGCTCCCTTTTGGAGGCAAAGCCCTTGAGCAGCTCGCCTGCGATATGATCGCAATCGGCTGCCGAGCCGCCGTTTCCGCAAAGCAGCAGCTTGCCGCCACGGTTGTACGTATCGATCAGCAGCTCGCGTGCCTTTTCCAGTGCCTCTTTTTGCGACACAAGTGCGGGATAATGCTCAAACAATTCTATCTTCATAGTCCTCTCCTCACTTAGCCATCATGGCCACACATAAAGCGGCCTTATCGCCCACAGATTCGGTCAGCGCGGCAGGCACGATCCGACAGACCGCCAACGCCCCCGGCAACGCCTCCTTAGCAAGCGTTCTTTCCATCGCCTCGCGCAGCAAATGGCCGCTGCGCGCATAAATACTGCCAAGCACAATGCACTCGGGATTGAGAATATCCACAAGCAGCGCAAGCCCGCGGCCGAGCATCTCTCCGCAAGCATTCCAGACCGCGATGGCGACCTCGTCGCCCGCGTCGGCCGCCTCGGCCAGCTTCTTGGCACTAATGCTGCCCATCTCGTCCTCACTCTTGCAAAATGCGCATCCCTTTCCCTTTGCCAGCGCGTCCTTGGCATAAAGCGCGCCCAGCTGTGCAAGTCCGCCGCCCGAACAAAAGCCCTCAAACGAGCCTTTCTTGTAGTATCCGACAGGACCATCGGGTGCCATGCGCACGTGTCCGACCTCGCCCGCGTTGTCGTTTGCGCCAACGTACAGGCGTCCGTCCAGCACAAGACCTGCGCCCATACCCGTACCAAAGGTCAAAAACACCATGTTGCGCGTGCCCTTTCCCGCACCAAAGCGGTATTCGGCAAGCGCGCAAGCGTTTGCATCATTGCAAAGCGCAGCGGGTATGCCAAAACGCTCGGTCAACATACGCACGATTGGCACGTTGTCCCATCCGGGCAGGTTGGGCGGTGATTGAATCAGCCCCGCGCGCGAATCCAGAGGTCCGCCGCAGCTGACGCCGATGGCCTTGACAGGTGTCCCCTGTGACTTGGCCTGCGCGATCAACGCGTCTGCCTTGGCAAAAATGCGCGCAAGCGTGGTGTCCTTATCGGTAGTTTCAAACCTGACCTTTTGCAGCACCTCGCCGCTCTCGTCGCCAAGCACCAGCGCGCACTTGGTGCCTCCTATATCAATTCCGAGATACATTTCCATATCAACCCTCTAATTCTTCAAGCTCCTCGTAATCAAGCAATAATTGCTCCTCGATCTCGCTCTTGCGTGCGTCCAACGTGGCCACCCGCTCGTAATCGGTGGCGGCCTCACCGTACAAGGCCTCCTCGATCTCTGCAAGCTCGGCTTCCAGAGCCTCGCACTCGGCGTGCAGCTTTTCAATACGGCGCACTCTCTTGCGCTCGGCTGCCACATCCTGCTTGTTTTTGAGATACTGCTGCTTTGCGCTGCTGACCTCGACTGCAGCAGCACACTCCTGCCCTACCTCGGCCTCGGCGCGACGCGCCTGCACGTATCTCTCATATTCGGTATAACCCTGTCCCGGCTGTTCCACGAAAAAGTCCAGCACGTCACCCGTAAAGGGCGCACCGGGTGCAAGACACAGCACGCGCGTTGCCAGCTTTTCGACCAGGTATCTGTCGTGCGATACGACTAAGATCGTGCCCTCAAACCCGTGCAGCGCGTTCTCCAAGGCCTCGCGCGAATCAATATCCAAGTGGTTTGTCGGCTCGTCCAGAATCAGCAGATTCATTTCGGACAAAATCAGCTTGGCAAGCGTCAATCTCGCCCGCTCACCGCCCGACAGCACCGCCACGGGCTTGAACACGTCGTCCCCCACAAAGCGGAACAGGGCAAGCGCGTTACGAATCTCTGTCTCGGTCTTTTGCGGGTACGCATCCCACAGCTCGTCGATGACTGCGTTTTCGGGATCAAGATTCTGGTTCTCCTGATCATAGTAGCCAACCTTGACGTTATATCCCGCCTCAATTTTGCCCGACACGGGCGTCAGCTTGTCCAAGATCAGCTTGATCAGCGTGGATTTGCCGCAGCCGTTTGGGCCTACGACCATCATGCGGTCGTTTTTCTTGAGCGCGAAAGAGACGTCCGAAAAGATCTCCTTTTGCCCGAAGCGCATGCCGAGTCCCTTGACGGTCAGCACGTCGTTACCGCTTGGCAGTGCGGCCGTAAAGCGCATGCGGATGGGCTTGGGCGCGCTTTCGGGCTTTGCCACACGCTCAACCTTGGCAAGCAGCTTTTCACGCGCACGGATGGTGACGTAATTGTGCGCCTGATTCCAGCGACGCTGCTGCTCTAAAAATGCCTCCTGGCGCGCAAATTCACGCTGCTGCAGGTCGTATTTCTTTTGCTGCAGAGCTCTGTCCTGCTCGCGTGTCTGCATGGTCTGCGAGTAATTGCCTTTATACAGCTTTGCATGGCAGTTCTCCACCACCAGGGTCTTGTTTGTCACGCGGTCAAGGAAATAACGGTCGTGCGAGATGACCATCACGCACTTTTTATAAGAGATCAAAAAGCTCTCCAGCCAGGAAAGCGTTTCCATATCCAAATGGTTGGTCGGCTCGTCCAAAAGCAAAAGATCCGGCTCGGTGGCAAGCACCACGGCCAGGGCAAGGCGGGTGCGCTGACCGCCGCTGAAGGTATCGATCTGCCTCTCTCCGTCCTCGCGGCTAAAGCCCAGCTTTTGCAGAATCGACACGCAGCGGCCTCTGAATTCCATGCCACCGTCGCGGATAAAGCGTTCGTGCAGGCGGGTATATTCCCCCGTCAACACCTCATAGTCGGCGCGTGAGGTATCCTGCAGGGCTGCCTCCAGCTCGGCAAGACGCGCCTCGTCGGAAAGAAGCTGCGGAAAGGCATGGTACATCAGCGACAGTGCCGTACCGTCGCCCTCGCGTTCAAATGCGCCGTCCTGCGTCAGAATGCCCAAGGACTTGTCCTTGGAAATGTACACCCTTCCCGCGGTGGGCTCGTATTCTCCCGTGATCATGCGGAACAGCGAGGATTTGCCCGAGCCGTTGACGCCGATGATGCCCAATTTGTCGCTCTCGTCAATCGAAAAGGAGATATGCTCCAATATGACGTCTGTACCAAAAGACAATCCAAGATCGTCCACACTCAGTATCGTCATGATTCATACCTCCTTACATACGTATAAAAATCAAGTATTTTCACAGTCAGATCAATTTGAATATTTGCTCGTACATATACAAAGATCCCAGGCAAACCAGCGCACAGTCCTGATCCAGCGCAAACGCCCTTGCCTGCTCAAACGCCGCCTCGACGCTCTCGTGAGAGGACGCCTCCACGCCCTGATCGGTCAGCACGCGGGCATACTCTGCAGCATCCAGTGCGCGGGGATTATCCGGCCTTAAGCAAAAGGCGCGCTTTGCGATCTCCGAAAGCCTTGCAGCCACGTAATCATAGTCCTTATCGCGCATGACGCCGGTCAGAACAGCGACTCTTTGATCGCCGAAATAATGCTTTACGCTTTGAACGGCTGCATCGATCCCCTCGGGATTGTGCGCTCCGTCAAAAATGATAAGCGGCTCTTTTTCAAGCCTTTCAAAGCGCGCGGGCCAGCGGGCTGCCTTGAGCCCCTTATATACCGCGCTGTCCGGAATATGCATTCCCTGCCTGCGCAGCTCATCCACAGCGCACAGCACGTTTGCAGCATTCTCGGGCTGATACAATCCGAGCAAGGAAAGCTCAACGTCCACCCAGCTGCCGAAATCGAAACCGCAACCGTCCAGGTCGCATCTCTTGATGGAAAGCCCCGACTTATCAGCCCGAAGCAACGTAGCACCCATCCGATCCGCCTGATCGCGAATGACCGCTTCTGCACGCTCGTCCTTGCCGCAATAAAGCGCGACGCCCCCCTGCTTGATGACTCCCGCCTTCTCTGCCGCAATCTTCTCTACCGTATCTCCCAGATACGCGGTATGATCCAGCGAAATGCCGGTGATGACCGACAAAAGCGAGCTCCCGATGATATTCGTGGAATCCAGTCTGCCGCCCATTCCCGCTTCAAGCACCACAACGTCACAGCCGCAACGCTTGAAATATTCAAGTCCGATGGCGGTAATCAGCTCAAACTCGGTGGGCTTGTCCTCCATCGCATCGGCAATGGGCTGAATGTAGGACACGATCTCGGCCAATGTCTCCTTGGGAATATTCTCCCCGCCCACACGGATACGCTCGGTGAACTCCTTGATATAAGGAGAGGTAAAAAGTCCGACGTTGTATGAGGCATGGCGAAGCACGCTGTCCAGCATAGAGCAAAACGAGCCCTTGCCATTGGTACCTACCACGTGGATAAATTTCAGATCATTTTGCGGATTTCCGAGTCTTTGGCAAAGCTCCCCGATCCTCTCAAGTCCCGGCTTTGTAAAGGTCCAGGAGATCGAGTGTATATACTGTAACGCCTGATCGTAATTCATCGTCCGCGCCCTCCAAGCTTAAAAAATTGATCAAACACGGGGCTTCTATATAAATAGCACAGCAATCCGCATTCAACGGCAGCAATCAGCACGTAGGTGGGGATGCGCCACAGCACCAGCCATTCGTAATACACAAAAAGGCCTATGGATTTGATGACGACCGATCCGACAAGATGCGCTGCGATAACAGAAAGGATCACGCGGACGCAGCCGTCACGCTTGATCACATAATGAGACATCAGTCCGCTGACCGCACCCACCGCAGCTGCGCCCAGAGTAACGATCGGAGAGATGGCCAGGGTTTGCGTGGAAAGTATAAAGCTGACGATATCCGCCACAGCCCCTACGCAAGCTCCCACAACGGGTCCGAACGCAATGCCCGAGAGGATGATCGGAAAGTTTTCCAAGGTGATGCGGAAAAGTCCGTTTCCGAAATTCAGAAAGCTTTTACAAAAAATCCCCACAACCACGCTGATCGCCGCAAGCATGGCGGCGCAGACCAGCACGTAGACGTTTTTGAGACCTTCTCTTTTTTTTATCTTCATAAAAAATCCTCCTTTCCTCACCCATATCGCAAGAAAAAGAGGCATAACTCGCCGTATTCGTGCCATATAAAGCGGGATGCAAAGGGTGAACCGCGCTGCAGGCTTACCTGCAACTTCGTCCTGCGGACAACTCCCCGTCCCGCAAGCACTTGACGCTCACCGATTTACTCTTAATATACGGTTATTATATCACTCCGAATGCGTTTCGTCAAGAGGGTGCGTATGGATTGAAGCATGAATAAAGCATGATTCATTTTCAAAAATTCTCTTGCGTGCAATGCAATTTTATGATATACTTTAGATTGGAAGAATATCTACACATTACATAAAGGGGCACACATGGTTTTTTCAAGCTTATTTTTCATCTTTGCGTTTTTGGTGATCAGTTACGCACTGTACGCTGCCGCGCGCGGTATCCGTGCGCGCAATATCATTCTGCTGGTCTCCTCCCTGATCTTTTACGCCTGGGGAGGCCCTGCCTTTGTGCTGCTTTTGTGCCTTGAGACCTTTGTGTGCTACATCAGCGCCATGATCATTGACCGGGTAGGCCCCGGCTCACGCCGCTCCCGTGCTACAGCCTGGATCTGCACCGGCTTTTGCCTGGCTTTGCTGATCATTTTCAAATACACAGGCTTTTTCCTTGGAAACGTGCAGCTTTTGACGGGTCTGCCTAAGATCATTCCCGCCATTACACTTCCCATCGGCATTTCGTTCTATACCTTCCAGCTTCTCTCCTACGTCATCGACGTACACCGTGGCGAGGTGAGCGCACAAAAGAGCTACGCAAGCCTTTTGCTCTATGCCTCTCTGTTCCATCAATGCATCGCAGGCCCCATCGTGCGCTATGCAGACGTTGCATGCGAAATTGACCACCGTCGCGTCACCCGGGACGACGCCGCGCAGGGCGTTTCCCGCTTTGCCGTGGGTCTTGCAAAAAAGGCACTCTTAGCCAACGGCTGCGCCATGATCGCAGACACGCTTCTGCCCTCTGCCTCCACGACCGACCTTTCAAGCCTTTCGGCCGTCTCACTTTTGCTTGGCGGCCTTTGCTACATGCTGCAGATCTACCTGGACTTCTCGGCTTACTCGGATATGGCTATCGGCATGGGTCTGATGGTAGGCTTCCACTATAAGGAAAACTTCAACTACCCCTACGCCGCCTCGTCGGTCACCGATTTCTGGCGTCGCTGGCACATCTCGCTCTCCACCTTCTTCCGCGATTACGTGTACATTCCGCTTGGCGGTAACCGCGTCAAGGTTCCCCGTCATATCCTCAATATGCTGATCGTCTGGGGTCTGACCGGCTTCTGGCACGGCGCATCCTGGAACTTTATTCTGTGGGGACTTTACTATTTTGTCTGGCTGGTGGTGGAAAAATACGTGCTGCGCATCGGCAAGAATGCGCCACTGCTAAGCAAGATCTTGGCGCGCATCTGGGTGTTGCCCATCGTGTATTTCGGCTGGCTGCTCTTCCGCTTCGACGACCTCTCGCTTCTGCTTGATACCTTGCGCGGCATTGTCTGCGCTAACGGAAACGCGTTCTTTGATCTGAGCGCACAAACGCAGCTGACGAGCAACTGCTTCTTCCTTGCGGCTTCGATCCTTGCCTGCTTCCCGATCGCTCCCGCACTCGGCAAGCTGCGCGATGCCAAAAGAATTCCGCCCGTTTATTATGTGGCCAATGCCATCGCCGCCGTCATTCCCGCAGTCTTAGTCATTCTCTCGGCACTGGCCCTGATCGGTGACAGCTACAACCCATTCCTCTATTTCAGATTTTAACGCAAGAAAGGAGCCTATATGGATCACAAGCATATATTCAACAAAATCATGATCGTGCTGTTTTGCGCGGTAATGGTGATCGGCTTTGTGCTGGGGCTTGCTTTCTTTTTGCGACCCGAGCACTCGGAATCCGAAAAGCGCGACCTGACCGATTTCCCCGCCTTTACCTTTGCCACCTTTTTCTCGGGACAGTACACAGAGCAGATCAGCACCTGGTTTGCCGATACCTATCCTTTTCGCGAAACATTGATCACGGTCAACGATGCCATCTCCTCGCTTAAGGGCTTTGCCTCGGAGCAATTCCAGAGTGGTGCCTCTAACGTGGGCAACCAAGAGGGGCAGCAGGGCGGCGAGGACGTCAAGGTGGAGACCATCGCGGGCTACTACATCACAGGCGACACCGCCTACGAAATGTACTATCAGAACAAGGCAAATTCCGAGCGGTATTCCGCTCTGATCGACAAAGCCGCCGAAAGGCTGGACGGCAAGGCCAACGTTTATTCCATGGTCGTGCCGCTGGCATATGCCTATAACGACCGCGTGCTGCAAAAGACCGACGCATCCGACCCACGGGCAGCCATTGACGGCATGTACGCGGGCATTGCACACAAAAATGCAACCTGCGTGGACGTTTACTCGGCCCTTGGCGCACACAAGGACGAATACCTCTACTTCCGCACCGACCACCACTGGACCGCGCTTGGCGCATACTACGCCTATACCGCCTACTGCGCAGACGCGGGGCTTAGCGCGCATCCCCTTTCCTATTACGAAAAGCTGGAATTCAGCGGATTTTTAGGCACGCTCTACTCCCACACCAAAGCCCCTGCACTGCAAAAAAATCCCGATGTGGTTGAAGCATTTGTGCCGCAGGGCAGCAACACGCTGTACGTGCACACCGCGGACGGCCAAAGGCAGAAATTCACAGGCGGTGTGGTGCGCAAGGATACCGATAAGATGTATGCAGCCGCTGCCTCCAAATACAACTGCTTTTTGACCAGCGACAACCCCACGGGCACAACGCAAAGCTATTATTGCAGCATTGAGAACCCAAATATCACAGACGGCTCGGCCGTGGTGCTGGTCAAGGAATCGTTCGGCAACTGCTTTGCTCCCTTCCTTGTCGACCATTATCAGTACGTGTACGTCATCGACTACCGTTATTTTGACGGTGACATCGTAGACTTTGTGGACATGACGGGCGCTAAGGACGTCATATTCTTAAACAACATCACCGCCACCTCGGCAGCTCCTCGCGTAGGCGAAATGGAAAAGCTGGTTAACTGAACACAAGCAAGAAAAAACCGCTCGAAAGAGCGGTTTTTTTATCTCAATTCTGCATTCTTAATTCTTAATCTTTTCGGCCTCGGCCTTTTCCTTGGCAAAGAAGTGAATCTCCTCAGTCGCATACGCAAGCTTGACCAGCACGTCCTTCTTGGATACGTAGCACCAGTAGCTGTCCTCGGGCACGGACAAATCCACGCAGTCGCCCTTGGCAGTCCTGCTCTTTTTGTAGTTGAACTCCACGTGCAGACTGTCCAGATTGAGTGCCTTCCACTCTACTGTCAAGGGCTCGCCGTACACGCTCTCGCAAACAAGCTTTGTGCCCTCGGGCGTCTGGGTCAGCGTTCCCTTGCCCTGCGGATAAAATTTTCTGGCATTGGGCAGTGTTTCCACCACGACCTCGTCCTCGAAATAATACGTACCGTTTCGGATCTCCTCGCGCACGCAAGCACGCTCCCAACGCGACCAATCGGGAATATGCGAATACTCGGTCTCGCCTTCCAAAGCCTTGAGCTCACCAAGCTCGGTCATCTCCCATTTCTTTCCGCAGCTCTCGCACCACAGATGAATGCCCGCGGACTCCATCTTGCCCTCAGTACCGCAGCACGCACACTTATAAAGCAGCGAATGCAAGCCCTTGGCACGCTCGGGATGGTCGATGATAACATTGTTTGCCTTTTGCCATGCAAAGTCGTCGTACTGGAAGTTATCCACAATCCTTGCATAGATCTCCTCTGCCGACAGGGTCTTGGTCTCCTCTGCCGTGACGATGGGGTACATCTCAGCCTCGATCGGACCTTTTTTATTGATCCAGTTCCAGTGCGGGCAGGATACAAAGTTGCCGTGAATGCGGATCACCACCACGGGCACGCGCAAAAATTTTGCAAGGCTGCCAAGCGAGGGAGTCAGATACGAGGTGCAGCCATCAATCGAGTATCTTGCTTCCGGAAACAGCACGAATACCGTTTTGAGCGTATCAACGCAGTAGCGCATGTGCTTGATCAGCTGGAAATCCTGCACGTACTTTCGCTTGCCAAGCACGCCCAGATGACGCATGAGCGGCTCGGTGAAATCACGGAAGCCCTCCAGTGTCATGACGTTGTTGAGCGGTGCGCCGCGCGTAGCGTCCAGCATGACGTTGAAATCCACCATGGACGCATGATTGATCAGCAAAAGATACGGCTTGCCGTCAATCTCCTCCATGCCGTGGCGATCCAGCTTGTACGGGCGGTGCTTCAGATCGGGGATGCTGATGATATGCTTGGCCACACCCATCAGAAAGCCGGGTCTGCGCGGCTTTTTCTTGAAATCAAAGCGCGGCGGCTGTTTGGTTTTGCTCATAATATTTTCCCTCTCTCGTCATAGTTTTGTCATACTCTATTTGCAATTATACCCGATCATGCACAATTTGTCAACCGTATATTGATGTGACATATGTGTTTTTTTGTGCAGTTGCTCTTGACTTTACATGTAAAATATGATACACTGTTCTGGTATCGTGACAAAAAACCAAAAATTGCAACACGGAGAACAAGAAATGCGAAAAACAAAGGATCAGAACCGCTTAGCAAGAGAGCGGATCGTTGCAGCCTTGACCGAGCTGATGAGTGAGCGCGAATATGCAAGCATTACCATCACCGAGATCACGAAAAAGGCCCGGGTTTCCCGTATGACCTATTACAGAAACTACTCCTCCAAGGAAGATATTCTGCGCAAATTCATGGAAGACGTGGGAGAGCGGATTCACGCCAAGATCGTGGAGCAAAATCTATATACCGACACCTATCAGTACTACCTGACGCTTTTTGAAACGCTGGGGCAATACTCCGCGCTGGTCAATGCAGCTATGCACGCAGGACTTGGCGGCCTGATTCTGGATTGCATTTCTCACAACATGGATCTGACCTTTTTGGGCAAGGCCGAGAGCGCAGGAGCGCAAAAGTATTTGTTGCGCTACCATGCAGGCGCATTCTTCCACGTATTCATTGAGTGGACACGTGGCGGCATGGTGGAATCCCGCGAGTACATGGCGCGCCTGTGCGCAGACGCAACCAGGGGCAAGCTGGACTTTCCCCAAATCCAAGAATAACCGAACGGGCTATCTCAAGCAGATTGAGATAGCCCTTTTTGTTTTAATTTAGTTGTCAGTATCACGGGGCACGATCAAAGCCCCTTCCCTGTCAAACACGAAAACGCTCTCCGCGTCCATCAGTCCGCGAAGCAGCTCAACGTCCGCGCGCTGGATCAGATCAAAGCTGCGCATCACCACGCCGTTGCAAAGCAGCTGAAGCACCATATGATCTGCGTCAAATTGCAGATCATACACCGGTGCATCCGAGCCGTCCTTGCCGTCTTTTCCATCCACACCGTCACGCCCGGGCGCGCCCTGCGGGCCGGGTTCGCCCTGCGGACCTTGCGGGCCAATCTCACCCTGCGGACCTTGTGGGCCAATCTCACCCTGCGGGCCTTGCGGGCCGGGTTCGCCTTGCGGACCTTGCGGGCCGGGTTCGCCTTGAGGGCCTTGCGGGCCAACTGCGCCGTCTTTCCCGTCCGCTCCGTTTAATCCATCCTTGCCGTCGAGGCCATCCTTCCCGTCCTTACCGTTTCGTCCGTTTGCGCCATCCGCACCATCCTTACCGCGCAAGGACTCCAGCCATTCCTGTTCGCTGCCCGAAAAGCCATGCTTGCAGGCAATGCCATACGCACTCAGATACACACCGCGACCGCTGCGCCGCGCATCTCCCTGCCCATGCGTACGGATCAGCCATTTGCGGAACGCTGCGCTCTCGGCCACAAACAGCTTGCGAAACCGCTCCGCCTGCGACTCATTGTGCAGCTTGAAATGCCCTCTGGAGAGCAGCCAATAGCTATACATGCGCTCGTACGTGCCCGTCACGATAGGCACAACGTCCCCATGCCCCCTTGTGTACTGCACAGCATCCCCATGTGCAATACCCAGATACTGCGTCTGTATGATCAATTCGATCTCGTTAAAATATGCATAAAGCTCCGCCTCATCGACCCTGCCCGACAATACGTTGCTCACTTGCCCAATGATTTCCTGTACGGTCAAATATCCGTCCTCCCTTTGCTTTTTTCTCATTATAGCAGAAAAAGACGAATTTGGCGTCCCCCGTGGAGGGTAAGCATGAAGGAAGGCGAGCAATCAAATGGCTTTCACGAGTTTAATTTTGATGATTGTTGGCTTGCCAAAGCATCACTTGTTTGCTATAATAATAAAAAAATCACAAGGGGGGAGCAAATACGGTCTCAAGGTAATCCTTGTGACAAACAGACAAATTGATCGCAACTTTCACCAAATCTGTGACTATATCGATCAAGTGGTTAAGGAGAATTTGTTGGGATAATGCGCGCATAAACCGTTCAGCCTCGCATTCTCCCCCCTGCGCCCGGCACAGGGCAGCGCAAAATATCCCCCCTCCCGGAGGGGGCAGTGAGAGTTGTTTTCGCTTTTGGGTAACTTGACCGTTAACGAATACTCAATTTGCTATGTTAAGCATAAGAATTGTGTTCCATCACGGTTAATTTTTTAGCGATGATTCCTACCTTCACAGCCCCACTCCGGGAGGGGGGATAGACGCGCGCCGGCTTGCTACAGGCGCAGGGGGGAGAATGCGAGGCTAAACAGTTTATGACGATAATGCCTCTATCCTACCGGATCTTCAGTGATGATCTCCAAGCCCATCATCCTCGGTTTCCACGATCCCCCAATGCGCCAGCCAATTTGGGTTGGACGTGACGGTGTCTGCCGCCTTGAAGGAATACTCCCAATCGATGATGGGAGAGGCGTTGTCTCCGTTGCCCTCTTTGTGACTGAATTCCCGATCGGCATATTCCCCGTCGGGGCCAAGGGCTCCGCGAATGGTATACGTAACATCCTCCACGTAGCCGGTGTTGGGGTTGACGTGCGCAACAAAGCCCGTGAACTCCACCGTCGGGTCATGGGCAAATGCAAGCCGAATGGCATACTCAACATCGTGCATGTATTGGATGTCCGACGCCTCGTTGGCCTTTCGGATAAAGCCTGCAAAGGTTGGAATCGCAACGGCGGCAAGAATAGCCATGATCGCAATCACCACGATCAGCTCCACCAAGGAAAAGCCTTTGTTGTTCGCGCGGTTCATTATGTTACCTCACAATCAAAATTTGGGAATAAAAAAAGAACCCCATTGGTTTATCAATGGGGTTCGGGAATACATTACTGTTGCTTGGTCCACTTACCTTCGCCATTGGGCTTATAGGTACCATCTTCCAACTTCTTCATTTCATAATTGAAATCAATTACTTCTTTCAGCTCATATGTATCAACTGCGTCTGTACCAGTCTTATAGACAGTAGTGTCACCCACTTTGATTTCAGAAACCTTCTTGCTAGCAGTGATAACACTAATCTCACCATTCAAGCCGCCCTCTTTGCCAGCAGATGCAAGCTCGAGTGCATATTCAATGTCATTCAAAAAGCTTTCGTCCGATGCAGTCTGTGCCTTACCGATAAAACCAGCGAAGGTAGGAATTGCAACAGCTGCCAGAATTGCCATAATAGCAATGACAACAATCAGCTCAACCAGAGAAAAACCCTTATTGTTTTTCATGAAAATAATCTCCTTTTTTCATATCAAATTTCATTTTAGGCACACTCGCCTTTATAAGAACATTGCCATTATACTCTATCAACAAAAAAAATGCAATACTTTTGCACGGATTGCACAAAGCCTTGCACGAAACGAAAATTCATATTTCGACAGCCCTCGATCCAATGCGACCGCAAAGCTGTTTGATCTCACGTTCTCCCTCGCGTGCGTAACAGGTGGACGGAACTAAGTTGCGGGCTGTCGAGGGCACCGGCCCCTGCAAACGATCAATGAAAAGCCGTCTCCGCAGTTACACGCTTGGTTGACCGCTCGGGGAACGCGTGTAACCGGGGACGGAGCATTGTTACGCCGCAGGACAAGTAAAATCAGCCAAAAAAACAATATCGCGGTGTAACAAGGGCCTGTCCCCCGTTACGCGCGACGTAACTACCAAAGAAAAAAAACCGACGCAAGGTCGGTTTTTTCATTTTACATAACCATTTAGTCGGTCGGGTTCTTGGCCTTTCTGAACACCAAAAACTTACCGATGATATAGTTGCCTACGATGTTTGCAACCGAGGCCACGCCCATGGCGAAAAGCTCGATGCCCGCGCCTCTGTAGGCGGACAGATCCAGCGTCAAAAGCTCGATCTGCTCAGGCAAGATCGCGCCCAGCAGCATGACGACGCCCAGATTGAGCAGATACTCAAACAGCACGAACGTCGCAATTCTGCCGCCGAAAAACTCGGCCATCTGCACCCAGATGTTGGCCTTTTTGTCTGCATCCTTGAACACGTACGCGCGGTTGGTAAAGAATGCGAACAGCACGGCGCACACCCAGGAGATCACGCTCGCCACCGTAAACAGCACGGTGTACTCGATGCTCAACTCATCCGTAATGCCCAAAATGGCCTTACCCGGCCACAGAATGCCAAAGCGCACGATCCAGCTCACAGCAGTGGTCAGCACGCCGAAGATCAGGTACATGACCGCTTCCCTGGTGGTCTTTTTTGCGTTATTTTCCATATTTCCGTATTCTTTCTTATTGATTGATCTGATAGGTAGTGCCCTCGCGCGAGTCGATCAGCGTCACGCCCTTATCCAAAAGGTACTGACGGATGCGGTCAGCCTCGGCAAAATCCTTTGCCTTCTTGGCTGCGGCTCTTTGGTCGATCAGAGTCAAAATCTCGGCTACAAAGGGGTCCTTCATGGCCTGCTCGCGCTCCGCTCTTTCTGCCTCTTCCTTTTCAGCACGGCGCTTGTCGGCGGTCTGCACCAGCTCCAGCGACAGGACTGCGTCAAAGTCATTGAGCAGTGCGCGCTTGGTGGCATCGTTGCACTTTGCCTTGAGCACATCGTAAACGGCGGTGATGGCAAGCGAGGTATTGAGGTCGTTATCCAATGCCTTGACAAAGCTTGCCTTGCCCGCAGCAAAAGCCTCCTCGTCCACCTCGCCCTCGGTCGAGAGCTGCATGATGCGCGCGATCAGCTTTTCGTAAGCGACCACTGCATTATCCAGGTTCTCCCAAGAGAACACAAGCGACTTGCGGTAATGCGACTGCAGGCAGAAGAATCTGTATGCCAGAGGATCATATCCCTTGCTCTCCAGGAGCGACACGGTCAGAAATTCACCCGAGGACTTGCTCATCTTGCCGCTGTCGGTATTCAGATGCAGCACGTGAAACCAGTAATTGCACCACTTATGGCCAATGTACGCCTCGCTCTGCGCGATCTCGTTGGTATGGTGCGGGAACGCATTGTCAATGCCGCCGCAATGGATATCCAGGTACTCGCCAAGGTACTTCATGGAAATGCCCGAGCACTCGATATGCCAACCGGGGTAGCCAATGCCCCAGGGAGACTCCCACTTGAGCTCCTGGTCGTCAAACTTGGACTTGGTAAACCAAAGCACGAAATCCGCCTTGTTTCTCTTATTCTCGTCCTTCTCTACGCCCTCGCGCACGCCCTCGGCAAGATCCTCCTGCGAGAAATCGTTGAACACGTAGTATTTATCCAGCTTGGCGGTGTCAAAATAGATGTTGCCGCCCGCCTCGTACGCATATTCCTTATCCAAAAGGCCCTGCACAAGATCAATAAACTCCTTGATGCAGCCGGTTGCGGGCTGCACGATATCGGGCGTCTTGATGCGCAGCTTTTCGCAATCCGCAAAAAACGCATCGGTATAGTATTGTGCGATCTCCATGACCGTTTTATGCTCTCTCTTTGCGCCCTTGAGCATCTTGTCCTCGCCCTCGTCCGCGTCACTTGTCAAGTGCCCGACGTCGGTGATGTTCATGACGCGCGTGACGTCATAGCCTGCGTAGCGCAGGTACTTTTCCAGCACGTCCTCCATGATGTAGGTGCGCAGGTTACCGATGTGCGCATAGTGATACACGGTAGGTCCGCAGGTATAAATGCTGACCTTGCCCGGCTCATGGGGCACGAACTCTTCTCTTTTGTGTGAAAGTGAATTATATAAGATCATAATAAAAATCCGTCCTTATCCTTTAGTAGTTTGCATCATACGCACAAGCGTGCGTGCTGCGCTCAGCGTGTCTGCTGCCAGCTGCTCGCGCATTTTGTCGTACATGCAAAGGTGTGAGGTCTTGGTCTCAAAATCCAAAGCCCCCTCGTAGCCCACGGCACAAAGGCCGCGCACCACGTCAGCCCAGTCGATCTCGCCCGTCATAGGCACGAGATGCGAGTCCTCGCCGCGATTGTCGTGCAAGTGCACGATTGCGAGCGTACTGCCCAGCAGCCCGATTTCATGGGATTGCACAAGCCCCGCGGTGTGCGCGTGACCCGTATCCCAGCAGGTAGAAATTCCAAGCTGATTGGCAAGAGCCTTGATCTCCACGGCGCGACAGCCGTACAGATGGTCGTGCAAAGACTCCTTGGTGCTTGCCATATTCTCCACGGCAAGCGTCACACCCAATTTCTTTGCCTTTTGGCAAAGCGGAGAGAGGTATGCGACGTTCTCGGCGAACCATTCCTGCTTGGACATCCTTGACGAATGGCGGGCGATGGGGTGAATAACCGCTACGGGAATTCCCATCAGTGCGGCCGCCTCAATGCCGCGCTCCTGCTCGCGCGCAAAACGCTGCATGGCCACCTTGTCATCGGGATTGGGCATATAGAAAGGCAGGTGGCACACGGGCAAGGCGATTCCAAGAGCCTTGGCACGCGCAGCAGCGGCATACAGCACGCTTTGCCATGCGTCATCCCAAAGCGCAATGTTTTCCAGCGATACGTCAGCCGCACCAAAGCCGCAATCATGCAAATTCTGCAGCGATGCGGACAGCGAATAGCGACCGTCCGGACACCAGCCGTAAAACCGCGTGGGCATACAGGGAGTCAAAGGCTTGATCCTTGTTTGCATAGCACCTCTCCTTTCCTGAGATCTTTCCTCAAACTTCATCTTATAATTATAGCAAGTTTTATACGGTTTGTCAACTGTGCGAAAGAAATTCATTGAATTCAGAATTTAGAATTCAGGCGGTCATGGGAAACGTAGGTGCGTGCCCTACGAGTATATTTTTGCAATCTTCTATTGAAAAAATCCGAAATTGCAAAATGCTTGAAAGCATTGCGCTGCCTGACCGGCTGGAATCCATCGGAGAGAATGCCTTTGACGGTTGTACAAAGCTGACGGAGATCGTCATTCCCGATTACGTTACATGGATTGGCTCTTACTCCTTCTCCTCCTGCAAGGCACTGACGCACGTTGTGATCGGCAGCTCGGTCACCTATATCGGCCAGGAGGTCTTTGACAAATGTACTGCCATTCAAAGCGTTGTACTGCCCAAAAGCCTGGAGCAGATCGACACCTATGCCTTTGAGGGCGGTGAGATCGCCAACGCTACCTTCTATTACTGCGGCAGCGAGCAGGATTTCCAAAAGATCGACATCGTCTTTGGCAACGAGGCGCTGACCGAGGGGACTATTGTATATAACTACACGCAAAGCAAATAAAAGCACCCCCGACAGACACGTCGTCTGTCGGGGGTATCTTAATCGTCAAGGAGTCTTGGGATTTGTCCGTACCCAGCTCTGCGCACGGCCGATCTTTTCCCCCTCGCGCAAAAGCCCCGCGCCCGTCAGCATATGCAGCGCGTAATAGGCACTTCTGCCCCGCTGTCCCGATGCCTTTGCATACTGCGTAGCGGTAAATTGCTCGGGCAAGCTCTCGGGCAAAAACATACGAAAATCCTCGGGCTTTTCTATTATCACCGTGCCGCAAAGCGCAGTGGGGATCTTTTCATACTTGGATGCGCGCGCCTTTCTCTCCTTGCCGTAGCCGTCAAGCAGCCTGTATTCCTCCACCTCCAAAAGCAGCAGCTCAAAGCGCAGCCTCGGATTTTGCAAATGCTCTCGCAGCCAGTAAAGCTCGTCCGCCATGGCCGTGGGCTTTGTGACGTGCGGCTTTGCCGAACGCTTTTGCACCGCTCCCGTTTCGGGATCGATCCAGTTGATATATTTGCGGTACGGCACGGGCGCGACCACCGTGACCACGTAAGGCGTGTGCTGCATGTACCATGCAATCTTTTCACGCAGAGGGTAAAAGCTGCCGGTCTGGATCTCCCAGATATTGCTGCCGCGCAGCACGTCAGAGACATACCTGGTGCTTTTTTTGTTGGTTGCCGCCTCGCGACGCTCACAGGCCAAGGTCTGCAGCACGGGGATCTCATGGCATGCCGTATCCGCGCATACAAAATTTTTCAAGATCGCGTGCATGCGCTTTTCTGCCAAAGTACCGATACCATCCTCAAGATGCACGCCGCGCGAGACGTACGACAGGCAGACTTCGGCAAAACGCATAGCGTCCGCACGCGCCACAGCGTCAAGCTCTGCGGTTTTTTTCGCTGATCTTGCCAAAATCTTCCCCTCCTTTGTTCCAAATCGACGTCACATAAAATTGTTTTTGTCGCTCAAACTAATTTTATCATAAAATTTCAAATTGTCAACACGCGTACAATATTTTAGAAGGCATGATTGCACCGCCACGGGGGCATGATAAATGCGGAACCATTCCACACTCACAATACAAAAGGACGAATATTTCCATGAAAATCAAATGTAAACAAATCGCACGCTTTGCGCTTGCGGCCATTGCGCTTTGCTTGGTGCTTGGCTCGCTCGGCATGCATTTGCCAATGATCGAAGCGGCTGCCGCACCCGCAGCGGGAACGCGGCTTGTGCCGGGCGGCATGCCGTTTGGCGTCAAGTTTTCCACCGAGGGCGTGCTGGTGGTCGGCTTTTGCGACGTGGACACCGAGGGCGGGCAGATCAATCCCGCCTACGATGCCGGACTGCGCACGCGCGACGTGATCACCGCACTTGGCGGCAAGCAGGTGCTTGACGCCGCGCAATTCGGGCGCATGATCGCAGACGCGGGCGCAACGCCGCTTACCGTCACCTACAAGCGTGGTGGAAAATCCTGTCAGGCCACGCTGACTCCCGCGCTTTCTCTTTCCGAAAACCGCTATAAAACAGGGCTTTGGGTACGCGACAGCGGCGCGGGCATCGGCACTGTTACCTTTATCGATCCCAAAACCAATGAATTCGGCGGCCTCGGGCACGGCATCTGTGATACCGAGAGCGGTGCCTTGGTGGGCATGACGCGCGGCGTGGTCAACGACGTCACTATCAGCGGCGTACAAAAGGGCATCTCGGGCAAGCCGGGTGAGCTCAAGGGCTATTTCGGTACGGCCAAGACCGGCACGCTGCTCTCGAACACCGATTGCGGCGTATTTGGCATCTTTGCAAAAGCGCCCGCAACGCAGAATACACCCCTGCCCATCGCCAAGGCGTCCGAGGTCCGCGAGGGCGACGCCTATATTTTGTGCACGGTGGACGGCGGCAAGCCCTGCCGCTATTCCATCCGCATCTCGGACATTGACAAAACCGCCACCGGCTCCAAGTGCTTTACGGTCAAGATCACCGATCCCAAGCTGATCGAAAAAACGGGCGGCATCGTGCAGGGCATGTCGGGTTCGCCTATCATCCAAAACGGCAAGCTGGTCGGCGCGGTCACCCACGTGCTCATCAACGATCCCACCACGGGCTACGGGATTTTTATTGAGAATATGCTCAGCGCGGCACAAAGGCCAAGGCAGGAAGCGGCATAACAAAACCAAAACAAAAAAGGCAATATCATTCCTTGACGGTTTGATATTGCCTTTAACCTTATTTTATAAATGGTTGCCGCAGCCCGACAGAGCTGATTTTGATCAATCGTAGGTAATTTCCGTTCTCTCTAAGATAAATTCCTGCACCTTGGAAAACAGTGCGCTGTCCTTGATGGCGGCGTCACCCATGTTCTCACGGATATACTCGGCGGTGTACTTGCCCTCATAGTAGTCTACCAGGTAGTCAAGCTCTGCCTTGAATTCCTCGTCGGAAATCTCTTCAAGGCCCTCGTTCTCGGCAATGGCGTGAACCAGAATGCTCTGCTGCACCATGCCCTGGCACTCCTTGGTCAGCTCAGCCTTCCAGTCGGCACCCTTTTCAAGACCCATGTAGTCCACGGCAAACTCGTCCATCGACTCATAGCCGTACATGTAGCTGTAGTAGGAATAATAGTACTCAAATTCGTCGATATAATAATCGTAATGGTACTCCACCTCGCCCTCGGGATAGCCCGTAAAGGTCAGCTTGTCCAAGATCCCCTGCATAACCATACTGTAAGCGGCAGACTTGGCGGACTCTGCCAAGTTTTCCTCCATACCCTTGCGCAGGTTGTCAAGATAATCCTTGACCAGTGCACCCTCCACGTCGGGCAGATCGGTCTCGGGCTTATATTTGAGCGTTTTTTCCACAAACTCATCGGTCAGCTCGGGAATGTCGTACTGCACCACGTATTCCACCACCACGTAGAAAATGGCATCCTTGCCTGCAAGATCCTCTTTATAATTCTCGGGGAAGGTCACGTGCACGGGGTAGGGGTTGTCCTTACTTGTTTCTGCGGGCACGACACCGATCAGTCCCTCTTCAAATCCGGGGATGAAGCTGCCGGATCCGATACCAAGACCGTAAGGCGCGGAGTCGCTCATATTCGAGCCACCCTCGAATTCCTTGCCGTCCACCTCGCCGCGGTAGTAAATATACGCTTTGTCGCCCAGACGGATAGGCTGATCGGTCACCTTCTCCGTGCCGTTGGTGGGCGTTGCGTACTGATACAGCATCGCCTTGAGCTGCGCATCGAATACCTCGTCGGAGAGGATATAATCGCTGCCCACGTTGGCACTCAAGGACGCATACAGACCCTTGTCCAGTGTGACAAACTGTGCCATATCGTTTGCAAAAAAGTCGTAGCGAACGATGGGCTCCTTCTCCGCACCGGCCGTGGTCTGCTCGGGAGCAGTGGTTTCGGGGGCATTTGTACCGTAGATCTTATCCAGCACGTTATCGATCTGCTCACGTCCGCCGCCAAACTGACCGCAGGAGCAAAGCAGCATGCATGCCGCCATCACGCCGCAAAGCAGCGCAATATTCATATACGTTTTCATGTATACTCTCTCTTTCATAAATCGTTACCCCAATATCATACACCTTGACGCACGAAAAGTCAAGAGCGGTCTTGCAAAGTTCAAAAATTGCTCACGCATCCAACACAGCGAAAGGCATGGCAAAGCCGCTTTTTTGCCCCGCGAGCCGCGGCAACCTTGCCGAAATTTTCTTGACGAAATCATCGGAATGTGCTATACTTATGATATCAAAAAAGTGAAAGGAGGAGACCTGTGACAAATTTACGCATCATAAGGCTCGACATGACCGATTCGACCAACGCCGAGGCGCGACGCCTCTCACAAGGCGCAACTCAGCAGCCTGCGCTGATCATCGCGCGCGAGCAAAGCGCGGGACGCGGACGTCTTGGCCGCTCCTTCTTTTCTCCTGCCGACACAGGGCTTTATATGACCCTTCTTTACTACCCCGACCGTTCTGTGGCTGAGCTGACGGGGCTTACCTGCGCAGCAGCCCTTGCAAGTGCCAAGGCCATCGAGCAATTATGCGGCATTTCATCGCAGATCAAATGGGTCAACGATCTCTACCTTGGCGGCCGCAAGGTCTGCGGCATTCTGTGCGAATCCTTTGGCACGCCGCACGGCACTGCCATTGCCGTTGGCATCGGGATCAATCTGACCACCGAGGACTTTCCGGACAACCTTGACGGCGTTGCGGGGAGTCTGCAAGCAAAGATCGACCCCGAAGTCCTGGCATTGCGCATCTGCGAGCACCTGCTCCCTTACCTGCAAAGCGGCGACAACGCGCTTTGGCTGGACGGCTACCGCGCGCGCTTTATGCTGCGCGGCATGCGCGTGAGCTGCATCACGGCGGACGGCACCTTCCCTGCCACCGCACTGGATGTCACCGACGAGGGCGCGCTGAAGGTTCAGACAGACGACGGCAAGATGCATATATTGTATGCAGGAGAGGTCAGCATCAGCGCGACCGATCCCTCATCCCCTTTTTATAAAAAATCCTGATTCCGGAGGTATAGTGATGTTTCGCCAAATTTCCCCCTATGAGATCCAAGATAACGTTTTCAAGGCCATTGACAAGGACTGGATGCTGATCACGGCAGCCAAGGACGGCCCCCCCAACTCCATGACCGCATCCTGGGGCTGCCTGGGCATTCTTTGGAACAAGCCCATCGCCGTCTGCTTTGTGCGCCCGCAACGCTATACGTATGAATTCTGCGAGAGCGCAGACACGCTCTCCCTGACCTTTTTTGACGAGCAGTGGCGCGACGCGCTGAAAATCTGCGGCAGAAAAAGCGGTAGGGATACCGATAAATACGCCGAAACCGGCCTGACACCCGTTTTTGACGGCGACACGCCCTATCTTGACCAGGCGCGTATGGTGCTGATCTGCAAAAAGCTTTACGTGGACGACCTCAAGAAGGCCAACTTCCTCGATCCCGCACTGCTCAAAAACTACCCCATCGACGACTTCCATCGCGTTTATATCTGCGAGATCACCAAGGTGCTGGTGAAGGAATAATCAGGACGTGCAATGCGCGCCCGTACTACCTTGCTGCAACTAAACTTCACTTATACTACACTACAAAAAAACAAACACCATGAGTTGAAACGGATATGCATAAAGGCGGATTTGCGCTGCAAAGGCGTCCCCCGGGGGGAAGCTGGCGCGAAGCGACTGAAGGGGAATGCGAATACTTTGGTTTGAGAGCGTTTCACCCGAGCGGTCAACCGTACCGTTTTGCCCGCCAATCCCCTTCAGTCGCTGCGCGACAGCTTCCCCCCGGGGGACGCCTTTGCAACGCGTATCCGTTCTGATGCTTAGCCGAACGGGAGCCGCAAGATGCAAAAATACATCGTCGTCAGACAATTCAGTTCGGCCACCCATCACGTGCGGGAAGGTAATACCTTCCCCTACGTTCACATGGTGCATACCAATCATCCAACGAAACGGAGAAAAAACATGAAACTACTCATCGCATCCGATCTGCACGGCGGTGCGGACGCTTGCGCCAAGCTGTGCGACATCTTTGCCCAAAGCGGCGCAGACAGGCTGATTTTGCTTGGCGACGTGCTCTATCACGGTCCGCGCAACGATCTGCCCGACGGCTACGCGCCCAAGGCGGTCATTCCCATGCTGAACGCCATTTGTGACAAGATCCTCTGCGTGCGCGGCAACTGCGACGCCGAGGTGGACGGCATGGTGCTGGATTTTGACGTGCTGACCGACTCCCGCACCCTCTTTGACGGCGACCTTTGCTTCTATCTGTACCACGGCCACCACGACCTGCCGGAGCTTGCACCCGGCACGGTGGTGCTGTACGGCCACACGCATATTGTGGAGCATCACGAGCAAAACGGGCTTTTCTACTTCAATCCCGGCTCGGTGACCATTCCCAAGGGAGGCAATCCGCCGTCCTACATGATCTACGAGAACCGCACCTTCACGGCTTACAGCCTTGACGGCAGCGTGCTGTTTGAAAAAAATGTGTGACGCGCGCAAAAAATATTTCCTAACCTCTTGATTTTTGGCCGCGTTTTTGATAAAATTTTTTTGTATATTTGTTTCAAAGTCAAGGAGGCTTTTATGAGTAATATTCGTCCCGAATCTATGGTTCGCATTACCACCCCCGAGCTTGCCAATGCGTTTATTGACGAGCAGGTTGCGCAAGTCCGTGCACAGGTGGGTGACAAAAAGGTACTGCTGGCACTCTCCGGCGGTGTTGACAGCTCTGTGGTTGCCGCACTGCTGATCAAGGCCATCGGCAAGCAGCTGGTCTGCGTGCACGTCAATCACGGTCTGATGCGCAAGGGCGAGAGTGAACAGGTCATTGAGGTGTTCGGCAAGGCACTGGACGCTAACCTTGTTTACGTGGACGCCACCGACCGTTTCCTGGATCTTTTGGCAGGTGTAGCCGAGCCCGAGAGAAAGAGAAAGATCATCGGTGCGGAATTCATCAACGTATTTGCCGAAGAGGCCTCCAAGCTCGAAGGCATTTCCTTCCTGGCTCAGGGCACCATTTATCCCGACATTCTGGAAAGCATTAAGGCTGCCGAGGGCAAAAAGGCAGTCAAGTCGCACCACAACGTGGGCGGTCTGCCCGAGGATCTGCAGTTTGAGCTGGTTGAGCCCATCAAGCTGCTGTTCAAGGATGAGGTCAGAGTAGTGGGCGAGGCACTCGGCCTGCCTCACAAGATGGTTTACCGTCAGCCCTTCCCCGGCCCCGGTCTCGGCGTACGTTGCCTGGGTGCCATCACCCGCGACAGACTGCACGCGCTGCGCGAGGCTGACGCGATCCTGCGCGAGGAATTTGACAACGCAGGTCTTGCAGAGACTGTTTGGCAGTACTTTATCGCAGTTCCCGATATCAAGAGCGTAGGCGCCAAGGACGAAAGCCGCTACGAGGGCTGGCCGGCCATCATCCGCGCCGTCAACACCAAGGATGCCATGACCGCCACCATCGAGGAGATCCCCTACCCCGTACTGCATAAGATCACCGCGAGAATCACCGCCGAGGTCGAGGGCATCAACAGAGTTCTTTACGATCTGACGCCCAAGCCCACGGGCACCATCGAGTGGGAATAATACACAAAACCCCGAAATCCTTGATATTACAAGGGTTTTCGGGGTTTTCTTTATCTCGCTGACAACACTTTGACAACACTTTGAATTTTTGACAACACAAAAACAAAAATGCTCCGCTTGATAGCAGAGCATTTTTGTTTTTAATTATGATACATTAGTCGCAGTATTCTTCCGTATAGTGCTCAGCGTAAGAAGCAAGATTAGCATCTACCATAGCAAGAAATTCTTCTTTGGTTACTTCTGCATTATCCATGCCAAACATAAGTGTTTTAACGCCATATTCTAAACGATACAAAAACGCCGCATAAACTTCGGGATACTCTACTACATCAACTGCAAAATCATCAATAGAAGTTAGGTAGGTTTCCGTATGAATGTTTAAGCATCTACGTATGTTCTTGTTCATGTTTATTTACCTCCTTATAGAATTTTATCCTAATCGAGATATTAACTCGAGTAGATACTTGATGTTATCAAGAACATCGGTTGTTTGCTCGATTTTCTCAAGCCGTTTGAGTTCTTCGGTCAGTTCATTAAGATACTGACATACATATTTTTGCACCCTTATGTTTGGACGAATAATCACTTCTTCATCCAGTACCTTTTTAGTACAGTAGTCTTGCTTCGTCAACCCAGATGTAAGCACTCTCATATCAAGAGCATACGCTTCTTCGGGAGATACACGAAAACCTATTGTAATGCTACGCCATCTGTTGTACTTATCACAATTCTTCGCTGACATTTTCACGTACTCCTTTCAACATCCTATTCAGTTCGTCTGCAATCATTTGGTCTTTATTCTTGTATCTGTGGGAATAAATCATTGTAGTAGACGGCTTCTTATGACCAGCACGCTTGGAAATATCCACAACGGAAGCACACGAAACACCATCCATAAGCATACTGATATGAGAGTGTCTGAAGCCGTGAATTGTAATTTTCTCCAAGCCTGCTTTCTCTGCGGCTTCTTTAAGCTTTTTGTGCAGAGTTGTTTTTGAGGTGGGAAAAATTCTATCTTTTTCAGACAAGCCGTAAAGAGTTTCCATATATTCAGCCAATTCCTCTACAAGAAATTGAGGAATATAGACCGTTCTTTTACTACTCTTTGTCTTGGTTTTTCCCATTTTTCGTGTCTGTGTTTTATAACTCGCCTTTACACGCAATGTACCTTCCTCAAGAGAAACATCTTCTTTTTTCAATCCCAGAAGTTCCCCCAATCTTATGCCACTCCAGAAAAACACTTCAAAGATGTAGTAAAACATCGGTTTGTCTTGAAGTTCTTCCGAAAACTTTTCATATTCCTCAAGAGTCCAAATGGCAGGCTCTTCCTCTGGATTTTTAGCCCCCATCCTTTCTACCTTCAAAACGGGATTGGATGGTAAATTGTGATATGCTATGGCAAAGTTCATTATCGCAGATAACTGATTGTTCATGCTTCTCAAGTATGTGTCGGAGTATGGCTCTCCATTTTTCTTAACAGCCGTCATCATCTGATTTTGCCATTTGCGGATATGATTGGTAGATACGTCATAAACTTTTATGTCTTTGAAAAAAGGAAGAATTTTGGTTTCTACAATGTTTGTCTTGGTTAAACACGTAGTTTCTTCCCTGCGGATACGAGCATCCTCCATATAATGCTCTATAAGCTCTGCCATGGTAAGATTCTCGTCAAGCGTTTCTTTATGCTCGAGTTGCTTTATAAAAGCAGGAAGTTCGTCTTTTATCCACGCTTCTGCCTCTTTTTTCTTACCAAATCCACGCTTGGAAGTACGCTTTCTCTCGTTTGTATCGGGAGAAATGTAGCTAAAAATAACTCTGTAGTTGTTCTCACTTACTTTGTAGACGTAACTACTGTAAGATGTCTTTTTGTTACTCATAATTAAAAATCCTTTCTTAAATTCTTTTGCCTTACCGATTGTCGATTACACATCCATAGGAAGTGTATAATATGTTTGACTCCAAACGGATGTCACGACCATAGCTCTCAAAGTCGAAGTATGAACGTATGTGATCTGGGATGTCAATACAACAGCATTCGTC
>JAZNZB010000096.1:0-7031 GCA_045594705.1 Eubacteriales bacterium
ACGCTTCTGACACTGCAGGCATTCACGTCTGCGACGGATGCTGCTGCCATCGTTGACAGGTCTGGAATCCACGACCTTGCTCTCTGCATATCCACAAGCGGGACAATTCATAATGATCCTCCGACAAATAAACTTATGCTCATATTATAACACATCTTGTGATATTTGTAAAGCCCTTGCACAAGATATTGTGTCAAATGTTGCAAAAAAAGCGTATATTTTCAACATTTTGCGGTCATATAGCGGTAATTTCCTGTTTTTCCGACAGTTTTCTGTGGCGTTTTTTCAAAGAATACGGTATAATCAAGCACAGATGGACAAATCTTGCGAGCGAAAGCGCGCCGAAAGATGCGAAAATGCATCGCTGGCGGGCAATTCGGCTCGATTCCCGTTCGGCTACTTATATAGTTCCTTTACCACAGTATCCACCGCCGTCGTGCTCATATTGCACGAGAGCACGTAAGCGGGTACGTTTTTGACCGTGTGATGCAACAGCTCTGCAAATCTGTCCGCCATCTCGGGAACAGCGGGCGGCAGGATCTGCTCGCTGATCTTATGGGTGAAGGTTTCCTGATCGATGGCCTCGATGGAATTGGTCTTGGCCTGCTCCAAAAACACAACTGCGTCAAGGCGCGCCGAGGCATTGGTCTGCCAGCCCTCCTTGCCGCACCAGGGTGTACCGTAGGCGATCAGCTGCCCGTTTCTCAGCGCAAGCAAGGGCTTATCCCCATTGATCACGGTCACATCCTTGCCAAATTTATCTTTCCAAAGGCCTACGTGCGTGCTCTTGCCCGTGCCTCTTGTACCCGAAAACGCAATGCACTTACCGCCATAGGTAATGACCGCGGAATGGAACAGGTACGCGTCAAACTCGGCCATTTTGCGGCAGAGTGCACGGTTGATCAGATAACTTTCCGCCATGGGCGCGGTCAGATTCCAGGTAGCACCCGAGAGCATTCTGTGCACCTCGTCACTCGAGATCTGTACGCGAAAGGCGGGGATGCAATCCCCTTTTACGATATAGTCACGGCAAACGTCCTCGACAAAGCCGTAGCGGTTGTCTATTTCGACGCAAACGTCTGCTACTTTGATGCGAAACATACTAACCTCCATACCGCCCGTGGCGGCTCAAACAGTTTTGAAAAAAGCAAGGGGCGAGATCTCTCGCCCCTATTGCGTCACTCCATGTACATGCTGTCGATATGAGCCTGTACGTATTTGACCATTTGCTTTTGCATGTAGGCGCGATTGTCCATAAAGAAATGGCTGATTTTGTCAATATTCTCCGCGTGATGCTCACGAAGGAACACCAGCGTTGCTCCCAGCTGTGCGTCGCCGTTTTCGGTCAGCGCGTCGCAGATCGAGGAAATGATTGCAACGTCTGCTCCGGAGAACAGCTTCCAGTATTCGGGGCGGTTATGCTCGGTCAGATCGTAGATCATCTTATACGCCATCAACGGACGGTAGACGTTGTTCTTGCCGAAGCGTTCGTCGTCGCTGCCAACGATATTGGCACTCCAGACCTGACGCTCGTTGTTGGCAATTTTTCTCATGAAATATGTCATGCGCTTATTGACGATCTCAAAGGTCAGCTCACTCGGCTTAATGTTCTTGCCAAGGTTTTTATCGTACAGGAAGAAATGACGGGTAACGGTTGCGGAAATGACGGCCAGATACATGACCAGTCCGCCAAGCACCACGGTCAGAATCGCAGCGATCAGCAAAAGCACGTTGATCAGCATGATGTTTTCGCTCCAACCGGTAAAGGCTATGACAGCGATGACGACTGCGATCAGCAAGCAAACGACTCCCGTGACCAGCAGAATGGTCGACAAATGTTTCTTCAGATTTTCCATTTTGACTTCCTCTTTTCCTGGGGTGATATCTCTATGTTTTGTGCATAAATATGCTATATATAACAACACATCATGATTATAACACAAAATATGCTCTTTTGCAAGAGATTTTTCAAAATTTTCGCATATTGTTTGATACGTCAAGATCCGCGCTCTCTTGCTAACAAAAAAACGTAATAAGCCGCGCTGCCACCCTCCGATTCCGGCTTGATCACGACAAGACCTGGCGAGATCAGAATGACCGGCATATACGCATTTTGCAAAAGCTCCCTTGCCTTTTGCATGGGCATGGTTGTGCCGTCACCTGCACCGTCCGTGATCAGATAACAGGATTCCTTTTCGGATACCGCGCCCAAAAGACGGGCAAGCTCGTTTGCAGTCACGGTTTGATAGCCAACCTGCAGAATCTTTACGCAATCATGTGCAAAACGCGACATCGCCTTTGAGCGGCGTTTTTTTGATTGCAGCTCGAACTCTAAGCGCTCCCTGTATTCCTTTTTGATGCATTCGCGCACGAAGCATGATTCTGTGCCTAAGTCCATTCCGCTTTCCCCTCTTCCGTTTTTTTCATTATAGCACGAATCGAAAATACTGTCAACGACGCTTCAAAAAAATCGTGCGGACGGGGCGTGAATTTGCAAGATGCTATTGACCTTTCTTGCAAAACGTGATATAATAATCGTAATTCATTTTTATCACGGAGGCCCTTTTATGAATGCAGTGACACTGTACGATTCCGGTGTGTTTTTGTGCAACGGTGCACCCTGCCCCGGAAGCTGCGATCGCGACAAGGATACGTCCCGCCAAAAGACCATTGCGGCCAAGATCCTTGCTTCTCATAATACAAGCAACGACCAAGAGTCGTTAAAGCTTCGCTTTGACGCCTTGATTTCTCACGATATTACCTACGTTGGCATCATCCAGACGGCGCGCGCCTCGGGACTTGAAAAGTTCCCCGTGCCCTACGCACTGACCAACTGCCACAATTCCCTTTGCGCGGTGGGCGGTACCATCAACGAGGACGACCACGTATTCGGCCTCTCGGCTGCCAAAAAATACGGCGGTATTTACGTGCCCGCCAACCAGTCGGTCATCCACTCTTATGCAAGAGAGCAGCTCGCTTTATGCGGTGGCATGATCCTTGGCTCGGATTCTCACACCCGTTACGGTGCTCTCGGCACCATGGCTGTGGGTGAGGGCGGCCCCGAGCTTGTCAAGCAGCTGCTTTGCAACACCTACGACATTCCTGTGCCCGAGGTGGTGCTGGTATATCTGACCGGTGCGCCCCGTCGCGGCATCGGCCCGCACGACGTAGCCCTTGCCCTTGTGGGCGCGGCATTCCCCGGTGGCTTTGTCAAGAACAGAATTCTGGAATTCGTCGGCCCGGGCGTGGCAAATCTTTCCATGGATTTCCGTAATGGCATTGACGTCATGACCACCGAGACCACTTGTCTTTCTTCCATCTGGGTCACCGACGATTGCACCAAAGCCTTCTACGAGACGCACAACAGAGGCGAATACTTCAAGGAGCTTTCTCCCGAGGACGGCGCGTACTACGACCGCATGATCCGGATCGACCTTGACAAGATCGAATCCATGATCGCGCTGCCCTTCCATCCCTCCAACGTATATACCATTCACGAGTTCAACGCGCGTGCCGGCGAGCTGCTCGCAGGCGTTGAGGCTGAGGCAAAGCAGCTGTTCCCGGGTGCGCCCCTGGCACTGACGAGCAAGGTGGACGAGCATGGCGTGCATGCCGATCAGGGCGTGATCGCAGGCTGCGCGGGCGGTATGTATGAATCCATTTGCGAGGCGGATGCCATTCTGAAAACGGGTGACGTAGGCGACGGCGCATTCTCGCTTTCGGTCTACCCCACCAGCATTCCCGTTTCCCTGGAGCTGACCAGACAGGGCGTCAGCGCGTCCTTGCTTGCGCAGGGTGCGGTCATCAAGCCCTCGTTCTGCGGCCCTTGCTTCGGTGCAGGTGACGTGCCTGCCAACAATGGTCTATCCCTGCGCCATACCACGCGCAACTTCCCCAACCGCGAGGGCTCCAAGCCCGGCGAGGGACAGATCTCCTGTGTCGCCCTTATGGACGCGCGCTCAATCGCGGCAACCGCGGCAAACGGCGGCGTGATCACGGCGGCAACCGATATCGACTACGATTTCACCCCTGCAGCCTACACCTTCGATGCCTCTCCCTACGAAAAGCGCGTTTATAACGGCTACGGAAACCCGCAGCCCCAGACCGCGCTGGTCATGGGTCCCAATATCACCGACTGGCCGGCACAGTACGCGCTGGCAGACAATCTGCTTGTTGAGCTGGCGGCGGTCATTCGTGACCCCGTCACCACCACCGACGAGCTGATCCCCTCGGGCGAGACCTCGTCCTACAGATCCAATCCCCTGCGCCTTGCCGAGTTTGCGCTCTCCCGCCGCTGCCCCGAGTACGTCGGACGCTCCAAGGCGGTTGCCGCGCAGGAAAAGGATCGAAGAAATGGGAACATTTCCGAAAAGCTCTGCCGTGCTCTTTCTGCCGTGGGCGATGCAAACGCTCTGGCACAAAACACGCAGTTTGGCTCTTGCCTGTTTGCCAACAAGCCGGGTGACGGCTCGGCACGTGAGCAGGCGGCATCCTGTCAGAAGGTGCTGGGCGGCTTTGCCAACATCTGCTACGAATTTGCCACCAAGCGTTATCGCTCCAACTGCATCAACTGGGGCATTCTTCCCTTCACACTGGACAAAGACACCGAATTCCCCTACACCGAGGGCGATTTCGTGTTCGTGCCCGACATCCGTGCAAAGCTTGCGCAAGGCTGCGAGCAATTTGACGCTACGGTCATTTGCACCGATGGCTCGACGCACGCTCTGACGCTTTACGTCAAGGGTCTGACCGATACCGAAAAGCAGATCATTCTGGACGGCTGCCTGATGAACTATTACGCAAACGGAAACAAATAAGATGTTTACGGGAGAGTATCAATACGCGATCAATGCCATGGGCGGTGCGCATCTGCCGCCCGACGAGCACGCAGCGCTGCTTGCCGAGATTGGTTGGAACGGCTTTTTCACCGGCTGGAACGCGGAAAAGACCCCGCTTTGGCGTAAAGCGGCTGACAAGTACGGCCTTCTCTACACCTCGATCCACGCACCCTTTACCGGCGTGGCTGCCATGTGGCAGGGCGGCGAGGCGGCAGAAAAGGAGACCAATACGTATCTTGCTTGCCTTGAGGACTGCGCCAAGCACAACATCCCCGTGATGGTGCTGCATCCCTTTATCGGCTTTGAGGATCACGACCCGACCGAGGCGGGTATTGAGCACTTTGCAAAAGTGGTTAACCGCGCCGACGCGCTTGGCGTGCGACTGGGCTTTGAAAACGTGGAGGGCGAGGAATATCTCGCCGCGATCTTCAAGGCGTTTGCGGGACACCCCTCGCTCGGCTTCTGCTTTGACGCAGGACATGAGCTTTGCTACAACCGCGGTAAGGATATGCTGGCCGTGTACGGCCACGCGCTTTGCCACACGCACCTCAACGACAACGTGGGTGTGACCGGTCAGGACATTTTCTGGACAGACGACCTGCACCTTTTAATGGGTGACGGCATTGCCGACTGGGAGGGCGTGATGCGTCGCATCCGCGCCACCGGCTTTGACGGTCCCCTGACCTGCGAGCTGACGCTTGCAAACAAACCGGATAAGCATACGCATGACGGCTACGCTGCCATGCCGATCAAAGATTTTTACACCCTTGCGCTCTCTCGCATGCAAGCGATTGGCAAAATGGGATTATGATATGGAGGTAACACCATGCAAAAGATCAAAATGACAACCCCGCTTGTCGAAATGGACGGCGACGAAATGACCCGCGTGCTGTGGGCGATGATCAAGGACGAGCTGATCCACCCCTTCGTGGAGCTGAATACCGAATACTATGACCTCGGTCTTGTTGAGCGCGAAAGAACCAAGGATCAAGTCACCTTTGACTCGGCTTATGCAACCAAAAAATACGGCGTGGCGGTCAAATGCGCCACCATTACCCCCAACCGCCAGCGCGTGGAGGAATACAATCTTTCCGAAATGTGGAAATCCCCCAACGGCACCATTCGTGCCATTTTGGACGGCACGGTGTTCCGCGCACCCATTCTGATTGATTCCATCCGCCCTGCAGTGCGCAACTGGGAAGCCCCCATTACCATTGCGCGTCACGCATACGGTGACGTTTACAAGGCGACCGAATACCGCGTGCCCACCGAGGGCAAGGCCGAGCTGGTCTTTACCGACAAGGACGGAAACGAGACCTTCCGCGAGACGGTTTATGATTTTGAGTGCCCCGGCGTGCTGCAAAGCCAGTACAACAAGGACAGCTCGATCCGTTCCTTCGCGCATTCCTGCTTCCAGTATGCCATTGATACCAAGCAGGATCTGTGGTTCTCTACCAAGGACACCATCTCCAAGCAGTACGATCAGACCTTCAAGCTGATCTTCCAGGAAATTTACGAAGCGGATTACAAGGAAAAGTTTGAGGAGCTGGGCATTGAGTACTTCTACACGCTGATCGACGACGCGGTCGCGCGTGTCATCCGCTCCAAGGGCGGCTTTATCTGGGCGTGCAAGAACTACGACGGCGACGTTATGAGCGACATGGTTTCCACCGCGTTTGGCTCGCTTGCCATGATGACCTCTGTACTGGTTGCGCCCGACGGCACCACCGAATACGAGGCGGCACACGGCACGGTCACCCGCCATTACTACCGTTATCTTAAGGGCGAGACCACCTCGACCAACCCCATGGCCACCATTTTTGCGTGGTCGGGAGCGCTGCGTAAGAGAGGTCAGCTGGACGGCCTTGACGACCTTGTTGACTTTGCCGATAAGCTGGAGGCTGCCTGCCTGCAGACCCTGAACGACGGCATTATGACCAAGGATCTGGTCGGCCTTGTCGTGCCCGGTACACAAGTGACCTCGGTCAATTCCCTGGAGTTCTTGAAGGCGATCAGAGAGAGACTGGAAAAGGCGTTGGCGTAAAAAGATATAAAAAAGCAGCCCGATGGGGCTGAAAAATTAGCGGGAAAATATGAAATAAGGGTTGAGTTAAGACAAGATTCAGCCCTTTATCATTGAAAAATCTCTGTTTCCCAATCTCTTTGCGCAAACCCCTTCCTCCCGTTACGCTA
>JAZNZB010000097.1:0-40087 GCA_045594705.1 Eubacteriales bacterium
CACCCCCTGTCACTTCGTGACATCCCCCTCGCCATCCCCCGAGGGGGAATATTGATAATCCGGGTGATGTGTATGGGGGGTACACTTCTTCCAATTTCCAAATACGCTGACTGCGCTCGCGCTGTTTTGCTACCCCGCCCCCCGTGGGGGAATATTGGTGACATTGGAAAGCGATCTATTCTACAATTCCATAAACCAGCGGTTGCAAAATAATAGAATAACCGCTGATTGACGAATCAAACAAAACCATATATAATAGAATCATGAGATGGCCATCTTAAATATTTATTATTGGAGAATTACTATGATTGGGCAAAACATCAAAAGATTGCGGCTGTGCAAGGGAGATACACAAGAGAAATTGGCCGATGCATTACACATTTCTACGCAAGCGATATCAAAATGGGAGAATGAGCTTTCTTCGCCAGATATATCAATTCTTCCACAATTGGCAGATTATTTTGGGATTACGATTGACGAGTTGATGGGGCATAAGCTGAATGCATATACCTATAAGGAGCAGTTTGTTCGTTTAATGTATCATAGCGGAGTGCTTACCTTTGATACTGAGGAAATTTATCGAATCAATACAGAAAATTTTTCAACAAATGCCCAAATTGCAAAAATTGGTGAATGCTTTGCGGATTTGATCTGTGAAAATAATTTGTCCTATGATATGATCATGGGACTTGCATATCATGGTCTTGCTTTTTCGACAGCAACAGCATGTGCATTATTCCAAAAATATGGAGTAACAACCTCCTATTCCTATGATCGCAAGCTCCCGGATAGTCGCGGACGAATGATTTGCGGATATACGCCTTGCCCCGGTGACCATATCATTGTAATAGATGATATGATAGGTTCAGGAAAAACAATCGATGAAAGACTGAATCGGCTCATAAAGGAGTATGACGTTAATATCGTAGCGGTGATCAGTATTGTGGATACTAAAGCGCATAATGAAAATGATATTCCCGGAAGTGATCTATTACAACAAAAATATGGAGCAAAGGTATATACTTTGGTTTCCGATAGCGATGTTCAAGCTGCTTTGAAAAAAGGCAAAATCTGCTAAAACAAAATTTATCGAATTCATCTGCCTGAAATGGGCAGGGATAAAACGTCATCAAGTACTCTCCCTGACCCGTTGAATTTGAACTTGTGAACATGTTTGTCACGCGCAGCGTGACAAACTTCCGCATTCGGTTGGTAGACATCTTGCCCGTAATATGATATAATAAACTCAAACAAATGGGCAGAGAGAGGAAATCGTTATGACACTTGGGCAGAGGATACAGCAAATCAGAATCGAGCACGGACTTTCACAAGAAGAGTTTGCAGAAAAACTTGGCACGACACGGCAAACCGTTTCTCGCTGGGAGCTTGATCAGACGTTTCCGGAGATTGCTAAAATCGTACTCATCAGCAGAGTCTTTTCTGTCAGCACCGATTCCATTTTAAAGGATGGTATCAGCACCTTTGATGCCGACGTTGAGCATTTTACCTGCGGCGTCTATCGTGGCCAGAATTGTGAGATCGTAGAAACAGAAAAGTTCTCACTTATGATTTATTGTACGTCAGACAAAAATGTATTGGGTACAAAACTTTATCGCGGCTACGAAAATAAAAAGCGTCTTGTGGCGATCTGCGAAAGAGATTTGGTGAGCCAAAAAACGGAATATGCATATTTTGTGGAAGATAGTGATCCTCATACAGTAATTCGTAATAGTGAATTAGCTTCAGAATTGGGGGAGGCCTATGACCCGAGTTTGAAGAACTCAATGCGACGTCTGGAATCCTTTGTGGTGGATCATAGCGGCACACCGCTCCCAACCGTAAAAGAAGCCGGAATTCCCAAATGTCTTACTTTGTGGAGAATGGCTGACAGTTATCATGCGACACATGATGATTTTAGCTTTTTCTTATGTACGGGAAAGACAGAGTACGTTTTCTCGATCCAAGCAGAGAATACCAATATTTATTGCGGAGCGTCGTATAACATCGTTTTCGACCTTGGTCTGTTTAGCGGCGGGCAGTTTTTCAGGATTCGGAATTATAAGGACAATCGTGAGAAATGGTGCAGCTTCCATTGCGATTTCTCTTATGAGTCAAGGGATATACAAATCCCGACCGAGCAATGCGAGCTTGGCAAAAGCATTATGACAACAAAAGGTCTTATGTGGTGTGTCAAACGCTATGCGGATGATGAGATCGTTCTGCAGGGAAGCGGTGATGATGAATATACCTATCGCCGCACCGACAAAAGAACTGAGCAATTTACCATGATATAAAATATCAAATTTTTATGAAAGGTTCAAAATGGTTGGGGTAACTCAAAAAGAGAGTCCGGAGCTGGTACGTCGGGCTCTCTTTTTGGCTTTGAGTAGATCGAATAATAATCAATATTTTATTCGATGCATTTATTTTATGATACGGAGTTCGCCCCCAATCAATACATACCCTAAAGATTCGGCAATTTTTCTTGATGGCATATTTTCAACCTGACATGCCCAAAGAGCAATCTTATTATTTGAAAGAATATTTTGCGTTGCGGCAGAAGCAGTCATTTTCCCGTAGCCTTTTCCTCTATGCTGAGAACGTGAAAAAACTTGCATTGAGCAGGTATTTTCAAATATGTCACAATTTGGTTTATAGTAGCTGCAGCTAACCATTTTTTCTTGTTCCGTGATGCAGTACATAGTGTCATCGAAACTCTCATCAAGAATGAATCTTTCCTCTCCGCGCACGATTTTCTCCACTAAATCTATACTATGTGGTGTGAAAGTGTCGCTCACACAAACGTAGTCCAGCATATGTACGCAATTGTAATGGATATCTTGCAAAAACTCTTCGCTTGGTTCTAATAAAAATTCGCAAGAATTATAGCCCAGTAAATCAAGTATCTCGCTATAAAAATTGGGTGAACAAAGTTTTTCAATAATATCGTTTGTGTGAACGTGTTCTTGGATTATTGGCATGTGTTTTTCTTGAACGGAGATAAAGGTCCTTCCGGCAGAGTGAATGATTCTGAAAATCTCGTTTCCTTTTGATTGTGTTATGACTGTTTGGAATGCCGGGACATAAACTTTGGTACGTTCATAAAGCGAGTTGGTCGCAAATTGATCGATTTCGTTTGAATAATATCGTGTTACTGATTTCATAATTTCTTCTCCTCAATGAAATAAAAAATGACGCCGATGAAATCAGCGTCAACAATTTATCCTCATTTGAGTTGAAACGGCAGTGGACAAGTGTTATGCGATTTCATCGAAATATTAGCTTTCATTTTGTCCACCTCCTTTCGGAAATAATGTTACACGGTTATTATACTATAGATCCTTTCCCAAGTCAATAAGCTGATAGTTTACTTCAACCCCAGGTTGAAGAATTTAAACCAATGACTTATTGTGCAAGGGGAAGAGATGTGATATAATGAATACAAAGAAAGGAGAGGGTGATATGGAAAACGTAAATATAGTTTTAGCAGCGAATATTCTGAAATACAGAAAGAAAAAGGGGCTTAGCCAAGAAGAGCTTGCAAACAAATTAGGCGTCACTTTTCAAGCGGTTTCGAAATGGGAAAACGCAAAGGCTGCGCCGGATATTGCATTCTTACCCGTCATGGCTGAAATTTTCGGTTGCTATATCGACGAGCTCTTCTCCAGAGAGGTCAAAACCGAGATTCACTATGACCACTGCGCGCAGTTTCCTTGGCCCGACGATCATACGATACGCATTTTTCAAACCGTGGGCAAGAAAATTCTGAAATCGCAGCAAGGAAATGCTTGCATAGAGGTGTCCTTCCCGCGAAATTGCAATGAAACGACCAGGCAATATTTCAAGGTAGAGGTTTTTGGAAATCTTGTGTCCGACGGTAGCATCAACGGTGACGTGGTTTGCCACGGACATATCCATTGCCATGAAATCAACGGTGACGTTTGCTCGCAGAGTTCTATTACTGCATATGAGATCAACAGCCACGGACGCATTGCTTGCAGTGAAATAAAAGACGCAAAATGCATTGAAAAACTCTGATTTTATGATATAATAGAATCACAAAACGCTGCAGAGTAAGGAGTTTGTCATGTATAAGTCCAAAATGATGATTGTGATGCGTCGGGATCTCAAAATGCGCAAGGGGAAGATCGCTGCACAGGCGGGGCATGCTTGCATTGATGCCGTGCTGATGGCGTTGTGCAAGGAAGGGCGCATGAACGACCTTGAAATGACTGCGGACGGCCTTGCTCTGAAGCAGAGCGACAAGGCAAGCACGCCGCTGTCCGATTGGTTTTCGTACGGTTGTGCAAAGGTGTGCGTATACGTGGACGGTGAGGCTGCGCTCTTGGAGATTGCCAAGAAAGCAGCGGAGCGCGGGATCATTGCAGCCGTAATTACGGATGCGGGCATGACAGAATTCCACGGCCAGCCTACCAAGACCTGTCTGGCACTCGAGCCGCTGCCTGCCGATGTGGCGGATGAATTGACCGGCGCACTGCCGTTGTATTGATGAACTTCTTGAGTGGAGCAAAAAGACATGAAATACGTGATTTTTGATTTCGGCCAGGTGCTTGTGCGCTTTGAGCCGTCTTATATGGTGGGGAAGTACATATCCGACCCCGTGGAAGCTGCGCTGCTGGCGCATATCGTCTTTGACCGCAAGTATTGGGATAGGCTGGATGCCGGCACGATCACCGATGCCGAGGTGGTGGAGGATATCAAGACCCGCGTGCCCGCGCGGCTTGGCGAAGCGGTGGAGAGCATTTACTACAACTGGATCTACAATATTCCCGAGGTGGAGGGCATGCGCGAGGTGATCGGGCGCGCCAAAGATGCGTACGGCGCAGAGGTGTATGTTCTGTCAAATATTTCCAAATATTTCGCTGCGCACGCGCATGAAATCCCGATTTTGTCGTACGTAGACGGCTGCGTATTTTCGGCGGTTTGCGGTCTCGTCAAGCCTGATCGCGCCATTTTTGAGCATCTGTGCGCGCGATTTGAAATTGATCCGACCGAGGCGATCTTTATCGACGATCGCGCCGAAAACGTGCGCGCGGCGGAGCAGATCGGCATGCGCGGCTACGTATTTGACGGTGACGCAGATCGGCTGCAAGAGCATCTGGACGCACTGTTTTTGGCGCGCTGAGCGTGCACGTTCGGCCTTGACAATTTGTGCTGTTCTGCACGCGCAACAAACTCTGCTTGTGTCTGCTTGGAGCTTGGGGCGCGCGCGGACAGCACGCATATTTTCGGACGGGCTTGCATAAAATTCCGATGACGGAGAGGGCGTTTTTGACTCCAAAACGCTGTTTTCCGGGCATCGGTTTTTTTGTTGGATCAGGAAAAATTTTTCCGGAAACCGTAACCGTCCACAAAATAAATACAGAAAGTTAAAGATGAGTTCACAAACGACGCCAAATTTTCTTTGAGAAGTATTGACACGGGGGATTAAAAGTGCTACAATGACAGTGTATCATTTACTACAATTGGCGAAAAACCAAGGAAATCGGGTGCATGAAGGGTGCTTTTTTGCAGCACGCGCGCACAGTGACCGTCATTTCGCCTCTTGTGGTGTTGCGCCAAAAGAACGCCGCGGGCGGCCGAAGGGCATGCAAAAAGGCTGCGTTGCGCGACTGTTGCCGATGATGCATACAGTAATCAGACGCATAGAGAAAGACGTTAAAAGCCAATAAAATCAAGGGTCTTTGCAAAAAGACAATTTTTTAGCGGCATATTGTAGTAAACACTACAAAAAGAGCGAATTTCGAGGTGAAAAATGAAAAACGGTGACGTAATTGGTCATGCTTTGCTTGAAAACACCATCCACCTGATCGGGGAGGGCGGCTTTGAAAGAGCTACGACAAAAGCAATCGTGTCACTCGGGATCGACGACCCCAACATCAAACTGAACGAGGTACATATTTATCGCTTGTACGGCAGCAAGGAGCTTTTGTACGCCGAGGTGTTTGCCACGCTGGACGACGAGCTGTTTTCGAGCGTGAGAAAATGGCTGACAAGCCTATTGGAATCTCCCTTGCCCTTGCGGGAGCGTATGCAACGCTTTTTTATGAGCATGTGGGAATTCCTGCTTGGCAGCGAGTGGCGGTGCCGCACGTACGTGCGATACTATTATTCCGCATATTTTCGCGAGCAATCGCTGCGCAGGCACAGAAAGCTGGTCAACGCGCAGGAGGAATATTTCAGTCAGATCTTCAAGGACGAGTGTGACGTGGTCTCTCTGATCCACACGAGCTTTATGACCATCATGGATTTTGCGATCCGCGTATACAATGGCGACTTAGAGGACAACGACGTCAATGCCTACCATATATTTAATCTGTTGTACAGCTCAATGAGCACGTATTTTGACCCCGACGTACTGGCGGGATCGCGCAAGGGGCAGAGCGGCAGATAAACAAACAGACAGTAAGGGAAGGAAACATGGCAAAAGGGGACAGAATCTCAAAGCAAAAATTGAATAACAAGCTAAAAGAGCTTCCGATTCCCGTTCAGGAGCATTGTACGAGGTGCAAGCTGATCGCCACGTTCCTCTTAGAGCGCATCAAGGGCGAGGATTGGTTCTTTGACCAAAAGCTCAACGCAAGCCACATTGCATCTGCGGTGTACTATCACGACATCGGCAAGGTGCGCGTGTCGCGCGAGCACCTGTATGCCGAGCACAGCGTTGCCAAGGCCAAGCAGGCACTGTACCGCGCGCACGTGGAGCAGGGCGAGCTGCTGGTGGAGCACGAATGTGCCATTGAGCTTTCGGTGTTTGGAGAGCGCAGCTTCGAGACCTACGTCAGACAGGCCATCATGGAGCACCACGAGTGCGTCGACGGCTGCGGATTCCCAAAGGGACTGCGCAAGCAGCAGATCTCGGTCACGGGTAAGATCACGGCCATTGCGGACAAGGTGGACAATTTGTTCTTTGTGGGCGCGACAGAGGTGCGAGACGTTGAGCAGACGCTTGCCAAGCTGGAGGAAATGTCGGGCACGGAGCTTGACGCCGAGCTGCTTGGTGCCATGCTTGCCGACAAAGAGGCGTTTGTCAGCTTTATTCAATACATAGATACGCGCTATCGCAATAAGCGCAAGACCGACAACTACGGACTGCAGCTGCAGTTCAGACCCATCCACAACGTCATTGAGAACGAAACGCGCGAGTATCTGGCGGAGTACGTGATCAATGATCCCTTCTACGGCAGGGTCAAGCCCGAGGTCTATTTGCCGGTGGCAACCATGGCCTCGCAAACGCCCAGGCTGACGCTCTTGATGATCGAGCGACTTTGCCTGATGCTGGACCGCGTGCGTGAGCGCGGCGGCGAGATCGCCCCGGTCAGCGTAGCGGTGGAGGCGGCATGCTTTGCCGCAAAGAAATTTGTACCCGACGTGATCAAGCTGCTCAAAAAGTACGAGATCAAGGACAACGTCATCTGCCTTGTGGTGGACGAGCGCGGCCTTGGCGAGCTTGAGGACGTGGACTTCGGTGCCATCTTCGCCATGCTGCGAAACGGCGGCTACCGTATGGCCCTGGTCTCCATGAGCGAGGGCTCCACCATGCTCAGCTCACTTGACACGCTGGAGATAGACTACTTGTTCGTGCATCCGACCTACACGCATAAGCTCAATGCAAACGCAAACGCGTTTGGCGTGGCGTCGGGCGTGATGGAGATCGCGCACAACCTGCACGTTTCCGTGGTGTTCATGGGAACGGACAGCAGCTCGATCGAAAAAACGCTGCTCAAAATGCATGCGCGATTGGCTCTGGGCGAGCTGTATGGCGCGCCCGTGCGCGAGACCGATATGGTCGCCGCAATGGTCAAGAGCGGGGGTGATCCGCTATGAGCTTGAAACAGAGCGCGTTTGATCTGTGGTTGCTTGGACTGCGGGAAGCCTTGCGCGCGGGCAGATGGTACCCATGGCTCAAATTGGGCGCAGCGGTGACGGTCACCGCCATGCTGTCCTTTGTGCTTGCGGGTAGCGTCATTGAAGAAACAAGCATTTTCACCATTTCTCTGCTGCCCGAGGCAGAGGAAGGGGCGGCGCAGATCTCGCTGAGCGAGACGGCCGACTTTGAAAAGCCTGTCACCGTGTTGGGAGTGACGGGTATCGACGACATTACTAACATATCAGAAACGTGGTTGCCCGAAGGCTTGGACGAGGTGGACGGCGAACACAACGGACGCGACTACATTGCCTATACCTTTTACGTCAAAAACGTAGGGGAAAAGGCAGCGACCCTGACCGAGCAGATCCATTTGGACAGTGCAGTGCTGGGAGCGGAGCAGGCTATACGCATCAAGGTGTATCGCAATGGCCAACCCACCACCTACGCAAAGCAAGCCGCAAACGGACTGCCCGAGCCCGCAACGACCCCATTTGAAAGCGAGGAGATCATTGCACACAATGACACTCCCGATTTCAAGCCCGGCGATACCGTTAAGTATACTCTTGTCATTTGGTTGGAAGGCGATGATCCCGAATGCCTCGATAACATCAAGGGAGGTAACGTGAAAATGTCGATGACGTTTACGGTACAGGAACAAGAACCGCAGCCTTAGGCTGAGCCTCGGCGAAAACTTCTGCCGCGGCGTGAGCAATTCGCTCGCCCCCCGGTCCTTACGCACCTGCATTTTTACGCGAGTGATTCGCGGCAACCAACCCAAATGACAAAGATATAAAAAACAAAAAATTTTGATAAGGAGAATAACACAATGAAAAAGCAATTTAGAACAGCTATGCTGTCCTCCATTTGCCTGCTGATCGTTGGCGTATTGTCTCTGACCGGTGTAACTTATGCATGGTTCTCTGCTGGTACTGATGCAACGATTGAAGGCATGGATGTTACCGTTACCACTTCCGAAGGTGGCATCGAAGTTTGGGATGCAACAAACAGCAAATGGGCTTCTAAGATTACTATGAGTACTGGTTTAACTAATGTAAGCCCGGTATCCACAGCAAATGGAGTAAACTTCTTTACAGGAACAATTAACGAAGAAGACTCCAACCAAATTGTGACTGCTGCTTCCACAACTAGTAATTACTACACCAATACGCTGCGTATCAGAAATACAGGTGCAGAAGATCTTGATATAAACATGGCTGGTAGTACTATCACCGCTAAGACATGGGAAGAGGGCGACACATTCAAAGATAATGCTATCTTTAAGGCGGCAAGAATTTATATCAAGTACACGAAGCCTGCAGCGGATGAGGACTCTGAGGATGAAGTTATTGAATACTTCTTTGCCCCGCATGATGATGGTACTACTTACTATGGCGTCAAAGCAGCTTCCAAAGGAAATGGTACAGATGGTGCAGATGTGTACTTTGACATCAACACTGAAAATGCTACCTATACGACTGCAATTACTCCCGTCGGCGCTGATGAATGTATCATTAGTTTGCCTGCAAGCGGAGAGGTAGTTGAAGTATATATCGCTGTATGGGTAGAAGGTCAAGATCCCGATTGCAATAACAATACTGCTAATGGCGCGTTTGACATTCTTCTGCAGTTCACCAAGGCTGAATAATTACCTACCAAGTTAAAGTTTATCGAGGCTGACTTTAATTTTTAAGTTGACGGATAACCCGAGGCGGCCAAATGCCGTCTCGGGGTCGTCTGCAAAATGCAAACCACTCAATATCTCAAAAAAATCCCTGCCATGGGGCAGAAAAACAAGCAAAAAAGACTGCGTTGGGAAAAGCTTTATATACTTTATATATTAAATGAAATTTTGTGCAACGCACAGGAAGGTTAAAAGGAGAATCGTACCATGAAAACGTTGAAGAAAATCGGAGACATTGCGCTGGATGTTGTGATCGTGCTTGTGTTCTTGGTATCTGTCGTTCTGATCATTTCGAACCTGACTACCAAAGAGGGAGAGCAGCCCAACGTGTTCGGGTACGTAATCAATGCCGTACAGTCCGAATCTATGTCGGGCACGTTTGAAAAGGGAGCTGTCGTCATTGCAAAGATTCCGGATGAAAATACTGAGATCGTTGTGGGCGAGAGCATCGTTTCGTTTGAGCAGCGCCAAGGCGATATCATTTTTATGAATACGCACCGCGTTGTCAATTCCAGAGAAGAAAACGGTCTGACGCTTTATCAGACCCAAGGTGACAATCGTGAGATATGCCCCGAGCCTGACGCCGCATGGAAGTCCATGGGTGATATCAAGGCGGTATACGTATTCCATATCCCGGTTGTCGGTGCTGTCATTGACTTTATCAAAAAGCCGATCGGCTTTATCATTTGCTTAGTGCTCCCGCTGCTTGCCTTTATCGGTTATCAGATTTATAAGCTGGTCACCACTTACATGCAGGCAAAGAGAGAGCAGATCCTTGAAGAGGCCAAGGAAGGCGTTTCCGAGGATGCAAAGGACGCCATCATCAAGGAATACCTTGAAAAGCTTAAGGCCGAAGAGGCTGCCAAGCAGGCTGACAAGGACGAGAACAAGTCCGAATAATACGTTACTATATATCTATTGAGTTGCAAGCTACGCTGAGCATTCAGCGACTACATAATTCGCATATCCCTATTATTTGAGTACAGGAAGAGGACGAATATAATGGAATCATACGTACAGTTTTTATTTGAAATATTGCGCCAGTTCTTTGGCGGATTCTGGACCGTCATATCCGGATTTTTCTCCGGCCTTCTTGACGTGGTCAACGTCCTCGACTATTTTGCTATTTTAGACAAGTACAAGGGCGGCTTTAACGTCGTGGCGTGGATCCTTGCCATTCTCACCATTCTGGTCATGATCGCTTTGCTGGCGGCCTTTGTGGTGATCATTGTCTGGGTCATTCGCCGTCGCATTCATGCGCACAAGGCCGTCGAAAACCAAATGGCACTGCTGGACGAGGTCGGCAAGCTGAATGCGCAGGTCATTCGCCTGACCAAGGAGAAGGACAGAATTCTTGCCATCAAGGCAGGTGCGCCCGGTCTTCCTTATTCGGGTGACGGCAGCGGTGCAGGCGGCGACGAGAGTGCCTCTGTGCTCAAGGAGGGCGAGAGCCGCTTCTATAAGCTGACGCAGGTGGATGCGCAGTACGCAGAGTACGACCGCGCGTCCGAGCAATTTGATAACGAGATCACGCTGGAGGGCATTTGCGACCGTTTCCGCGATTATGCATGCTCGCGCATGGGTCTTTATTATGAGATCCGTGTCATCCGCCTGTTTTTGGCGGCGTTCTCCTCTACGCGTCTGATCATTCTGCAGGGTATTTCGGGTACAGGTAAAACCTCTCTGCCTTATGCGTGGGGTAAATTCTTGGAAAACGATACCCAGATCGCATCGGTGCAGCCCTCCTGGCGTGACCGAAGCGAGCTGTTCGGCTACTTCAACGAGTTCACCAAGCGTTTCTCCGAGACCGAGGTGCTCAAGAGAATGTACGAGGCGACCTACACCGACAAGGTGTACTTGACCATCCTTGACGAGATGAACATTGCAAGAGTGGAGTATTACTTTGCGGAAATGCTCTCTATCCTGGAAATGCCCTCGCGTGAGGAATGGGTGGTTGACTTAGTGCCCAGCGGTTGGCCCACCGACCCCAAGCACATTGAAAACGGCCGCTTTGTTCTCCCCGAGAACATGTGGTACGTAGGCACGGCAAACAACGACGACTCGACCTTCGCCATCTCGGACAAGGTCTACGACCGTGCAATTCCGATCAACATTGATACCAAGGGCGTCAAATTTGAAGCACCCTATACCGAAAATCTCAACCTGTCGTACAAGCACCTTGAGGACATGTTCGCCAAGGCCAAGGAGGAGAACAAGGTCGGCGAGGAAACGCTGGCCAAGATCGCCCGGCTTGACGACTACGTCATTGAGCATTTCCGTCTGGCATTCGGTAACCGTATTGTCAAGCAGCTGCGTGATTTCGTTCCCGTATACGTGGCTTGCGGCGGCACTGAGGTGGACGGACTGGACTACGTTCTGACAAACAAGATCTTCCGTAAGTTTGAGGGCCTGAACCTTGCCTTCATTCGTGACGAGATCGACGGCCTGATCGCATATCTCTCCGAGCTGTTCGGCGAGGAAAACATGCAGGAGGCCAAGGCATATCTGCGCAGACTCAAAAAGCTGGTGTAAGCCGGTCAAATTTATCATGATGGGAGGTGAGCCGCCGTGGCAGAATTCAAGAGCACGCAGCTTGAGGAATATTATCAGCAGTTTACACAGAATTTTTTGGGGCGACTCACCTCTGCCGATTTCCATAAGTATTTTATCAATGCCATCAAGAGCGGCGAGTGCAATATCTCTCTGTACGAGAAATTCGTGGAGAGAACGGTGGATCTGTCCTGGGTCGAAATGATCGAGGATAGCATCGTGGCACTGGACACCATCATTCGTACGCCGCAGCGTTATATCAAAAACGAGGAGGAGATCGTTCCCATTGAAATGGTCAGAACGGTCAGCACCGAGTCGATCCGCCATCTGGCGCAGCACACCAATATGATCGCCATGGTCAAGGGCGACGAGGTCACTCCGCAGCGCATGCTGAATATTGTCAAGGAAGAAAGCTTTGACACCTACGAGAACAGATTTATCTACACGCTGCTTGGAAAGCTGGACTACTTCCTTGATAAGCGTTTGCAGTCGCTGCTGACCGGCAGTGACATGCAGGACATGTTTGAGATCAAGGTGGACGGCAACTGCGAGGCAGGGCACGATCAGCTCAAATATGGTCTCAATCTGGTTTGCACCACGCCGCACGTGGAGCTTGGTGAAGAGCACATGCGTGTGGATGCGGATATCACGCAGCTCAATTCGATCCAGAGAATCGAGCGCGTCAGAAAAATTCTGTATAATTTTCAGGGCTCTGCTCTGATCAAGTCATTGGCGGGCTGTGCGCTTGTGCGCCCTCCGCTGAATATGACCAACGTGCTTAAGAAAAATCCGAATTTCCGTAAGGCGGTTGACCTTTGGATGTTCGTGGAGCAATATAACGAGGTGGGATACAGCGTCAGCCACGTAGAAAGACAGGCCACCCCCTCGGAAACGTATCTGGACGAAATGTTCTCGGTGCTGGCGTTGCAGTACGTCATGCTCAAAAAGCACACCGGCAGCATGGAGGAGCTGGGGGATTACTCCGAGCGCAAGCAGGAGACCGAGCTCAATATTGTCAAGAAGGATATCGACGATATCATCGATAGCTACGATATGGAGGTCGATGAGATCCGCCGCGTATTTATCGACCGCTTGGAGCGCAAAAAGCAGAAGGAGCGCACGCAGTTCAATAAGATCAAGGACGTACTCAGCCGCACCATGTCGCTTGAGGCGGAAAAGATCGCAGAGGAGAACAAGCAGCGCGCCATCCGCGCCAAGAAGCGCGAGGAAAAGAGAAAGCAAGAGCAGGCTCGTCTTGCCGCGCTGGAGAAAAAGCGTTTGGAGGAAGAGCTGCTTGCAAAGCAAGCTGAAGAAGCAAGACTTGCCGAGGAAGCTCGCCTTGCAGAGGAAGCAAGACTTGCCGAGGAAGCTCGCCTTGCAGAAGAGGCGAAGCTTGCAGAAGATGCCGGCGTAGCCGAGGAAGTCCCCGCCGAGGAAGTACCCGCAGAAGAAGTACCCGCGGAGGAAGTACCCGAGGAAGTACCCGCCGAGGAAGTACCCGAGGAAGTGCCTGCGGAGGAAGTACCCGCTGAGGAAACACCTGCCGAGGAAGTACCCGCCGAGGAAACACCTACGGAGGAGCCCAAGCCGGCAGAGGAAAAGCCGGAAGAAGAAAAGCCGGAAGAGGTCAAGAAAGAGCAAGAGCCTGTCAAGCCGGCAGCGCAGAAGAAGGAAAAATCCACCTTCTCGCTCAGAGATCTGTTTGGCAAAAAGCAGCCTAAGAAAAAGGCTGAGCCTAAGCCCGAGCCCAAGGTCGAGCCCAAGGTCGAGCCTAAGGTCGAGCCTAAGGTCGAGCCTAAGCCGGTGCAGCCGCCCGTGCCCAAGCCCAGACCCAAGCCCGAGCCCAAGCCGGAATTCATCCCCGTGATCCCCAAGATCGAGCCCAAGCCGTCTACCAAGAAGCAGTACGATCCTTCCAGAAAGAAGAAGAGGAACAAGCATAGAGTACAAGCGCAAAAAAGGGAGCAGAATGATGAACAACGTCAAGAAAGGCGCGCGGATCAAGATTAAAAATTACATATTCAGCGCAATGTTTATCGTCTCGCTCATCCTGTTGATGATCGCGGTCAGCTTTTCCTGGTTCAACAACGGAAAAAGTGCCAGCATCAGCGGCATTACCGTGTCCACGGTCGAGGCCAACAACCTGTTGGTTAACGGTGTCAAGGAGGTTGAGCTGGAGGTGCCCGAGGATTTCAAGTTTTTGGCAGTGACGGGCGACGGAAATCAGTTTTACACGCCCATTCTGGAGCTCGGAACGTTACAGGGCGCACCCGACACGCTGGATTATCACGCAACGGGATATTCGCTGATCAACCAAAATCAATATACCGCATCGGGTATCTATCAGGCTGAATTTTCATTCTTGGTAGAAAACGATAAGCAGCTGTCGCTGACGTCCGAGTCGTACGTGGTGGCATCCGAGGAATCGCCCCGGAGTGCCTACGGAGAGTATTCCGCCGGCAATATCTGCGGCGCTGTGCGCGTGGCGTTTTTCGCAAAGGGTGAGCAGGGCTACGAGCTCAAATGCATCTGGATCCCCAATTCCACCGTGCATCTGGACGCTTCGGGAGACACCGCTATTCTGCCGTCCGAGCAAGCTGAGGTCGAAAAGGAGTACGTCTTTTATCATAACGGCTCCAAGCAGCCCACGCGCATTCAGACAAACGGTCAGCCGAACGGAGAGACCAACGTGGACGGCGTGACGTACGTGTGGGGAGATCTGTCGTCGGGGCTGGTGCTTTCCGATATCAAGGGAGACACCGACCTGCAGATCAAAATGATCGTATGGGTCGACGGTACCGACCGCGAGGCGCACAATGCGCTCATGGACGGAACTGTGACCATGAACTTTGTATTTAACGTATCTTAAAAGCTGAGAAAAGGAGGAAGTGCGATGAGCAACGCAAGAAAGAATCAAATCAAAAGGCTGATCTCGGTGCTGGGCATCGTGCTTTTGTGCGCGCTGATCTCCACGTCCTTTGCTTGGTTTATTTTTGACGAAACCGCAACCGTCCGCAACAAGAGCGACATGCAGATCACCGCAGGTGATCGCCTGGAGGTCTCGTTGGACGGCGAAAACTGGGGGCATACACTTGAACCGGAGTTTACCAAATCCCCCGTGTTGCCCGATATCACGGGTGACGGTATGACCTTCTATTATCCCACGGTACTGGACGCAGACGACAAGACCGTTGAGGATCCCGCTTCGTTCTATACCATCGATATGAATAAGCCGGACGAGGTCAGCATGTATATGATCACGTTCAAGCTGTATTTCAGAAGCGCGACGGATATGGACGTGTACCTGCTCAACACCTCTTACGTTGATCCCGGAAACCCGGAAGTCGGCGCGGACAACAAGAGTATGTTCGGTAATATCAGCACCGACTTTATCGCGGGCGCAGCCAGAGTAGCGTTCTTGGAGCAGATCACCGAGACGGACGAACAGGGCAACGAAATTGTGCACGAGGTGCTCAAGAATATCTGGATTCCCAACGATCGGATCCAACTGTCCTATAATAAGGGCAAGGCGGAAATCGAGACGGCGGGTACTCGCGAGACCTTTGAGGGCACGGAGTATCCTTACGGATATATGTATATCGGCAAGAGCGAGATCGTCGAGGACGAGGAAGCCGAGGGAGAGGCTGCAGAAGGTGAGGCGGCCGAGCTCAAGGATGTGATCAAGGCCAATCCGTACACGTGGAAGGATTACGGCAACAGACTAATCTCAATCGGAAACGGCTCGCTGGCCATTCCCGCCACGGGCAGTGAGGCTGCCAAGGCCAATCACGCAGCGCCGCTGCTCAGCTTTAGCGGCGAGGGCGGAAAGATCGAGGAAAAGGTGCTGATCGTGCGCATTTGGGTTGAGGGAACCGACAGAGAGGCGGATAAGGCGCTGGTCGGCGGTAAGATGAAGTATGCGCTCAATTTTGTCGGCATCAAAAAGCTGGATCGACAGCAAGAAGCAAATCAGGCAAATCCGGAAACCCCCGAAGATATCCTGGAGGGGCTTTCGCTCAAGGATGATAAGACGTTACTCTATCAAGGAGTAGCACCCGAGCAAGGCATGTTTGAATACAGCCATGACGGAATCACGTGGTTGACGTACGAGAGTCAGGCCTTGAACCACGACAAAAAAACAGAGGTATTCGTTCGATATAAGGAAACGGCAACGCATCTGCCCAGTGCCATCAAGGTGCTGTCCCTTGTGGATCAGCCCGAGGGCGGCGAGGATGCAGGCGACCAAGCCGGTTCTTGATGCGAAAATCTGAGCATTACCGAAACTGATAACAAATGAAAGGGGGAGCTTTAGCATGTTCAAGCGCAATACGTGGAAGAGCACGGTATATTCGGGAATCATGATCCTGGTCATGACCATTTTGCTGACCTACGTCAGCTATTCCTGGATCAAGAGAGAATGGGCTCCTTCGATCAAGCAGGACGGCATTATGATCACCACCAACGGCTCCCTGGTGCTCAACCTCGGTGAGGGGGAAGAGTATGAGGAGGAGCAGAGCATTACTGACCTGTTGGGCGTGGAGACGTTCGTGCTGCAGCCCGTTTCCAACTGCAGCGGCAAGTCCGATGATTTCTTTACGCTGGATTTTGGCGGCGGCCCCGGGAACGAGCTTTACAAGTGGCTCAACTGCAACGAGTATAACGGCAGCTATAAGGATATGGGTGCTGCAAACGGCTATATTGAATTCTCCTTCGTGCTTCGCGCGCCTACCGCAACGCAAGACAATAATAAATACAGATACATTTACTTAGAAGACGATTCCTATATTGTATGCGCCGAGGGGGAGAGCGGAGCTGCCGCCAAGGCGTTGCGTATGTCGATCTCCTTTGGCGATCACGACCCCACGCTGTTCGGTACGTATACCGAGGAGGAGCTTGAGGAAATGATGGCGCCGGAGGACCCGGAAAATCCGAACAAACCGAAGCCGCCTATGGGCATCACGAACGAAAAGGATAATAACCAGGCTTACCTGGCCCATATGGCAAGCTACTATAAGGTCTACGACGAGGCCAATGAGAACAATTGCATTCTTGCCGATAAGATCATGAAAAACGGAAATGAGACCGATTACGATCTGCACAAGACTGTGACCCTTCACACGTTTGGCCAATATAACGGCAGGGATGAGAGTGGAGAATTGAGTGCCACCAACGTGCTGGGTACGGTGCAGGAGGGTGTGAATGCGGCCGGTGTTAAGGTCACTGTTCGTATTTGGGTCGAAGGTACGGACCCCCATTGCGAAAGCCAGATTTCCGGTCAGGCGATCAACTTGAAGCTGCGATTCGGTTCCTTCTCTGACGACGAGCTTGCTGCCGCGCAGGAGCAGGGCCAAGAGTAAATGACTGCTGCATACGGGCGGCAGATCGATTAAAAAAAGGAGGACAGCTATGAGAAAAAGAATATTTCTGATGGTGTGCGTCCTTCTGTTATGCCTGACCGCAACGCATGCGTGGATCATTCAGCAAAACGAGCAGTTTGTAGAGAGTTTCTCGATCAATTACCAAAACGGCACGCTGATCATCTCGGACAAAAAGGTCAAGGCCTCGTTGTGGATCAAGCCGGATGAGGAGGGCGCTAAGCCCATCGAGATCAGCAACTCGGACAAGGCGGACGGGGAGCAGTATCTGGTGGACAACGTCGTTCCCGGCAAATCGGTCAACTTTATTCTGAAGCTGCAAAACACGTCGGCCTCCGAGGTGCCGATCAGCATTTCGATCGGTCGGTTGGTATGCGACCAAACCCTGATCGGAACGCAAGAGAATCCCAAGGTCTCGGTAGAGCTTTCCGACGTGACCTTGAATAATTACCCCATCGCGAAAAATCCCGGCCCCAAGAGCTATATGCTGACCGAAGAAAGTATGGTTCACCTCACGGGTGACGCCTACACGATCAATCTGTATGACGGATTGTACGTGCCTCCCACGGGAGACGAGTGGATCGAGATCCAGGGACGCCTGGTGTTCAGCAGTGAGCTGGACAATACGTATCAGAACAAGACGTTTCGATTGGACAGCATTAAGATTGTGGAATAAATGAATATCAAAAAAGCATTACAAAAGATAGGGAGCGTGATCGGCGCACTGGTCATCGTGCTGGAGGTCGTGATTATTCTGCTCTTTATTCTGACCAAGGTGCAGGGCGGCGTGCCGTCTCTGCTCGGATACAATATGTACGTGATCGTGTCGGGCAGTATGAGTCCTGAGCTTGAGATCGGAGACGTGATCATTTCCCGTGCTTACGGCGGCGAGGAGCTGCAGGTGGGTGACGTCGTGCAGTACGTTGCCAAAAGCGGAGAAAAGGCGGGGGAGATCATCACGCACGAGATCGTTCGCATTGAGGGCAGCGGCTATGACGCGACCATCGTGACCAAGGGCGTTGCCAACCCCGAGGAGGATCCCGCGATCAGCGGGCGAGACGTGCTCTCGGTTATGAAGCACAAAACGTTTATTTTAGACAAATTCTATGGATTGATCATGCATCCTGCGGGCTTTGTGATCCTGGTCATTCTGCCTATGGCGGGTATGATCGTATACGAGATCGTAGAGATGGTCAGATCCATTCGCAAAGAAGCAAAAGAAATTGAGAAAGGAGAGGAAGACTGTGAAAACTAACGCAAAGCGCAGAGGATCATTATTTTTTGGCATCATTCTCCCTCTTTCTCTGGTCATTCTGATCCTGCTTTCGGTCGGATCGTTCGCGTGGTTCCGCAACGTGCTGACCATTCAGGGCGCGACCATGAATACAGGTCAGCTCAAGTATGACTTTGAGGGCTTCTATAAAAACAGTGGCGGTGAGCGTGTTGCGGATTTTGCATACAGCACCGAGCAAAAGAACGGCTATCAGCTGATCAAGCTGGAGGAAAGACCCTCTGAGCCGTTGAGATCGAATTCCACGTTCTCGGTCTCTGCCGGGAATTACGGCGAGATCTGTTACGTGGTCAGCAAGCTGGACGGCTCGATCGATCTGAACGTGCTGCTGCACATGAACATTCAAAAGGGCGAGAACGTCGCATCCTTGGACGACTTTATCGGCGGATTCTGGTATCAGATCGAGACTACCGTGATCGAAACAGGCGCAACACCGCCGACCGCGCAGGGCCAGAATGGCCAAAGAGTGCTCAGCAACTCGGTGATCGAACAGTTCGGGGAGCAAGAACCCGATCCCAACAAGAACCTCCCCATGCAGCAGATCATGGACAACGCATACTCACTGGAGCTGTCGGGCAACAGCCAATATTGTGTGATCCGTTTGATCTACGGTTTGAACGACAACGCTACTGCCCCGGATTATCTGAGGGATGCTGAGAACAATCCGATCTCTCTGAAGATCATTCCCGAGCTGTACGTGGAGCAAAAGGGTGTAATCAGAGAAGATGCACCGAACGAATCGATTACGCACACAGTGCAGAATCTGACGCAGCTGCAGGAGGCAGTGGTTGGCTATAACGTCGGTGATACCATCAAAATTGAAAAGAGCATTGAGTATCACGGTGACCTGACCTTCTCCCGCCCCTTGACGCTGGAGCTTGTATCCGGTGCTGAGCTCAAGGTGTACGGTAAGATGACCTTTACCTATCACGGCGTGGATTCGCACAGATTCCAGTTGAACACCACGAACGGAAAAATCAGCATCTATCCGACCACACTCAACGATGAAGAGGTGGGCGGTGACTTCTATATCGACACACCGTATTCCGCTTTCTATTTGATCGGAAACGGTACAAACGATATTACTGTAAACAGAGACAAGAGCTTTGACGTCAACGTGTCGTATACCAAGGGATTGCATATGATCCGCTTTACTGCATTGGACCAGTACAATGCGCTCAAAAAAATCAATCTGCGCAATGAGACGTCAGTCAATATTGATAAGCAGTCCACGCTCGGTACGATCGGTGTCGGAAACGCAGCGCTGTACAGAGTGGCGATCTTCAACCATGGATCTGTGGAGGATATCGACCTGACCAATATGTCCCTTGACCTGGATGTGTTTGATCAATACATTGTGATTGAAAACCATAACAAGATCGATAACGCAATCAAGCTGCCCGCCACATCGTCAAAATACGATACGCAGGCGCAATCGGGTAACACCACCATCGTATGGCACCAGGGTGTATCCGGCTCGATGAGCGTTGGCGGCGCATCAAATTTTGACACTGACGATATTGACAAGGAAGATAAGGAAGACCAGATCGAAAAGCTGAACGAAACCGGAACACAGATCATTGTGCACTACATGAAGGGCTGGGACGATCAGGAAGCTCCCACGCTGGAGAGCATTATTGAAAGATTTGTCACGCACAGTGACGCTGAGCTTCAAATTGCCATAGCGACCGAAATCGAGAGCATGGCGATCGTCTGCTACGATGATCTTGTGCTGACTGCTGCGGATTATGAGTTTATCCGCTCCATGACCTCGCTGACCAAGCTGGATCTTTCCTCTGCAGTCTCTTCGGGGAATGCTTTGCCTGACAATGCGTTTGCAAACCTGAAGGATCTGGCTGAGGTGACGCTTTCTTCGACCGATACGAGTCTGGGAACGTATATCTTCAACGGCACTGCGGTCAATGAAGTCACCATTCCGATCAACGTGACCTCGATCCAGGCCACCACCTTTACAAAGAAGATAGGCAATATCGAAGAGAATATCAAGTATATTCACGTCGTCGGATCGGGCAATGCAAAGACGGTACTGCCCAAGACGGCATACATCTTTTTACCGGATGACGACACCCGAAACAAGTATATCGCGGCGGGCTTCTACCGTGCGTTTGTGGAGGCAACCCGCTATACCACGCAGTACGGAGATTTCTTCCTGCGCTATGCAAACGGCGGATATGAGCTTGTCACCTATGCGGATTCGCACGCAGACTGGTATCGCGCGTTTGACACCGCACCCGATATGATCGCGGTACAGGGCAAGGATTCTTACATTCGTATCGACATGGACACGCTTGATACGGGCGAGCAGAGTCTGAAGATCGTCAGCATCGGTCCGTACGCGTTTTACGATGCGGCAGCACTTCGCCTGACCGATGCCAACGCCAACAGGTTCTATATCAGATTCGGCGACGGTGTGAAGTCGATCGGAGAATATGCCTTCCATAACACCTCCGCGCTGGTTGCGCTGGAGGGCAACGGCGTGACGTATTGCGAAAACTATGCGATCTCCGCCTGCAACAACCTGCGCAAGGTTATGTTCACCAAGATGAACTCGGTGGGTATGAACAACCAGCCGTTTATCAATAACTGTACCGAGCTGTTCTGGCTGGAAACGGGTATTGTCAACAGCAAGATCAACGGCTCTGCATGCACGGTGCTTGTGAAGTCGTGCAGCAATCTGTCCATTTATCTGGTGCACTCTAATCCGACCGATAACTATGAGGATATGACGGCAGTCGGCAATCGCGACGGCAGCGGAAAGATGTACCGCATAGCAACCGCGGGCGTGATCTCGCTGTATACGACCTCGGGAGTCAACCAGAATATCAACATCGGCTCGCTTGGCTTGTCGGATCTGAATTTCTATCCGGCTGTGCCGGCAAACGATATCTTTACAGTGCCCAAGTTCGTGGGCGGTATTCGTGACGGCAACGAGGAGATCATCGTATGCACGCGTGCATCCCTGGAGGCAAGCGATGTCTTTACCGATTTCCCGAGTCACGTGGAAAGAATCGGCGATTATGCGTTCAATTATCTGAGCATTTACAGCAATACCGAGACCGCATCATTGAACTTCCCGTCGCAGGTGACGTACGTCGGTGTCGGTGCATTCAAGGGAGATAATAAAAACTATCATTCTTTGAATCTGAATAACGTTATCACCGCAAATCAGATGGCCTTTGAATACAACAAGATGCTGTTTGTGTACGGACCTTCGTTGCAGTATCTGGGAGACTATGCATTCCACGCTGCATCACTTTACTACGTAGAACTGCCCGAATGGCGATATTTCTACGGTGCAGAGATGAACTGGGGCTATTATTTCTGGTCGTGCAGCAACTTGAAATATGCATATCTCGGCCCTCTGGACAATATCCGAGACTGGGCATTCTATCAGTGCCCGTCGCTCTCTTGCGTCTTTATCGATGCGGAAAAGCGCAATCCCGGTGCGGTAGACGTTCCGGATCTTGGATGGTATAATAGCAATACCGAGCGATTTATCGCCATCGTTTCGGGTGGTAAGAGTGCTCTTAACGACAATTACGGTGCTGCGGAGAAGGAAGTCATCGTGGACAGTTTTGAGGACTTTATCTATGCGGACTTTACCTCTGATGCAATTACGGTAGGTAACGTGCGCGGCAACCTGACTTATCCCAAGTCGGTGTGCGTCAGAGAAGCAAACAACTCGATCACCTACGTCAAATCCATGCAGAAAACGATCGAAGGCAACTACACAACGCCAAGCAACGTATATAAGCTGGATAAGGACAAGATCGCATTCCTTGGCAAGCAGGTTGATGAATACACGCTTGATCCCGCAGGCGGTGGAATTGAATCGGGCACGATCACAAGGATCGGTGTCAATGCATACTTCGGTGTCACCTTTGATGCCTCGGCCAAGATCACGGTAGCCCCCGGTGTCATTGAGCTTGGCAGCTATGCATTCAGAGAGTGCAGAGCAGCAGCGGTCGATCTCAGCAGCGTGCAAACGGTTGGCGCGTACTGCTTCAAAAGTGCTACCAATCTTTATACAGTCACGGGTGATTACGTGCAGGTGCTGGGTGGGTATGCCTTTGAAAGCTGCACGAGTCTGGGAGAGATCTCTCTGCCGGCATTCGTTTCTGCGGGAACCGCGCCCTTCAGCGGAAGCGGCGTAACGTCTATTACGCTGGGTAAATCGACTGAGAATCTGGGCACGAATATGTTCTACCGTTGCAAGAATCTGATCTCCATCACGATTCAATCGCCTACGATTCCTGCTGCCAACAATCCCTTCTCCACGGGCTCCGACGCATATGCGACCAAGCTGGATCAGATTTCGCTTTCGGTACAAAAGAGCGCGAATTATCTGGCAAACGGTGCAACCGACTGGAAGGGCTTGCCCGCAGCGCAGATCCACGCTTTCGGTAACATTACGCTGATCGACGGTGCGGAATTCTATTGGGATTTCGCAGACGAGGCAGCGGGAACGATTAATATTGTCATGATCCGCTTTATGGACAGCTGGCAAGAGCCGTCGGACGGCAAGTTTGTCATTCCTTCCTTTGTGACCGAAACGGTTGGCTCGGGTGAGACGGCTCAGACCAAGAATTATTACGTGGTCGGTATCAACGAAGCGTCCATCCTGTCGATCGGGGCACAGTTCTCCTACAGCTCGCTGACGCTGCCTTACGGCATGCAGGTCATGGAGTTCTCAAGAGAATCCTTGCCGCTCTCTCTCAAGGAGATCATCATTCCACAAGCACCTGCAGGTTACACGGGCAGCGCCCGGTTCTCCACCGTGGACGGCGTGCTGTATAATCTGGATCAGACTGTACTGCTTATTTACCCCATGGCTAAGGAGAGCACCACGTTTACCGTTCCTGCAACGGTCAACACCATCTCTCCCTATGCATTCAGCGGAGCGTACTTCACGACAGTGACCATCCAAGGCCCCGTTGTGATCATGGACGGCGCATTTGAAAACTGCGTATCCCTGAGCACTGTGACCTTTGAGAGCCCGACTGTATCGGTATTTGCAGGCCGCGATATTTTCAAGAACAATATCGCACTGACAAAGATCTACGTTCCCGCTACAACGCTTAGCGCGTATGAGAAAAATGTATTCTACGATGCGGGGATCCGCGCGTTGCTTGAAGAAGCAGCGGCCGCCCAGGAGTAAGGTGCGTAGGATCCATTGAATCAAACAAATGACCGACACCGCCGAGGCGGTGTCGGTTTTATTCAAATCACCTCTTGCGGATTTGCTTTGTAAGAGGTGATTTTTATCGCCGAAAAACAACCGTCGGTTGAATACGCATATCCCACATTTCTATTGCAATTCAAAAAGCCTTATGCTATAATGAAAACAGAAACCGATCAAGGAGGCATATATGTCCGAAAATCAGTTGAATGCAAGTGCGTTTGGGGAGAGTATCCGCCGCGGACGCAAGCAAAAGAAAATTGACGATGACAGCTTTGCCCGACGCGCGACGCGCTTTACCTTTGGCGACTACGTCGTTGACGTGGACGTGGAAAGAACGCGCGAGATATACAAGAGTTTGACACCGGTATCTACGCGTTGCAAATGCGATTATTGCGCCAATTACGAGAAGGTCGTAGATAGATTGCCCGTGCAGGTGTTGGATTTCTTTGATAATTTGGGCGTGGACCTTACAAAGATCACAGAAAGCGTTATATATAACCGTAATCGTGACGGAAGCGTGCATTACGGCGGATTGCTGCACGTTTGTGGCAAAGTGGTCAAGGGCAAGGAGGACGGTGAGCACATGATCACCTTACGGCCCAAAGAGGCGTACGGGGTAACCGAGGATTTCAAGGTGTGGTTCAGCGAGGAGAGCCTGATGGTCGAGAAGGAGTTTGACGCGCCCGTGATGCAGATTGACTTTGAAACCGACCTGCCGTGGGTGTTGGACAAAAAAATATTGGTAAATATCCCGATTGCGTGATGTAGTGGGGGAATGCAAGTGTAACATGGGGACGGGTCCGCGTGATGTTGCAAGCCCTAAGGGCGCGGCAATGTTACACGGTTCCGTCCCCTGTTACGCGCGAATAAACACCCAACCGGCTTAATGGATTTCTATAGTAAGAGAGTTCTATTATGCTACAAGGAGGAGAGAGATTATGAAAAGAAAAGAGCTTTATGCGATTGCAGAGCAATTTGCCGCGTACGACGTGCGGTTTTCAGACGAGAAAGAAAGCTTTGAGATTTTGAATCCGCACGGCAAGGATGCTGTCCTTGTGGAGAGTGAGGGGGGCCTTCAGAGTGAACCGTATATCGTGTGCTATTCCTTCTTCCACATTCATCTTGAAAGGGCAGAGGAAGTGATTGCATACGTGCGTGACATTTTGGAGGGCAGGAGGCTTGTGATAGGATTTTTCAAGGACGGTCGCTGGAGCATGAGTGCCGATCTGGATGAGCAGGCGCAGCCGGATCTGTCTTACACAGGTCTTTCAAAGCGCATGAATATGGGCAAATATGGCAGCGACAGGCCCTATGGCGACCACAGGGAGCTGATCGAGGCAGCAGATTCCTTTTGCGTCAGAGGCTGGGCGCAGGACGTTGATTTTGACGCGGTGTTTGTCCGGGACGAGCAGGGAAACGTGACAATACAAACATGTGATGCGTAGGAGCATCAGAATTGAGTTGTTTTACATTTGATGAGTGTTTCTCTTGAATTTATTGCAAAGCCGTGATATAATGATGATAATAAAACGTATAGGAGAACGACAATGCAGGAAATTCTTGATAAAAAAGGCTTTATATGTGATATGGATGGCGTGATCTATCACGGCAACGAGATTTTGGACGGTGTTCGGGAGTTTGTCACATGGATGCTGGAGCATGACAAGAAATTCGTATTCTTGACCAACAGCCCGGAAAGAACGCCTCATGAGCTGAGCATGAAACTGGAGCGCATGGGCCTGAGCATTTCTGCCGACCATTTTTACACAAGCGCAATGGCAACTGCCGAGTTTTTGCATTCGCAAGCCCCCGGCTGTACGGCTTACGTGATCGGTGAAGCTGCACTTTCCAAAGCCTTGTACGATAAGGGCATTTATATGAATGACATCAATCCCGATTACGTTGTCATCGGTGAAACGCGCACGTATTGCTTTGAAAAGCTGGAAAAGGCGATTGCGCTGGTCAACAACGGAGCAAAGCTGATCGGTGCAAATCCCGACACGATCGGCGTGACCGAGAAGGGCATTATGCCCGCTACCGGCTCGCTGGTGGCTCCCATTGAGATCGCGACCGGTAAAAAAACTTATTTTGTGGGCAAGCCCAACCCGCTGATGCTGCGCCATGGCTTGCGTATGCTGGATTGCCACAGTAGCGACATTGCGTTTATCGGCGACAGAATGGATACAGACATCATTGCGGGGATTGAATCCAACGTGGATACCATCCTGGTGCTCAGCGGTGTGACCTCACGCGAGGATATCAACAATTTCCCTTATCGCCCCAAATACGTGCTGGACGGTGTGGGTGACATCATTCGATAAATGAGGTTTGCGCCCCCGGGTGAATCGTGGGATCAATCTTGACATACCCATCCTCTTGTGATAAAATATAGTGTGTTCTTTTGTCGGGAGGTGGTGTGACATGGCAACCAAGGCATATTTTAACGGACAGATCGGGAACTGGGACGAGATGGTCATCCCGCTTTCGGATCGCTCCGTGTTTTTTGGTGACGCGGTATACGACGCTGTGCTGGTGCTGGAAAAAAAGCCGTTTGCGCTTGATTTGCACCTTGACAGGCTGTACAATAGCTGCGCATTGACCGATATTGTGTTTTCCATGCCGCGCGAGCAGCTGATGAGCGAGATCGGCCGCCTGCTTGCAGCGTCCGAGGGTGACGCGCACATGCTGTATCTGCAGGTCACGCGCGGAGCAGCACCCCGCAAGCACGAGTATCCCGAGGGGGCCATACCCAATCTGATCATGTTTGCAAAGCCGATCGCGCTGACGCCCAAGGATAAGGTAGTCAAGCTGATCAGCATGCAGGATCTGCGCTATGAGTACTGCCATATCAAAACCACCAATCTGTTGCCCAACGTGTTTGCGTCCGAACAGGCGACGCGCGCGGGGGCGGACGAGGTGCTCTGGCACAGAGGTGGCCGCGTGACCGAGGCCGCGCACAGCAGCATTCTGATGATCAAGGACGGTGCGGTAGTTATGCCGCCGCTGGATCATTTGGTGTTGCCCGGTATTACGCGAAAGGTCGTTCACAACCTTTGCGATAAGAACGGCATCGGGGTTGAAGTGCGCGAGTTTACGGTGGACGAGGTTATGCAGGCGGACGAGATCATTCTGTGCAGCACGACCAAGAATATTCTGTACGTGTCCGAGATCGACGGTATCGCGGTCGGCGGCAAGGACAGGGAACTGGCGCAAAGATTGCAGGAATTGTTCTTTGACGAGGTCTACGCGCAGACAGGCGTGAGGTTTTGAATATGAGAAAACGGCGGGGAAGTCCCGCCGTTTTTGCGAAAAAAATGATTGTAGGGGAGGAAAAATGAAAAGGGCTGCCCTTCGGGCATTTCTCATAAGGAAGTCTAATCTAAAATACCGTAGGGGCGAACTGTGTTCGCCCGCGGGAGACCGCAGGTCTCCCCTACAGACACATATAAATTGCGGCAGAGGTATTGTTTCCTCTGCCGATTTGTGTTATAATGAAACTAACAAAAAGCCTTCCTCCGGGAGGAAGGTGGCACGCGGAGCGTGACGGAAGGAGCCTGCGTGACTTTAGTTTTGTACCAACTTTATTGTAACGCGCTCTCCCTCAGTCAGCTTCGCTGACAGCTCCCTCCCGGAGGGAGCCTTATTATACGCGCAGCTCCAGGGGTATGGGCTTTGCCCGATGCCTTTGTAATACAAAGGCGAAACTGGCGATAAAACAGAACGACAAATAAGAATTTAATGGATGAACAAAGAAGGGAAAGTATAGTGGATAAAATTTTGAAATATAAAAAAGCATCAAATGTTTTTAGAATAACCCTTATTTTGGGCGCAATATCTTTAGGTGCTTATCATATAATTTCTCTTATTAATTCACAGGAATTCTTCGGCCATGCAATGATATCAACTATTTTGTTTTATTCATTTGTTGTTGTAGCACTCATTTTTATGACTATTTTTGATATCAAGAGATATAAACTTCTTGATGAAGTGTTTGGTAAAGTTGATGATGCAGATAAAGAAATAGCTAAAAATTTGCTTTGTAGAATAAAAGAAGTTGGTATTGGAGAGTTCAGCTTTTTGAATTATGAAGATGAAATAAGATTAGAGCACGAGTCATCCCAATTAAAATTATGCTTAAAGCAAATTATTAAAGGACATAAAATATATTTTGGTTTAGTAAAAGTTTATTTTGAATTGTTTGAAGAAATAAAAGATAAAGTAGATTCATTTACACCAAATGATATGCTTGAATATAAATACTTGACCGAATTAATTCCTCTGTTAGAAAGAAACAGCCAAAACCAAATTTAAGTATATTAACTTAGACTAAAACGAATAACCAATTTCCAATTTATCGGGCAGAACAAACGAGCCCCGACAGACCTTTACAAAAAATCTGTCGGGGTTTATGATTTGTTTACCGCGGATCAATTTCGCAATGTGGTCGCAAACCAATTCGTAATTTCTCCGCTAATTTTGCACTCACTTGCGGCAGCCCTGTTTTGTCGTTATTGTTTACTTTGCAAAATACTGCTCGATCTCGCCAAACGTGCCCCTGTAGCACACGACGCATCCGCCGTCCATAAAGCCCACGAAATGCATGCCGACGTAAATGTCCTCTCCATCATCGTTGTCAAAAGCAGCTTTCTCAAGGATCTGATAGACAAAATACGTATAAGACATGCCGAATTTCGGTTCTAATGCCTGCGTGTAGAGGTAGGCGCGATCTTGCGCGGGGGAAATGATGAGATAGGTGGGGACGAAATCCTCGCTATCCTCCTGCGCCAAAAAGTCAATCTGATAGAAGGTGTAGCCGTCTGCCTCCATTTCGGTCTTGATCGCCTCGATATCCACACGCTTGATCTTTCTCTTGAGCTCTTGCGTGTTCTCGGTGGGGACCTCCAAGGCTTGCGGAGTGCCGAGCTCCAAAATCTCCATCAGCTCCACGTGCGAGCTTTTGAGCGTCATGATATAGCAGTTGGAAATACGCAGATAGTTGACGTACAAGGAGTGGTCGGCAGGAAAGATGCCCGACGGAAAATAGTCGAGCATGCCGACCTCTTTATAGGCAGCCTGCGCCTCCTTGGCGGTTGCAAATTCATAGATGAGTATGGTTTTCTTGCTCTCGCCCTCTGCGAGCTGATAGATATAAGTCGTGCCGTTGTCATATATGCTATCCTGCTTACTCTCCTGTAAGCTCCAGCCCGCCTGCTCCAGCGCGGTGCGGATATCGGCACCGTCCATACCCTGGACGTTGCGATCAAAATAGCAGGGGTAAATGGTAACCGTCTCCTTGCCGCAGCCCGTGAATACCGACAGTGCCGTAAGGCAAAGCATCAAGGCGCAGATTAGTGCCCAAACGCGAAATTTTCTCATATATATCCCTCCTGTTTTTCTATGTTTATGATAGCATAACCGCTACGGGTTTGTCAAGTGCCGTTTGCCCTTGGGCGTTTGACTACCCCCATGCAACGCGCAACAGCCCTTTTCACCTATATAGTCGTTTTTTCTGACCCAAAAGTACGGGAATTTTTGAAAAAATATAAAAAAATGCTTGCCTGATCGGCGTGCAAAATTAGCGGGATAGTATACGAAAAAAATAGTTGCCGCAGGCGCTGGCGATCACATAGAAACAAACAAATAAGGACTGTATCCAAGTGATACAGTCCTTTTTTGGTATCAGTTCTTTTTCTTTTTGCATGCAGCTGCGCAGATGCACAGTGCAACCAGAGCCATGGGGGCAGCCAACAGGGATTTGCATCCCTTTTTTTGCTCCTCGGGCTCGGTGGCCGATTCGGCTCCGTTTTCCGGATCAGTCTCAGACTCGGGCGCAGTGCCCATGTTCAGCGAGTCAAGCAGGTGCTTGTCGGGTGTGTAGTCTGCTTGTTCGGTGCTCTTTGTCAGAGCACTGTCCACTCGGCCGCCCTCGGCAACCTGCGTTTCGTATGCGATGTAGAGGTTGGCAAATTCCATGGTCTGGAAGCGTGTGGTCAGCGCGATCTGCGAGCCCTGGGAATTGAGTCGGGTGTTTTCCACCTCCAGCACCTGCTTTCCGTCTGCATCGTATAAGGTCGCCTTGCCGTAGTATTGCTGGCCTGTGCCGTCGGAGTCATACGTGACACCGGGGTTCTCCATCTTGACCGTGCACATCAGCGCGTCGTTCATATAGATGGATACGGTCTGGCCGTCGTCCACCACGCGCAGCTTGAACCAGCCGTCCTCTCCGGGCGTGAATTTACCCGAGTAGGGGAAGGAGTGCGAGGCAGAGGCCACGCCAAGTCCGTCCTGGGCATAACGCTTGATGCGGATGGTGATGCGGTCTTGCTCGGGATAAATGCCGATGCCCGAGCCTGCGGTGGACGAGCCGCCGTACGTGCGGCCACCGTTTTCTGCATACCAGTCCCATTCAAAGTAGTTGAATACCTGCGGAATGCTGTGGTTGGCAGGGTTGGTGGGGGTATATGCACCCGGCATCTCGCCGCGTACGTAAATGGCACTGTTGCCATAGTCCACCATGTGTACGTCTGCCGCGAATTCGTAAGAGCCCTCCACGTCGTTCCAGGTGCGCAGGTCGCTGACCTCCTTCATGCGCAGGTAATTGAACTTCTCGCCCTTGATCACCTGCACGGTGCTGGCGGAGGTGCCGCCTGCATGCTGGAATTGCTCGGCGATCGGAGTGCTTGTCACAAATACGCCCGGCTTGACGTCACAAAGATCGTACAGCACGTCTACGACGGCATTCTTGAGCGTGATATTTGCGTCGCCCTCGGGCTTTTGCACGTGTGCTCCGTTTTGCACCGCCGCGGTTGCGTCATAGACCAGCGTGGTCTTGGGGATCTCGCGGTCGGTGTAGGACTCACACTTGTAAACGAAGCCAAAGCGGTTGTCGGGAGCGGTGTCGCCAAGGTCCATAAAGGCCATGGGGTCGCCGTTGCTTACCGAATTGTCCGCCCATTTGAAGGTCATGTGCTCGATCTTGTCCTGTGCGCCAAGCAGGGATTTGCTCAGCGAGATAGCCATGTAAGAGCCCTCGAGATAATAGTATGCACCGCCCACGATTTCGGTCTCAAAGGTGTTGTCCTTGAATTTTTCCACCGTGACCACAAAGGAATCGCGGTCGCGATTCAGCACAAAGTCGTAGCCCTCCCAGCCCGTGGCGGCGTCGCCGTCCACGTTGAGATAGAGGTTCATCCAGGTGGAGTCGGTGTCAATGATGATATCGGACGAGGTCTTAACCAGAAAATAGAGATTGGCCGAGTCCTGCGAGATTTTGGCAAAGTCAAAATCGTTGCGGCCTGTGTTGTTGATATAGCGGAAATGGGGATCGTAGGAAATGGTGTTGCGGTGCTCAATATCGTAAAGGGAATCCATATACGTCAGTTGCACATCATCCCACGAGGAAAGGTCATAGATGTCAATGGTGGTTTGGTTATCCGCGACGGGGGCGGCGGAGATGCCCTTGTAGCGGCGGATCTGATCCACCATCTGATAATAGTAGTTATCGCCAATGCCATAGCCGTCCCGGTTGCGCATTGGCTCACCGTCGCGCGAGAATTCGCAGTTGAATTGGTCGATATACTGGAATTTGGCATTCGTGCCTGCCATGGACTGTCGGGTATCGTGGTGAACGCAGCCTGCGATCCATTCGTTCCAGCCCGTAATCATGAGCACGAAGGGCTGATCCTTGTCCACATTGTCGCCCACCAGCGTTTGCATGGCGTTGAATTGTGAGGTAAAGCCCAGTCCAAGCCCTGCCTGCTCAACGGCAGAGAAGGCCATGTCGCTGCTTTTGGTAGGTTGTCCGTTGACAAAGCTGCGTCCCTTGGACATGGAGGGATGGTGACCCATGGCGATCGAGAGGGATTCGATGTTGCCGTCGGCATCGCGTCCCCAGCCGCCGTTTTCCATGCGGGCGGCACCCGTTTCGGGGTCGTACCGGTATTCCTGCAGCCAGGACCAGTAATTGTCCCGGTCGATCCAGGCCCAGCTTCCGCGCACCGTGAATTTTTCGTCCACCTTTTTCTTGATCTCGCCCGAAAGGCCGGAATAGTTGCCGAACACCAGCGGCTTGCCCTCCCACATAAAGAAGAGCTCCTCGTATTTTTCCCAGTTTTCATCGGCGTAGACCGTGGCGAACAGGGTATTCATGTTGGATTGGAAGGTGGAGGGGGTGTCACCGTTGAAGAAGACGATCTGCGGCGTGTCAATGCCTTGGCGACGCATGGAAAGCCAGGTGTCAAACAGAGCGGTATGTCCCGGGACGAACACCTCCGCGTTGGATACGTCAAGGAAGATAAAGTCCACGCCCGCCTGCTCCAGCATATAGGCGTGCTTGCGGTAGACCCAGGTGTCCGTGTTGCGGTAGTAGCCAAAGTAGGGCTCTGCCCAATAGGCCTCGCCGCCCTTTTCTTCAATGTATTTTTTTGCGTCTTTGTAGCCCATTTCCAAGTAGAGCTTGGTGTTGTCCTGCACCACCTGTCCTGCGCCTACCCAGCAAAGGAAGTAGAAAAGACCTACGTATCTTTGCTCGTTGGGCTCTCCCGCCATGGCGTTGTCCGCGATGGTGCGATCCAGTGCGTCGGTTGCCGTCCAGGTCGAGTAATCGATCGCGCGCAGCGAGTCGGCTTCGGGGATGCTCCATGTCTGCTGCACGTTTGTAAAGCGTACGTTGTCCACGTAGCCGTCAATATCGCAAAGCTCAAGCGTGAAGTAGCCGGTCTGATACAGCTCGCATTCCTCGGTCGATGCAAGCACGGTTCCGTCAGCGTCCGCAAATGCAAGGTGACCCGAGGGGGAGTAGGAGACCATGGCGATCAGCTGCTCGTCCGCATACAGGGCAATGGTGTCAAGGGCGTCGTGCAGTGTCAGCGTCGTGTCGGTCAGATCTGCGCCCAGCGGCAGCGTTGCCTCCAGACCGCACTCAGGCTCAAAGATGCGCAGGCTGCCCGAGTCGTCAAGGGCGAACCAGATGCCGCGTTCCTTGTGCGAGACGGCGGTTTGCGAGTTGCGCACGCCAAGATAGACCGTGCCGCCTGTCAGGGAAAGGTCGAAGGAAAGGTAACCGTGCTCCAGGCCGTAGTCGTCACCAAGGCAAACGGCAGAGCCGAGCGCAAAGGTTCTTCCGGGGACGGTGGTCAGTCTGCCGTCCACGATCTGTGCACAGGCGCGGTTACCAAGGGCCAGTGCCGCGTCACCCACGTAGGCGTTGATGCGCTCTGCCGAAAAATCGTAGGTGTAGGTCGAGAGCGTGCGGCTGGCAAAATCGTAGTCATAGCCACCCTTGTGCTCCGTGATGGGCGTACCTGCATAGGTACGGTCAGAGTTGGCAGCGGTGGCAGGGATCGCGGCAGAAATCGTGCCTGCAAGCAAAAGAGCGGCCAGCAGGGCACACGTCATGAGTTTGATGCGCTTCATGTTCCGTTCTCCTTATCTTTTGAGATTGCAAAGGGCGATTTTGCAATCGCCCTATGTTATGTGATGGATCTTACAAGCTCAGAAGCACGCTTGCAAGGCGGGATGCGATGATCTCGTGCCCTGCGTCGTTGGGGTGAAGGCCGTCGGGGCAATACGCTACGCGGTGCGCCTCCAGCTCGGGGCAAATGTTGCCTGCTGCATAGAGGTCGCAGACGGGCAGGGAGTAGTACTCTGCTGCCTGGCGGATGATCTCCACGTAGTCGCGCAGGATGGTGGTCTGCGTCACGCTGCCGTCGCGCGAGGTGCGGGTCTGAGGAATGTACTCATACCAGCGGTGCAGAGGGGTGACCACCACGATGGGGCAGGTGGGGTACTTTGCGATCAGAGTGGAGAACAGGTCGTGGCATGCGCCCCAGAAGGTCTCGGGGGTGCGGTCATCGGGCGTGCCCAAAAGAGCCTGACCGTGGCCAAAGTCGTTTGTGCCGCCAAAGACAACGATGGCGTCTGCCTTTTCGGGCATATCCTTAACGCGGGTGATAAAGTGCGCGTTGAATTCGGGGATCTCCAGGGGAGTATAGCGATCGGCAAGGCAAGTGCCGCCAATGCCGAAGTTGTTCGCCTCCGCCAAGCCGTATTTCTGCTTGATCAGCTGATGATAGACCTTGTCGGGCGCGCTGGGGCCGTATCCCTGCGTGATGCTGTCGCCTAAAAAGTGAATGATTTTTCCTTGCAGTTCCATATCTGCCTCCGTTCTGCCGTGTTGGCACAAAATTTCTGATCTCATTATAACATTTTTGCGCTTTTCTGTCAATCTTAATATCTTAATTGTCAACCAAAATGCTTGCGAATTGTGCGGTCACGGTGCTATAATGGAGACGAAACCACACGAAAGAAGGCGAAAGTACATTGATCGACGCTTTTTTGGAGCAATTTATAGAAATGACCGCATGGGAGATGACCAAGCCCAAGGCTTACGGGCCGTTTCATTTGATCTTTACCTTTGTCGGGCTTGCGATCTCGCTGCTTGCGGCATATCTGCTGCGCAACACGGGCGAGAAGGGCAATCGGATCGTGCTGTTTTCCTCGGGCGCGTTTTTGATGCTGACCGAGGTGTACAAGCAGCTCTTTTACTTTTATCATATGGAGGACCACGCGTATAACTGGGGCATTTTTCCGTTCCAGCTATGTTCGGTGCCCATGTATCTGTGCGTCATTGCGGCGTTTTTGAAGCCGGGCAAGCTGCGCGATGGCATGTATGGGTTTATGACCACCTTCAATCTGCTTGGCGGCATCATGGCGTTTATTGAGCCATCCGGCATCGTGCACGGGCACTGGACGCTGACCATCCATGCGTTTGTCTGGCATATGATGCTGATCTTTATCGGCGCGTATCTGATCGCGTCGGGCAGATTTGCAAAGACCTGGAGAGATTACCGCGGTGCGGTATTGACGTTTTTGGCCTTGGCTGCGCTTGCATTCTGCATCAATTGCATCTTCTGGCGCGTCTCGGACGGCGGGATCAACATGTTCTTTGTCGGCCCGCGCAATTCGTCCTTGATCGTGTTCAAGCAGATCTCCGAGGCGGCGGGATGGTACGTCAGCACAATTTTGTATCTGCCCACCGTGTGTATCGGCGCATTGATCGTTTTCTTGCCGGCGCACTTCTACGCTAAGAAAAAGGGAATGATAGAAAAGTGACAGAACGGAGGTGCGTTATGTATGATTATCGAAGGCTCAAGGATCTGCGTGAGGATCACGATCAAAAGCAAGAGGATATTGCAAATGTGCTGGAGATTACCAGACAGCAATATCAGCTTTATGAAAGCGGTAAGCGAGAGATGCCGATGCATTTGTTTTTGATATTGGCCAAGTACTATAACGTATCCTTGGACTACCTTGCAGGATTGGTTGACACACCGAAAAAGTTATATTGATCAAATGAAGGAAAAAGCTGAGTCGTTACGACTCAGCTTTTTATATATCTGAGAAAGAATTGCTTGTCCTATTTCTTTACACAGCCCCTTTCCCCGCGGGCACTCACTCCGCTCTGCGCCGTTCGTTGCGGGCCCCCTTCCCCGAAGGGGACGGCTTTTCGCCGCGCGTTCGTTCTATTATCTTTCCCTGCGTGGGATGCTATTCTTATCGCCTGTCTTGTGATGCTTTTTGACGCGGGCAACTGAAATAAGCCGTCCCCATCGGGGAAGGGGCGCCTCGCTGCGTAGCTAAGCGAGGGGAAGGGGCGGACTAACGAATTTGGAAAAGTGATGTATCTATAGGCGATGAAAAAAGGCTGAGTCATGTTGAACTCAGCCTTTCCTCTTACGGAAATAAAAGCATGGAAAAATAGGTCACAGTCTGCGGGCCGTTGTTATATTTGAGTCCGCAGGCGCGGGAAAGCGCGCCCACGTCAACGCCGCAGGCCTCCATGGAGCGGTGCACGCGCTCGGGAAAGCGGCAGGGAGCGTCGGGATAGGTACAGGTCTTGCACAGGCTGCAGCCGCCCGCGCTGTAAAGGTGGTGGGGAATGCCCTGTGCCCGTAGCGCATCGGCAATCGCGCGATCAAGCTGCTTGTGCAGCACGCCGGATTGCGAAATGCCTTCAAAGTCAAAGTCGTCGTCAAGGACGTGCTTGGTGGTAAACACCAGCGCGTGCGCATAAGAGCGGCACTCATCGCGCAAGTCCTCCCAGTCACCCACGCCGGGGGGACATGTCCAGGTTTTTCCGTAAAGCCCGCAGCGGTTGGAGGCACACATCTCGCGCACGCGCGCGTCAAACGGCACGTCACGCGGGTCAAGCCATGCAAGCTCGTGCACGGCAAAGGGGAGAGAGGGGTCATGCAGGATCGATTCTATGATTCGTTGATTCATATTTCGTCCCTTTCCGGAAACATCATGTTTTCCATAAAAGATTGATTCCATGTAGCATCGGTGCTCAGCTCCAGCGTCCGGCATTGCGCTGCCTGTGTTTGCAGTGCGTCAAGCAGTGCAGGATCGGTCAGTACGCGCACGCAGCCACCAAGGGCTGCATTTCCGACGCTTTGCGTGTGTCCTTGGAATTCTTCGGGCAAAAGGCCGATGGCAACGGCACTGTCCACGTTCATGTAGTAGCCAAGGCCGCCCGCAAGGTAGACGTGGGCGATCTCGTCGGGCGCAATTTTTGCATGCGCGCAAAGCGCATCCAGGCTTGCGTGAATGGCACTCTTGGAGAGCTGAAAGGCGCGGATATCGGCTTGTGTAAGGGCAAGCGGCGCGCCGTCTTTCGTCGTGGCGTAGACAAATTGGTCGCCCGCGTCAAACGCGCCCGTTTCATCAATGATATCGGCCTTGTAAAGCGCAGTGATCAGATCGATCAGACCGCTGCCGCAAATGCCGCGCGCAGGCGCGTCGCCCACGGTGGAGAAAAGCGGGTGGCCGGATTGCATGCCAAAGGCACAAACCGCACCTGCAACGCCGCCCATGCCGGTCGAAATGCCCGCGCCCTCCATGGCAGGGCCTGCCGCGGCCGAGGTAGCGTAAAGGCGACTGCCACGGCTTTTGCCCGTAAACAGCACGCTCTCGCCGTTGGTTCCAACATCAATCAGAAGTGCGGGCTGCTCGGAATCGGTTAAGTCTACGTGCAGCATGCCTGCCGTAACGTCACCGCCCACAAAGGCGGAAATGCTCGGCAACAGGGTTATGCGTTGCACGGGGAGACAAAATTGCTCGCCCGGGAAGGTTTTTGACTCGGTAAAAGCGGGAGCGAAGGGGTATGCGCCCATACCAACAGGCGAGATCCCCGCAAAAATATGCAGCATGGTGGGATTGCCCGCCACGGTCATATGCGTGGCAGTTTTATGTCCGAGCAGCTGTGTAAGCATCTCGCGAATGCTGTCAAGCAGCACGCGCTGCATTTGCACAAGCGTTTCGGGACGGCGCATGACAGACTCGATACGACTGATCACGTCCGCGCCGAACGAGGCCTGTGGATTGAGCGCCGAGGCGGTAGCAAGCACGTTTCCGCTTTCCGTGTCCACCAGTGCACAAGCCAGCGTGGTCGTGCCGATATCAAGGGCGATGCCGAGAAATTCCTCGGGAGTAGCGGCGCTTGTCTTGCCTGTCTGCTTGCCAAAATCGGTCAGACCGTCGCCCGTAAAGGACTCAAGCGCAATGATCGCGTCGCTGCAGCACCAGGTGCGGCATGCAAGCACGTAGCCGTCCTTGTCCGGTACGGCAATTTGCGTACACGCCGCATTGGCGTAAAAGTCACCGGCCACGAGTCGCACGCGGCATTTGCCGCACGTACCCCGCCCACCGCAATCGGCATGCAGGGGATAGCCGTTTTGTGCCAGGTATTCGGATAGATTTTGCCCTGCCGAGGCAGAGCCCGGTCGGATGCGGATCTCATTACTCATAGGCGTATCTCTTTGATCTTTTCTGCATAGTATTGCACCAGCTCAAATTTTGTGCCGGGCATGAGTCTGTGGTCGGGACAGGGAATAAAGCCACCCAGAGAGGAAAGGCGCACAAGGCGTTCCAGCTCGCGGTCAACGGCCGCCTTGTCAAGGCGCAGGACGGTCTTGTCCATGCCCCCCACACCAAGCATGCCCTTGCCATACTTTTGGCGCGCGGCCTCAAATTGGTCGCCCCACGTGCCGATCTCGATCGGGAACATGACGTTGACACCGTTATCAAACCACGTGGGCAGCAGCTTATCGGTCACACCGTCGCAGTCAAGAGAGATGATGTCAATGCCAAAATCGTGGCAGAGATCGTTTCTCTTTTTGTAGTGCTTGGCGCAAAGCTCGTCAAACACGGCGGGTGAGAGGAGCGGACCGGAATTGAAGCAAATGTCCTCCCAGTAGTGGGCGAAATCGAATTTTGCACCGGTTTTGAGGATCTCCTCGGCGCACTTGTATTGCATGTCGGCATACGCATCCACCAGATTGGCAAACAGATCCTCGTCCTCGTCGTATAAGAGGTAGCTCATGCCTACGACCGAGACCATGGAGCGGATGTTACCAAGCACCGAGCCAAGGTGTAAGCCCACGGGCACGTCGGGGTCGCGCGTGTCGTTGAAAGTCTTGAAATATTCGTAGTTGACTCTCTCGGGGCAGAATTGCATTTTCGGGCGGTAAAGCGTCTCAACCGCCTCTCTGTCCTTGAGCAGATAATCATCCTCGGAGGGAATGGACGTCACGCCGGGGCGTATACGCTCTATCAGGCCGTCATGGTTTTGCACGCGCTGCGTGCCGTCGGGCAATACCTCAAGCACCTTGCGCTCAAAGCCGGGGAGCAGACCGTTGTTTGCACCCACGGTGCGATACCAGTTGAAATCCCAGCCAAGCATCTTGTCAAGCTCGCTGTCGGCAGCGTTGCCGTCCGCCCAGGAGCGCGCGAGCTCAAAGGAAATTTTGCCCTGCTCAGCCCATTCCAGCAAAAGCTCGGGCCAGTAGCCAAAGTGCACGGCGGGCATACGGTCCGCAGGGCGGTAGTGCAGAATGTTCATGGCTCTTTCGCGATTGGTCATGCCTTTCTCCTTTCTTGCGCTGCAAACACGGGGCAGGGGGTGATATTGCCGCCCTGATGCGTGACGCGTGCGGCGTATTCCTGCAAAAGGGAAACGTAGATTTTATAGTTTTCGATAGAGACGTCGGGCGGGGTCTGATGATCCACCGATGCGATCACCTTGCCGCGCAGCATGCTGGGCAAAATGCGCTCAAATTCGGCGCGCATAGCCGACTTGCCGAACTTCATGCACATCTTGTCAAAATGGCCAAGAAAGGCCATGTCCGGCTGCTTGTCAAGATAGGTGGAAACGTCAACGCCCGCCTGTCTTTCAAGCGGGAACATGCCGTCCGCCCCCACGCCTGCGTACCAATCCACCGCCATGGTGATGTCGCCGTCGGAGTCGATGAACACGGGGATACCGTATTCATGGATGACAGGGATGACCTTGCGATAAAAGGGGGCAAGAAACTCATCAAAGCAAGCCTCGGAGATCATGGGACCCAAATTGTAGCTCATGTCCTCGGCAAAGCTCATGAAATCGAAGCGGAAGCGGGAGAACACGTAGTGGAACAGCTCCACCAGCCAGTCGGAATAGACCTCGCACATATCCTTATACAGCTCGGGGTAATCGTAGAAGCTGTACAGATGGTTTTCAATGCCGAACAGGGTACGGGGATACCAGAAGAAGCCCTCCACCGTGAAGAACAGCAGCGTGTCGCCCCGCTCGTGGATTCTTTGCAGGTGCTCCAGGTGCGCCTCGGGGATCACGGTTTCCACGGGCGAGAACATCGTCTTTTTCACCCGCTCCCAGTCCTCCTCGTCCTCCACAATACCCAGGCCGTGGCCGGGCACCTGGGGTGTTTCGGAAGTGTGGTAGGACACGCCTGTTTGCAGGCACTTATCCAGGCCGAAATACGCCTGGATCTCCTCCACCGAGTTGCGGTCGGCGGGCAGGCCCTCCTCATGCCAGCGGTTGACCGTCAGATGCCACCAGGGTGCCCACTCAATGGCAGGGCATCGGTCTACGGGCTTGCCCGATAAATAGTTTCGAAATCGCTCGGATGCTGTCATAATTGGTTTCTCCTTTTTCATACGAATCAGATCTTGATCTTCTTGATCTCCTCGGCGTAATACTGCACCAGCTCAAACTTGGAGCCGGGCATGAGTCGATGGTCGGGACAGGGGATGAAGCCGC
>JAZNZB010000098.1:0-56120 GCA_045594705.1 Eubacteriales bacterium
CCAAATGAAAAGCACTACCGCAACAGCGGTAGGGCTTTTCATTTGGCGAAGCGCCCACGATTTGAACCCTCGCCGCTCGGCGCAAAGCGCCGACCGGCTATGGCTTGCGCCGGTTGCCCAACCAAATCCAAACGACCGTTGGCGCAAGCATAGGGTTACAAATCCCCCGGCGCTTGGTTGCTTTTCTTTCATAAACAGTTTGTGCGCGTAACAAGGGCCTGTCCCCTGTTACGCGCAACACGTAAAATCTCTTTTTTTATATCGCCAATCGTCGGGAAAATGTTGCTTTTTTGTCGATTACGGTGTATATTACAGCAAAGAAGTTTTCACTCATCCTTTTATAAATAACTAAATAACCATTACAATCATAACGAAAATATCCACAGAAATTGAAGAAAATACGCAACTTGTGAACCATTTTCGCAATAAATGTGGTATAATGTGGTTATAGCGAATCTTATCTCCGAAAGAAGGATACACTTATATGAACCAACTGTCTTTTGATGAAGCATATGAAATATTCCGCTCGCGAATAGAGCGATTTTTTCAACACCAATATCATTGTTCGCCACACGATGCAGAGGATCTCACAGCAGAAGTATTCATTGTGCTGTATCAACGTTGGAATGAATTTGACAGTCATGAAAAAAGCGCAATCAGCACGTTTTTATATAGAGCAGCCCGCAATAAAGCATTGGAATTTCAGCGAAAGCTGCGCAAGCAGCCGATCATTACCTATGAATTGGAGGAGATTTCCGAGGAAGATCTGGCACAGCCACCCACGCATTTGGATCACAAAGAAGAAAGCGAAAAATTTAAGCGTTACGTCGATCAGATCAAAGCAATTTTATCGCCCCAAGAAAAAATCACCTTTCAATATATGATTGACAATGACTGCGATGCCCATCTGGTTGCCAAAGAATTAAACACCAACGTTGTCAATGTTCGCGTCAGATGGTGTCGCATTCGCAAAAGGATCGCGCAGATGCTGCCAAGCATTTTTGGCGGCTAATTATTAAGTTTTTGTAAACAATACAAATAAATTGTAATATTGACGGATGAAATGACATTTAGCACATGGGAGGGGATCTTATGTACGCATGTTTTCATCCGAAGGAGAAAATAGATTATGGGTAAATCCAGAAAAATTGATATTTCAAGATTTGATCCGACAAACGCATCGGACGATCAAATCAGGCTGTGGCTTTTCGCCATCATTCAGGCGGAGCTTGAAAAAGACGACGCTGAGATCGACCAAGAGCTCATCGACGAATGCTCGGATTGCGAAGCGTTTTTATCACATAGCAATCCGGAGATTACGAAAGAGGAATATGCACTCGGGTTAGCCAACATCAAAGAAAAAGCCCTGGCCGGACAAGCAGGGCGGGCGAACGCTTCAATTCAAGCAAAGCCCGGAACGCATCGTTTCATGCGTGTTGCGGTTTATTTCCTTGCCGCCGCTTTGGCAATTGCGATATTGACGGTAGGTACCGTTGCAGCTTTCAACAGTTCTGCTGCATGGGAATTTATTATGACCAATATCAAACAGATCGTAGGCATGGAGCCGGGCGATTCGCTTGATGGCGACAAGGTGACACTGGTCAAGGGAGATTTGGTTGCCGAATACGATTCGGTGGAAGAGGCACTCAAAGCAGGCGGCTTTGAAGGAATTCTCTATCCGACCAAATTGCCTGAAGGCGTGAAAATTGAGAGGGTTGTTTATTCCAATGATGGGGATGATTCGAAATATCGATTAAATTTTATCTGCAGTTCTGATACTATCTCATATCGAGTGTTCTTATATAAAAAATACAATTCTGAAGACTGGGATTCTGAAGACTCAATAACTATTAATCAAAGAGAGTTTCATATTATTCCATATACAGATTCAGGATATTATCAAGCTAGTATTGAGCATAATGGATATCAATACATAATAACAAGTACTAATTATAATAGCATAATTGATATTTTAAACAGCATAAAGGAAATAAAGTCATGAAAAAAATACTTTTATTAATTATCACCATTATTTGTACTTCAAGTTTTTGCATTCATTCTTACGCAATAGATTCTTCATCATGCGTGACTTCAGTTAATAATATTGACATTGTGTTTGATAAGAATTGTTCATTCACAGAAGATGAAAAACAAATTGTTTTGGCACATTTTTTGAATGATGGTGAGGAAGCTACACCTTACGGTTTAATTTGTAATCTTTTTGGTCACAAGAACACAACTGAATATCTCACAACAATTACCCATTGTATTAATTCTACCGCTCCAAGATGTTTGGAAGAGGAATGGGAGCTCATCGTTTGTTCCCGTTGCGAAAACGTAGAATCTACACGTCTTGGTTTTTCTCTAATATACTGCTGCCCCGAATCCTGATTTGCACCCCCATGATCTTTTCATACGCTCTCCCTTATGATACGTGCCCCCGTCCTGTGTCATCCTGAGCAAGAAAACACCCCGGTGTGGGTGTTTTCGCGTCGAACTTTTCAAAATCTGCAACAAATTGCTGATTTTGAAAAGTCAAAACGCACAGCGTTTTGAGGATCTGCGCTGAAATTGGCTAAGCCGATCCGAGATCCCCCCCTTACGGCGCTGCTACGAAGTTCGACTTCGGGAATTTTCGCAACAGGTTGCAAAATTCCCCTGCACTCGGGATGACACAACGGTGGCACCTTTTCTATGATCCATTAAGGAAATACAAAAATATGACGGAGATATGCTAACTGCATGAACATAACATACACACTATGCGAAAAAACTTACAAATCAAAGCGATCTGAGCGCATTGCTTACGGCATTGCCGCCTACGCAGAGGACGGGCAAACGTGCATCACAAAACTGCACGACGTCACCTCTGATAAAGATGCGCTTGCAGAGCTTGTTGAGCTTTGTAACCGCTTGCAGCTCTCCCCTATCCACCTGCACGACGTCATCGAGGACTTTTTAACCAACTGACGATAACCAAAAAAGCGGGCATTCTGATTGACCCCCAATCAGAAAGAAATATCCCGGCGTAGACTGCACGGCTTTCCTCCGAGTTGCTTACTCGGAGTTTTTTTTTGCAAAGTTTTGTATAACCGAGAACGGAGCATTGTTACGCCGCGATACAACCGAACACGACACAAAAACAAATCATGCGGTGTAACAAGGGCCTGTCCCCACAGTTACACGCTTGGTTACGCGCCCTGCCGCGGGAGCAAGCCCCCGCCCTACGAAATCTTTCGCGTTCCAATCGTAGGCGCTTGGTTGCTTTTCTCCCCTATTCGGTTTGTTGATCTGCGGGACGTCGAGGGCGCCGTCCCCTGCAAACGATCAACGGAAGCAAACCCCTGCCCTATAATTTATCCTCTTTCCCTTGCTTTTCCTCTAAAACCGTGCTATAATGAATCATCAAAACATATTTCGAGGTTATTATGATCACCAAACTCATCATCATTTTGATCGTTCTGCTCAGCACGGCTTACCGCATCGTGCTTGGCATCGTAGAGATGCGCTCCGCAAACAATCCCACGCCTGCAAATCTTGCCGACGTCTACGACGCGGAAACATACGCCAACTGGAAACGCTACAGCCGCGAAAAATCCCGCCTGTCGCTGATCTTCATCTGCATCGGCGCAGTCATTTCTCTTGTGCTGCTGGCCACCAACGCGTATGCCTGGGCTGCTTCAATCTTCCCCGGTGACTGGTTTAATCAGCTGTTTTCGGTCATTCTTCTGGACCTGCTGGTCAATCTGATCCCCGGCATCGTGCGCAGCTATCTGTTCAACATGGTCATCGAGCAAAAATACGGCTTTAACCGTACCACGATCAAAACCTTTATCTTTGACCAGATCCGCTCCACTGCACTGGAGCTGTTCCTCTCCCTGGCTCTGGCTATGCTGCTGCTCGGCATTCACCTCTGGCTTGGCGACTGGATGATCGTGGCCTTTGCCGCCGCTATGTTCCTGTTCTCGCTGTTCATTTCGTTCATGTACCCCATCTTCAGCCGCATCGGCAACAAGTTCACACCCTTAGAGGACGGTGAGCTCAAGGACAGACTCATGGAGCTTTTGACCAAGCACGGCTATCGCGTCAAGGCGATCGAGGTCATGGACGCCTCTCGCCGCACCACCAAGCTCAACGCCTACTTTACAGGCTTTGGCAAGATGAAGACCATCGTGCTTTATGATAACTTGGTCAACGCCATGACCCCCGACGAGATTTGCGCGGTATTTGCACACGAGCTTGGCCACGGACTTCACAAGGACGTGCTCAAGGGTCAGATCCTCAATATCGGCAACCTTTTGCTGATGGGCGTGATGGTCTGGGTGGCCGTGCGCGAGCCCATTTTGCATACTTCGTTTGGCTTTACCGAGGTCAACTACGGCTTTGCTTACATTCTGGTCGGTTGCGTGCTGGGCCTTGTGCAGCCGTTGACAGGCATGATCATGAACGCGCGCAGCCGCGCTGCCGAGTATAGGGCAGACGCGCAGGCAGTCAAGGAGGGCTACGGTCCCGCCATGATCACAGCGCTCAAAAAGCTGGCTCGTGAAAATTTCGCACATCTCGCTCCCGCCCGCCTGGACGTGCTGATGGATTACTCCCATCCCCCGCTCGCCGAAAGAGTTGCTGCGGTGGAAAAGCAGTTGGAAAGCAAAGAATAAATCAGGGCAAACAAAGCGCCGTGACGGTAAAGCGTCACGGCGTTTTTCTTAATACAACTTATATTTCAGTCTCAGATTATCCGCGATCATGGCGATAAACTCAGAGTTGGTGGGCTTACCTCTGTTGTTCTGAATGGTGTACCCAAAATAACTGTTCAGCGTATCCACGTCGCCGCGATCCCACGCGACCTCGATGGCGTGGCGGATGGCGCGCTCGACGCGGCTGGTGGTGGTCTGATACTTCTTTGCCACGCTGGGATACAGCACCTTGGTGACAGAATTGATGATATCCGAGTCGTTGACTGTCAGAAGGATCGCTGTGCGCAAATACTGATAGCCCTTGATATGTGCGGGAACACCGATCTGGTGGATGATCTTTGTCACCTGAGTCTCAATATCGGGCGTACGGTCATCACTTTCCTTGGGTTGAGCAGTGGGCACTGTCGCATTCGCCATGCTGCCTCTGCCGCGATCCAGATCGCGCAGATGATCCGACAGACTGATGGGATTGATGGGCTTGATCAGGCAGAGCGAAGCGCCCGCACCCATGGCTTGGATAAACAAGTTCTGATTGGAAACGGGCGAGGTAATGATAAATGCAGGCGCGGAGTCAGGCGAGAGATCAAGCTGGCGGCAGCTGCGAATCACGCCGATCCCGTCCAACTTGGAAAGCCAAACGTCGATCAGTGCGACGTCCGGATGATAGCGATTGATCTTGGAGAGCGCCTCTTCTCCGTTGGAGGCCTCCTCAATATAGCGGTAGCCCAGACGCAGCAAGCCCTCCTTGAGTGTTGCGCGCGAAGCGGAGTTTTCATCGGCGATCAGTATTTTTGTGGATGTGTCCATGGTTTTATGTGTCCTCCTGTAATTTCCTATTATGCACATATTTTACCATATTTTGGAAATTATTGCAAGGCCAAATTGATCTGAAAATATACCAAACTTTTGGCGCAAGAATTGTAAATTATTACCAATTTGTATAAACGGTTTCCAATTCGACGGAAAATGTTAGGAATTGGTGTCGGGAAATTGACACTTTGCGTGCCTCCTCTTTTCATATCTTAGCCATACAAGTATGTGAATTTTTCGAAAATCTTGACAATTCCTGTCATTCCCTCTTGATTTCCGTCCTGATTTATGGTAGAATAAATCCCCTGCAATCAGATAATTGAGCATTTATATAGATAAACCGATCAAAAGGAGGTAAGAGTATGGCAAAAACAACCATCGCGATTCTTTACGATTTTGATAAAACGCTTTGTACCACCGACATGCAGGAATATGACTTTATCAAGAACCTTGGCATGACATCGGAGGAATTCTGGGGCGAGGCAGGTCGCATCGCACGCGAAAACGAGGCGGAACGAATTCTTTCCTATATGCTGGTCATGATCCGTGAATGCAAAAAAAGAGGTATTCCCCTGACACGCGAATATCTGCGCTCCTGCGGTGAGCACGTAGAGCTTTACAACGGCGTGGCTACCTGGTTTGATCGAATCAACGATTTTGGTAAATCGCTTGGCGTGAATATCGAGCATTACATCATTTCCTCGGGAACAGACGAGATCATCGAGGGTACACCGATTGCAAAGTATTTCAAAAAGGTGTTTGCCTGCAAATATCTGTACGATGAAAACGGTCAGGCCGTCTGGCCTGCGCTTGCCATCAACTACACGCTCAAAACGCAATACATTTACCGCATATCCAAGGGCATTTTAGACGTGACCGACGACGATAGCGTCAACCGAGAGCAGGACGAGAGCCTGCGCCGCATTGCATATCAGAACATGATCTACGTGGGCGACGGTATGACCGATATTCCCTGCATGAAAATGGTCAAGGAGCGCGGAGGAAAATCCATCGCGGTCTACCCCGAGGGCAAGGGCGACACGGTCAAGCCGCTGGTGGACGACGACCGCATCAATTACGTCTGTGTGGCCGACTATTCCGAAAACTCCACCATGGAAAAAATCGTCAAGCTCATGATCGAGAACATGGCTATCACCGAAAAGCTCAAGATCGAGGAGCGTCAGCAGCTCTCGCAGTACAAGAGAACCAGAAAAAAGGATAATTGACCCAAAAGCCCGAGGCGCATGCCTCGGGCTGTTTTTTGCAAAAAAGTGAAATTTTTTTATCAGAAAATATTGCATTGCAGCGCAATTAGTGTTATAATACAATGTGGTCAAATTTGTACACTGCCGCAAGACGCCTTTTTGGGGCGCAAACGGCACTTTTAAAGGAGAAATAAACTATGAGTCGCATGATCGGCACCATTTCCCGCGGAGTTCGCGCTCCCATCATTCGCCAAGGAGACGACATCGTACAGATCGTTACCTCCTGCATTCTTGAAGCGTCCGAGGACGCAGGCTTTGCTTTCCACGACAGAGACATCGTGGCAATGACCGAGGCCGTTGTTGCAAGAGCACAGGGTAACTACGCTTCTGTTGACAACATCGCCACTGACGTGCGCGCCAAGCTTGGCGGCGGCACTGTTGGCGTAATCTTCCCCATTCTCAGCCGCAACCGCTTTGCGATCTGCCTGCGTGGCATCGCCAAGGGTGCTAAGAAGATCGTGCTGATGCTCTCTTACCCCTCCGACGAGGTCGGCAACCACCTGATCAGCATTGAGCAGATGGACGAAAAGGGCGTTGACCCCTATCGCGACGTGCTCACGCTTGCACAGTACCGCGAGCTTTTCGGTTACGAAAAGCACACCTTTACCGGCGTGGACTACGTGGAGTACTACGAGCAGCTGATCCGTGAAAGCGGCGCTGACTGCGAGATTATTTTTGCAAACAACCCCAAGGCTATCCTGAATTATACCAAGAACGTGCTCTGCTGCGACATTCACACAAGAGCACGCACCAAGCGCATCCTCAAGGCTGCAGGTGCAGAGGTCGCGCTGGGTCTTGACGATATTCTGACCGAGAGCATTGACGGAAGCGGCTACAACGAGCACTACGGTCTGCTGGGCTCCAACAAGGCAACCGAGGATCAGGTCAAGCTGTTCCCCAGAGATTGCCAGGTCGTTGTGGACGCTATCCAGAAGAAGCTGTATGACGCTACCGGCAAGGTCATCGAGGTCATGGTATACGGTGACGGCGCATTCAAGGATCCCGTAGGTAAGATCTGGGAGCTGGCAGACCCGGTCGTTGCTCCTGCATACACCAAGGGACTGGAGGGCACTCCCAACGAGCTCAAGCTCAAGTATCTGGCAGATAACGAGTTCTCCGCTCTTTCGGGCGACGCGCTCAAGGACGCCATCAAGCAGAAGATCACCGAAAAGGACAGCAACCTGGTAGGTCAGATGGCCTCCGAGGGTACGACCCCCAGAAGACTGACCGACCTGATCGGCTCGCTTTGCGACCTGACCTCGGGCTCGGGCGATAAGGGTACGCCTATCGTGTTCATTCAGGGCTACTTTGATAACTATACCACCGATTGATTTTGATAAAAAGGCTGATGCATCACATCAGCCTTTTTTGCGGACCGTCGGGGACGCCGGTCCCTACACGAAATTATTTTGGACGGATGCTTCGCATCAGCCTTTTTGTGGACCGTCGGGGACGCCGGTCCCTACACGAAATTATTTTGGACGGATGCATCGCATCAGCCTTTTTTGCGGACCGTCGGGGACGCCGGTCCCTACACGAAATTATTTTGAACGGATGCATCGCATCAGCCCATTGTTTACTTTGTCCGGAATTGGGCAAATGATTCAAGCCCTGCCGAAGATCCTTCGCGGCGCATCCCGGTCTGTCATTCTCGAGCGCAGCGAAGAATCTTGACCGGGATGCTTGCTCGAGGATGACACGGCAGGGCGATTTTGCGCATCAAATCTTTGCGCTGAATTCACCCTTTTCCATTGCATTTCCTTTTTATTTATGCTACAATGAAATAAAGTCAACCGAAAGGGGTTTTTCTATGCACACTTTACCGCAAAGACAGGTCCATCTGGATTTTCATACCTCGGAGCACGTGCCGGGCATCGGCTCCAAATTTGATCGCAAGCAGTTTCAGGCCTGCTTACAAAAGGGGCACGTGAATTCAATTACGGTATTCGCCAAGTGCCATCACGGCTGGGCGTACTTCCCTTCCGAAACAAACAAGATCCACCCGCACCTTGATTTTGACCTGCTTGGCGAGATGCTTTCGGCCTGCGCAGAGATCGGTGTGCAAGCACCCGTGTACCTCTCGGCAGGCCTTGATGAAAAATATTTCTACGAGCATCCCGATCACAGCGTATTCCACACCCCCACCTGGGCAACTCCCAACGTCGTGGAGGAAAACGGCATGCACTACGTGCCCGAGCACGGCCCGGGATATCACATCCTTTGCATGAATTCCCCCTATTTTGACGTGCTGATCAGCCAGGTCGAGGAGGTCGTGCGCAAGTACAATCCCGTAGGCATTTTCCTGGATATCGTGGGCGAGATCGCATGCTTCTGCCCATACTGCCGCGCAGAGATCGAAAAGCTTGGCTGGGATCCCGAGGATCACGCAAGCTACTACAAGTTAGCGGGCGTGACCTATAAGAAATACTACGAGAGAATCAACGCCGCAGCGCGTGCCATCAAGCCCGATGTGCGCATCTTTCACAACCAGGGGCACATCCCCTGCGGCAGACGCGATTTTGCTTCTGCCAACACCCACCAGGAGATTGAAAGCCTGCCCACGGGCGGCTGGGGATATGACCACTTCCCCAAGTCTGCCAAGTATGCTGCCATGCTTGGCGGCGAATACCTGGGCATGACAGGCAAATTCCACACCACGTGGGGCGAATTCGGCGGCTTCAAGCACCCCAATGCGCTGAAATATGAGATCGCACTCTCGCTGGCCAACGGGGCTTGCTGCTCGATCGGAGACCAGATGCACCCCGAGGGATTTTTGGACGAGGCGACCTACGAGCTGATCGGCATTGCCTATGCCGAGGGCGAAAAGGTTGAGGAATATTGCTACGACGTGCGGACCGTGGCGGATATTGGTCTGCTTTCGATCGAATCCATCATCGGCACGGCGCGCAACCACCCTGCGGATACGGGTTCGGGGCGCATGCTGCTGGAGGGCAAGTACCTCTATGACGTGCTGGACACATACTGTGATTTTTCCAAATACAAGCTGCTCATCCTGCCCGACGCGGCCGTCATTACCGACGCTTCCCTGCTTGCAAAGCTCAAGGCTTTCGTGGCAGGTGGCGGCAAGCTGCTCTGCTCGGGGACTTCGGGCACGGACGGCACAAAAATGTTGTTTGACTTTGGTGCAAACTGGCAAGGCAAGGGGCAATATCAGCCCACCTACCTGCGCCCGACCTTTGAAGCCCTTGGCCTGCCCGTGACCAGCTACGTCATGTACAGCCCCAATTACGTGCTTGCAGCGGTGGACGCAGATGCGACCGTGCTGGGATATGCGCGTTACCCCTTCTTTAACCGTGAGCGCGGCTATTTCTGCTCGCATCAGCACACACCCTTTGTGACAGAGGATGCCGCCCCTGCGGTGATCATCGGCAAGGACGGCGGCTATATTGCCTGGGATATCTTCTCGGAATACGCCGATAAGGGCAGCATCATCCTCAAGGAGATCGTGCTGCGCACCATTGATACCATTCTGGGCGACGGCAAGACCTTGACCACCAATCTGCCAAGTGCCGGTGTGGTCACGCTCAACGAGCAGCCCGATCAGAGCCGCTACGTGCTGCACGCGCTGTACGCCGCTCCCGTCAAGCGCGGAGGCGGCATTGAGGTCATTGAGGATCTTGTGCCTATCCTGAATACCACCTTTGAGATCAAGACCGATAAGCAAATCACGCGTGTCACAGCTGTGCCGCAGAATAAGGACATTCCCTTCACCTGCGAGAACGGCGTATGCAATTTCACGATTGATCAGTTCACCTGCGCGCAGATCGTGACGTTGGAGTATTAATAAAAGAAATCCATTCATCTACCCGATGAATGGATTTCTTTTTATTCAACTTCTACCGCTGCGGCAAACAGCATAAAGGTAAATTCGAGAGTGGGCGCATCCTTGGTGTAGCAAGCATACTGCACCGTCCAAAAGCTATCCGTTCCCAAATAGAAAAACACGTAATAGGTGCGGCCACCCTTTTCGGAAACGTAATAAATCAATTCGTCATCATGCTCTATCGCCATAGAATGACCGTTGTCATTTCTGTAAGCCTCGGCAAATTGATCCAGCGTCATTCCCTCACATTCGGGATGCTCCTTAAAGATCGTTCTCTCCACCATTACAGCACCGAAATCCGCAACGTAATAGCCGTAAAAGCCCACCTCGCTGACCTGCTCCTCATAGGCATCGGTCAAAAGCAGCTTGATTCCATCTTTTTCAAAGGTTTTGCTCTCGCCGATCTCGTCTGCACTTGGCATAAACTGAATAAATCTACATCCGCTCAGACAAAAGACCAAGGTCAGACACACCGCTAATACGAATATTTTTTTCATGATCATGCTCCTTTCTTATCCTTCACCTATATAGACGCTTTTTTTCGCAAAAAGTTCTCTTTTTTTCGATTATTTTGGATTTTTTTAGAAAAGCGAAGAATACGAAAATATTACTTGAACACAACCTCGTTGACCACTCTTGCGATCTCTGCGATCAAGCCCTCGTCCAGCTCCATAAACGGCATGGGCTCGACCTTTTTGCCCGTCAGCGTTGCCAGCCAGCAAAGCGCGACGGCAAAGCGGCCGTACGTTTCCGACATATGGAACGAATCGCGGCACAAGGATTCGCCTCCGTTGGCATAATCGAACGCGGGAACAGTCTCTCGCAGCGTCTGAATGACCGTACCTGCAGGGATCACGGTCGCGCCCGTGACAAGACAGGCCTTTTCGGATGCAGCGCAAAGTGCTTCGTACATCTTGCGCTGGTTGCAATCGTAGAATGGGAAATGCACGTGCGGAGAATCGATTTCATACGCCCACGTGCGCTGGAAATACAGCTTTGCCTCGGGCTGCTTTTCGCGCACGTATGCGGCAAGCTCGTTTAAGTAAGGCTGGTAGGTCTCGTACTGCCCCGAAAATCCGCTGACCTGCTGCAAGGTAACAGCGTCGTACTTCCCTGCCTCGATGACCTCCTTGACCGTGACCGGATGCGCTACCCACGTGCCGTTGATACCGTACAGGTACTCTTTTTTATGTTCCGATACGTTTTCCCAATGTGTTTGCAGGCTGCAGCCGCCGATTGCTAAATTTTCGCAGGTCAGGTCGATGCCTCTCTGCTCTGCCAGCGCGTGCAGATACGCCTGCGCGTCCTCGGAAAAACTGTTGCCGATGGATAGAATTCTCACGGTCATTCCCCCTTCTCGCTTGCCTGCAGGCCTGTCAATGCTTCATACGCAGGCAATTCGTAGCCCGGGAAATACACGCCCCAGGTCTGACCGCCGATCTCGGCCTCTAAGATATGGTAGGGCTTGCAATAGATGCTTTCATACTGATTGACCGCCACGCGATACGGCTTGAACGACTTATCCGTAGGCGGCAGCTCCTTATTCCAGCCGTGGAACAAGGCGGTTTTCTTAACGGTCTGAATGCCCTTCAGACTCGTCATGGGAAGCGCGTAAACGCTTTCGGTATCGGCAAAGCAAAGATCTCCGTCCTTGACGTAAGCGCGGACCTCGACGTTGATAAAATCGAAAAAGCCCATGCTGCGCACGCTGATCTTGCCGTCCTTTTCCTTATAGCGGAACACGAATGCATCCAGTCGCACGGCATCCTCGGGCACACCCAGCTCCTCGTAGGCCGCACCCACGACCTCTTGCACGTCGGCATCAAACTGCTGAACCTCGCCCGACGTCATCACGGCGTGATTACGGCGGTTGCCCCAGATCTTCAGCACGATATAGACGATCAGACAAGCGGCGAAGATCCAGATCAGCGCAGGAGCGTTTTCGAACGCCTGCTCGACTCCTACCTTGGCGGCACCGCGCATAAAGCCGATCGCCACGATCACGGCAGCAAGGCCGCAGACCCATTGAATGATTCTCCAGACCAGCGGCAAGGATGCCTTGGCCTCCAGATCCTCGGCGCGATCCTGCACCTCTTGGATATCGATCTTTTTTGCAACGGTGGCTATGATCAGCTCTCTGCCGTTGGCAATCTCATTCTTCTTATTTTGCGTTACGTTGACTCCCCAAAGCGGTATCATATGCTTGCTCCTTTCATGTAGGTTGTTTTCTGCTTTCATTATAGCATACTTTTCTCGGATTTACAAGCAGATCTGTAAACAAAAGAAAAAAACACCCCGCGGGGCTGATGAATTAGCGGAGAAAGCGCAATTTCTCTCGTGTCATCCTGAGCGAACAAACATCCCTATGCGGATGTTTGTGAGTCGAACTTTCAAAAATCTGCAACAATTTGCTGATTTTTGAAAGTCAAAACACTTATAGCGTTTTGAGGATCTACGAGGGTGGGTACATTGCGCCCGTAGATCCCGCGCTGCGCGCGCCCTCCCTTAGGTCGGGTTCGACTTCGCAACATTTCGCAGCTCGCTGCGAAATAATTGCTCCGCTCAGGATGACACGGGCGGGGTTGTGCATCATAAAGGCCGAAAGCAGAAGCCTTCATCAAAGACTTCCGCTTTCGTTTTTCCAGCTAATTCCACATCCCCATAAGGTGGATATTTTCATTACATCGCATAATTCTTATCGATCTGCTTGAGCTCGTTGAAGGTATCGATCTCCACGATATCCGAGAAGGAGCATTCACGCACGCGGACGTTATAGGATTCGATGCAATAATCCAGCGCGACCTGATCCCAATAGCGTTCCTTGCCGCCGGGGGTATTGTACACGCGCTCAATGTCCTTTTCCAGGCGTGCACCGTCCTCTTCATTCCAATAGGAAATGCCGTACATGTGGAAGCAATCCGTGCCGCCGCATGCCATTTTCTTGATATAGCCCTGCGGGCCCGTGGTAAAGCACCAGTCCTCGGTACGCTCGGTAGGCACGCCCAGGTAGTTGGTCTCGTACTGGTATTTGGTGATCAGCTTGGGATTGTACAAAAGCAGATCCGACTCAAACACGTAGGCATTTTTGAACAGATGACGCGCACAGTATGCCGACGAGATATTATTGGTCTCGTTGTACACGGGGTTTTCGATAAAGGTGATGGTGGGATATTTTTTGAGCAGCTGATCAAACTGCTCGGACAGATATCCGCGCACAAGATAGATCTCCTCAATGCCGGCAGAGGTGACGGCATCCAACAAGGTATCGATAATTCTCTTGCCCTTGACGCGCACCAGGGGCTTGGGGGTGTTGAGCGTGATGGGAACCAATCTTGAGCCAAAGCCTGCCGCCATAAATACGGCACGCTTGACGCGATAAGGCTCAAGCGCATCAAGGCCCGCCTTTGTAATGCTGCCCTCCTCGATCAGTCCCTGCTCGCAAAGCTCGGACACCAGCTTATTGACAGTCCCCACAGAAAGACCGGTAGCCGCGGCAAGCTCGCGCTGCGACTTGCTCTTTCTCTCCGCTTCAAGGACCTCCAGGATGGTAAATTGTTTTTTGGTAAGCTTCATAGTAATCTCCGAATGTTTATTTGCGTCGGGCAGCGATCGCCTTGATTTGCTCGACTGCGATTTTCATGATCACGTTGACGATCAGGATGAGCAGCGACACCACGGCCACGTACTCGTTATTATGCTCGTTGAACTGGCTGATCATCAGCGAAATGGGCTTGTTTTGCGTGTTGGCCAAAAAGGACACGGCGGAAATGGTCATCATGCTGTTGACAAACAGGTACGAGAACATCTCAGCCAGAGTTCCCACGCTCTGCGGCAAAAAGACACGCAAAAGCATGCGCACGCGGCCAATGCCCAGTGTTTGTCCCACGGCTTCCAAGTTTTGGTTCATCTTGCCAAAGCTGTTATACATCATCAGATAGGGAGACGAGATAAAGTGGGCGGTATTGACCATGACCAGGATGACCAGCGTGCCGTAAAGCGGCGTTGACGCGAAGGTCATGACGTAGGAAATACCCAGCACCATACCCGGGATCGCCATAGAGCTGATGGCCAAAAGATGCAATCCCCGCGAGAGCGGCGAGCGCATACGGGCGGAGAAATAGGCACAGACAAAGCCAAGCGCTGCACCCACGCTTGCCGTGATCAGCGCGATCAGCAAGGAATTGACCAGATAGGTAGCTCCCTGCCCCTTGAAGATATAGGCAAAATTATCACCCGTGAGCGAAAGGTCAATGGGATACCGCTTGACCAGTGCCAGGAACACGAATACCGCAATGGGCAGCAGCGCAAAGAGCGACATGAGCGTGCAGAACGCATACGACAGCGCCTTGTGCACGGGCTTATTGCTCCCCTCGCGCGTTTTTTTGACGAATGAGCCCTGGTCGCGCTCCTTACCGAGCAGGTCAACCACAAACGCCACGATGGCGGGAACAAGCAAAATCACGCCATATACCGCGCCGCGGCCAAACTTCTGCTGACCGATGGCAGCCTGATACATCAGGGTGGAAACAGTATAATTGCCCGTGCCCGAGACCATCAGCGGTACACCGTAATCGGTCACGATCATGGCAAAGGTGGAAAAGGCGGCTGCGATCAGCGGCTTTTTCAGATACGGCAGAGAGATGCGCAAAAACGTGCGGGTCTTGCCAAGTCCCAGCACCTCGGCTGCCTCGTAGACAGACATATCCTCGTAGCGCAGCACGTCCGCAAGCATGATATATGCCACGGGCAGCGCGTACATGACCGATCCCAGCACGATACCCGTGCCGCCGTAAATATCAAACGTCCAACCGATCAGATTTTTGAGAATACCATTCTGCCCGAACAGGATCAACAGCCCCATACCGTGCGAGATCGAGGGGATCAGCATGGGCAGTATGAGAATGATATTGAGAAATTTTTTGCCCTTGATATTCACGCGCGCGGTGCAAAGTGCCAACAGATACGCAAGCACCACCACGATCAGCGTGGCGATGGTGGTATAGCGCAGCGAATTCCATACGGCACTGCCGAAATTGGGACCGCTGACCACGTCCTTGATGTCCGTCGGAGTGATCTGCACGAACATGGCAAGGATGGGCAGCACCACCACGCAAAAGAGTATTGCGCCCACCAAGGATTTGACCGCCCACGCGCTTTGCGGGCGTTTTTTTACAACAGCAGTCATACGCTCTTCCCCAATGCGCGGTTGAGCGACTCGATCTTGGTTTGCAGATTATCCACCACAAAGCTCTTGACGTAATCGTTCGCAGGTGCGCTGACGATTTCGGCAGGCGTGCCGATCTGGCTGATATGCGCCGTCTCCATGACCATAATGCGGTCGGACATGGCACACGCCTCCTCCTGGTCGTGCGTAATATAGATCATGGTCGTGCCGAATTTTGCTTGAATATCCTTGATCACGGTGCGCAGCTGCAGTCTGGTTGCCACGTCCAATGCCGACGCAGGCTCGTCAAACAGCATGATATCGGGGTTTAAGATCAGCGTGCGGGCAATGGCCACGCGCTGCATCTGACCGCCCGACAGCGAGGCGGGATATTTCTTTGCATAATCGGCAATGCCGAGCTCCGAGAGCAACTCCATGGCGCGCTCCGTGATCTCTGCCTTGGTCGCGCTCTTTTCGCGCTTGGCCTTGAGATATGCCGCATAGGTCACATTTTCCAGCACCGTCATGTTTTCAAACAGCGCGTAGTTCTGGAACACAATGCCAAGCGAACGCTTGGAGGGCGGCGCGCTTGTAATATCCTTGCCGTCCAGGAGCAGCTTGCCCTCATCCGGCGCAAGCAGGCCCGCAATGATGCGCAAAAGCGTGGTCTTGCCGCAGCCCGAAGGGCCGAGAATGGAAAGGAACTCCCCTTCCATAACATCTACGCTGACGTGATCCAGCGCGATTGCCTTGTTATTTTTATATTGCTTACAAATGCCTTGTATCGAAAGCTTACAGTTACTCATGCTCAGTGTGTCCATTTTTTAAGAAGTTGTTCTTTATATGCAGCTGCATTCTCAACCTGCATGTCTGCATACTTGACGCCCGTGGGGAAATTCTCCAGCACGAAATCCTTATCCTTGAAGATCTTTTCGGGATAGAAGTTTGCGCAAAGCTCCTCGTTGAGCGTGGTGGAAAGGAATGCAAAGACCTCCTTGACGGCCTGTCTTTCCTGCTTGCCCTCAATGATTGCCTGGCCGTACAGAGAGTAGGGCGAGCCCTCCTCAAAGAACACGATCTCCAGAGGGTGACCCTCACCGATCTTGGTAGCCGCGTTGGGCGTCATGCCAAGACCAATGGCAACCTCGCCAAGCACCAGCGAATTGACGGGGCCGGAGCCGGAAGAGGTAAAGGCCAGCACGTTCTCGGCAAGCTGATCAAAATAAGCAAGTGCCTCCTCTTCTCCCCATGCGTTGACCAGGGAGAGCAGGAACATATAGCCCGTGCCGGAGGATGCGGGATCGGGCATGGAGATCTGACCCTTATACTGCGGGTCAAGCAGATCCTCGTAAGAGGTGGGCTTGTCCAGTCCAAGCTCTGCAAGACGCTGGGTGTTGATGATGATGCAGCCGCCATTGCGGATCTCGGGTGCATAGTACTTGCTCTGCACCGCATCCTCTGCGTAAACGCTCCAATCCACAAGATCGGTCAGATCTGCCAGCACGCCCTGTGCTGCCAGCTGCTCTGCATATGCATACTCCAGGTCGTGCGAAATATCGCACTCAGCGTTCTTGCCTGCGGCCTGCAGGGTTGCTGCGTGGTTGCCGCTGGTCTTATATTCCACGATAACGTTGTATTGCGGGAATTGCTCATTCAGTCTCTTTTGCATGTGCTCAATGCGGTAGTCCTCGGCAGAGCTGTAGATGATGACGGTCTCTTTACCGCCGCCACAGCCGGCAAAGCACGCAAGAGTGGTCGCAAGCAGGGCGATCAGCATGACGATAGCAAAGCTTTTTTTGAACTTCATAATAGATCCTTTCCTCGGAAATGCGTTCATATTTCCGATATGCAAAAATTTTTCTGAACGGAGAAGTCAAAAATTTGAATGAAAAATCAGCAAATTGTGCCTTCCGTTCAGCAACGGAAGGCAAATTTGCATTTTTGAACAGTTTAATCCTTGTTGTCGTTGATGACAAGCTCGTCCTCAACCTCTTTATTGGCGTTTTCGTCGATGTGCAAGGTCTTGGCAACATTTTTCTTTGCCTTGCGCCAGATGATCAGTGCAGTTGCACCCACTGCGATGGCGATCGAGCTGATGGAGGTCAGCAATATCGTGGTAGCAGAGGGATCCAGATATGCAACGGTAATCGAAATCATGATACGTTCTCCTTTATGTTCGGATGTATCACCATTGTATCACACATTGCGCGCTCTGTCAAGACTTTTTGCGCTTTTCGACCAGAGAGCCCAGCAGGTAGTTGGCACCAATCTCGCCTGCCTTGCCCTGATTGTAGATATGATCTGCCAGTACGTCCGCGATTTTCTTCTCGTATTCGTCGGCTCTTGCAAACAGATCCTTTGCAACGGCACAGCATCCTGCCACCTTGTCCTTGTCCACCGAAACGCCCACCACGTCACGCAGCGTAATTTCCACGGGAGTCAATCCGATCTTTTCCCAGTTGGGATTCATGCACTTGATCTTGGTATTGATGAACATGGCGGGACGCAGCGTTGCAAAGCAATACTCCAGTGCAATACCCGACCAGTCTGTGATCAGCATGTCCGCAGAGTAGATCGAGCGGTTTGCGGTAAAGTCCAGTTCAAAGGAAAGGCCGTCGCCAACCATGTGCTGATATTTGTCCACGATCGCCTGCATGCGCGCACCGTAACGCTTGACGTACTCGGGGTGCGGACGCACGGTCAGGTGGTATTCATCGCAATAAAGTGCACCGATCAGGTCGTCAATGACCGAATCGAGCAGGTTGTCCTCCTGCCAGGAGGGCGCAATCAGGATCTCCTTGCGCTCACGCGCGACGTGATTTTCCCTTTCCTGCTTGCCTGCCTCGATCAGCTTATCCGCAAGCGGATAGCCAAATTCGACCAGCTTCTTTTCGGGCAGACCGTATGCCTGTTCGGTAGCTCTGACCTCGGCTGCTACGTGAGGGCCTGTGCAGAAAATGGTATCGAATGCATCAAGCGCACCCTCGCGGAAGCCCATGTGCACGCTCATCATATCATGGGGCACGTACACGTATTCCATGTCCTTTTTCATGATCGAACGCTTGATATAGTACTTATCAAGGTCGGGAGTGGTCATGACCATGATGTCCGCCTCGCAAAGACGCATCAAGGGAATCATCTTTTTCAGTCCAATGTAGTAAGGCTTGATGCGCGGCTGCTTTTCGGCAAGCGCGAAGATGGCATCGTCGGGATCATTGGTCACGTAGTGAATGGTGATATTGGATTTTGCCAGCAGCTGCTCGATGATGGCTTCATAATACTTATAAAAGCCGCTCTTTTCGGAGTAGATAACCAGGTGCTTGTTGACAATCTTGAAGAAACGCTTGTAATCCTTTTTCTCTCTTGCTTTATTCGCCTTGTAATTGCGATCCTTTTTCTTATCCTCGAGGGCTTCAATATCCGCCAATGCCTTGCGGCTCTTTTCCAACGCCTCGTAATCCACGTATTTCTTAGGATTGATAGCGGCGTTGAGAATATACATCTGCGCAATTGAGAACAGATTGCTTGCCACCCAATACCATGCAATGCCCGCAGGCACGCCGATACCGAGATAGAGCGAAATGCCAACCGATACGATGGTCAGACCGTACTGCGAAAGCTTGCCCTGCTCGTGCTGAATGACGTTGGAAAGATTCTGCGTCCAGCACATCAGCCAGGAGGAAAGGCCTGCGATAACAGGCATGAGAATATAAATGCCCCAAGCCTGCGTGGGTACGACGGACAGATTAAAGCCCAAGAACGAGCCTTGGAACGCGCGGATCGCGTCAAGGTTGACGCCCTCGTACACATAGCTTGCGTTTTGCTTGATCAGCTCAATCAGCTGCAGCTGATACGAGGAATCCTCGGTGTTAAGTCCCCAGTGCTCCGCCATGGCGGCAATAGCAGCGGGATCGATGGAAAACAGGTAATCCAGCGGGTGATAAATGATCTGCACCACGCCCAAGAGCAGCACGATCTGCGCTGCCAGGGGGATCAGCGAGAGCATGGGGTGATAGTTGTGCTTTTTGTAAAGCTCTGCTTGCTTGTCTGCGATGGTGTCCATATCCCCGTAGTGATTGACCTTGAGGAAATTGAGCTCCGGCTGGATCTTGACCATCTGGATGGAATTCTTATGGATCCAGATCGAAAGCGGCAGCAGCACCAGCTTTGTCGCAAGCGTAAACAGGATGATGGCCACGCCGTAGTTGCCAACCAGCAGCCAGCACCATTTCATCAAGTATCCCAGCGGGATACAGATATAATAGAGAATTGCGTCCATAAATTACTCCTTTTACTCAGTCGTAAATGCTCTTACCAAGCTCTGTTCTCTCCACGATCGTCCAGTTGGCAAAATTCTTGCCGTTTCCGCGAATCTCGTATACAATGTTCTCATACACCGTTTTGCCGCTCTCGTTCTTGTAGGAACGCTGGAACATCAGCTTGCGCACCTGCTCCTCGCCCTCAGGCACTTCAAACACAGTGGGCACGTCGGTAGCAATACCGGAAGCTTCCTTGATCGTAGCCAACACGTTGTCCACGTCAAGCTGCGCGTAATTGTTCCGGATCTCCCCCTCAGACACACCCGCGGGCTTGACAAGCAGTGCGGTCACGTAGGAATCCCAGGGCTCCTTGCTGTCCGAGCGGATGTTGGCGTGGTCGCCCGTGATGATGATAGTCGCATCCTCATAAACGCCCAATCTCTTCATTTCAGCAATATAACGGGCAATGACCTTGAAGCTCTGACGCATGACGTTCTCGGTGCTCCAGCCCAGATTTTCGGGATCGCTTTCGGGAAGCTCGTTAAAATCAGAATCGTAGAGCGTGGACTTATGACAGCCATCCACGTGAATAAAGGAATATCCCTTTTCGCTATCGCGCAAGGTAAAATCGTCCTCGGTCATCACGCCGTACGTGTTTTTCATATCAGTGGAGAACAGATCGTAGGACATGTCGTATTCCACGTACTTGTCAAACGTGGGGGTGCTGATATTGCCCACCAGCCCCTGTGCACAGAACGGCAGATAGCGGTAAAGTGAGAGGCGGATCATATCAAATGCCAGCGAGGCACTCTGCACGATGCGATAAGATACGTTACCCGAAAGGTTTTCGGCATACGCGCTCATATCGCCCGCATCCTCGTAGCAATAATAGTCGTCGGTATAAATATTGATATCAAAGCCTTGGCTCTTGATATCCTTCAGATGCTGGGAATCCTTGTATGCATGAGTCATATACCCGTCGTGTGAGAGCGAGAAATCGGTCTCAACACCGGTCAGCACGTGCAAAGCCCCCGGAAAGGTTCTGGGGTACAGCGTGATATAATCGGCAAAGTTGGTAAAGCCGTCCAGTCCGTCAAAGATCTCGGGGTAATTCTTGACAGCGTCGTCGTAATACGAGTAATCAAAGCGGTCCACAATGAACACGATTACGTTCTGCTCTTTTGCAAACGTGTCCAGATTCTTGACCGTCAGTACCTGATCCCCCTGTACGGGTCCCTGCAGCTGCTTATCGCTCTCATACACGTCGGTGGTCAGCGAAATGGTAGCAAACGAAATGACCGAAGAGCCAAGAACCGCGATCAGCACCACGATTGAGATCAAACGCACGGTATCGCGGAACTTATCCAAAAGCAGCATCGCGACGATACTGCCGCCGATGACGATCACCCAAATGGCCGCATTGAGAAAGATCTTGCCAAATCCCATGCCGCCCTCAGTACCGCCGTCACCCTCCAGCGAGGTCATACCCATCGAGAGAAAATTACCTTGCAAAAAGAACATCAGTGAGACGCCGAACATAAGGCCGTACGCCACGTCAAAGGCACGGCCGCGCAAAAGCATCAGCACAGCGCCGATCAAGACGGCAATGCCTGCAGAGAGCAAAATGCAAATCAGCCAGAAATCCCCCAAAGTGAACTTGAACTGATCGATATTATTTCCGAAAATTTCAAAAGGACCGAAAAAGCATACCATAAAGGGCGCGATCAGCGCAAGCATGATCACGGGCAACAGCTTTTCCTTGGTGGTAAAGCCCTTGTATGAGGGCTTTGCCGGTGTGGCGTTTTGATTGCTTGTCATGTATTTCACATCCGTTTCAAGATTGATTTTGTTCTTATTCTGTATTATTGACAATACATAGATTAATCATATCACAAACCTGCCCTTTTGTCAACTCAAAAGCACAGAAAACCTGAAAAGGGGGTGTGTTCACAAAACGTTTACAAATTGTTTTTTCAAAACACATGAACTATTTGGCAAAAAACGCGACTATATAAATAGAAGGAAAACTATGACACGAAGCGTCAAGGAGGACAGCTATGAGACCCAAACTTCCCCTGCTCTGCTTTCTGCTTGCTTGCTTGACTCTGTTTGCTTGTTGTACGCCAAGCAAGCCCTCGGTCGATCTTGGCATTCCGCCCACGACCGCAGAGCAAGCCGTGGCGTACATGGACGCACAAATGGAGGCCCTGCAAAGCGTTCGCATAGATATCACCGCGGATTTTGTTTTGTACGTGCAAGGCACCAAGATACGCGGCGAGCAGACCGGCGTTGCCATTGAGGACATCGGCAAGCGCAAAAGCGATTACTATTCTTACAGTCATACGGACAGTGAGATGTTCATAGGCTCGCAAAAGATCGATGTCTTCAGCATCGAGGCTTATTCCGACGGATATGCCTACTCCGCTTATACGCAAAATAAAAAGAAGAGCAAGCTGCGCGCCAAAATGTCTCTTTCCGCTTATATCGAATACGCAAATCATGAACAGGCATTGCTGGATTTCGACTTTACAAGTTGCGCAAATCCCGAACTGACGCAGACCGACAAGGGCTATCTTGTCACCTGCTCGGGCTATGACGAGCAGGCGTTGAAGGACATCGCACAGCTGACCGGCATCGCGGATCTCAACGGCGACGTGCTGCAGGACATGCAAGTCTCGATCTCGCTTGACAAGAATTATCTGCCCGACGAGATCTCATTGGAGATACTCATCGCAAGTGACAACTACTCCAAAGAAGATTCCCCCTACTTCCGCATGGAAATGGACTTTTCAGAATACAATGCGGCCGAGCACATCACAAGAAACATTGAGCCCGAGGACTATACCGAGGTCAAGGATCTGCGACTCTTGCATGAGATTGAGCAAAAGATTGCGGACACGGTTGACAAAAAGCAAGGAGGCTTTACGCGCGAGGTAACACAAACACTGACCGTTGACGGGCAGAGCAACACCGCAACGCAAACAGACACCACCGCCGAATTTTCCAATACAGACAAAGGGTTTTCCTTTAAGGCCGAGCTGGAGGTCGGCAGACCTGCAGCATACAAGGTCACGTACGGCGGCGGAGATCTGATCGGACTTCCCGCCCCCGACGGCTCGAAAATCAATCGCATGACCGACCAAGAGGCCAAGCAGCAGCTGATCCTGCTGATCAACGACCCCTCGTACGGTTACGAGATCTCTCGCGTAACAAACATAGAAAAGACCCGAAACGGCTATCTTGTCACGTTGGTTCCGTCGGATACGAGCATCGTCGAGCAAATGGAGAATTCTCTTGGCATCAATCTTGAGCAAGAGAGCGAGACCATGGAGTTCGTGCTCAAATGGGGCAAGCTTGTAAAGATCGTGCATTCGTTTGATGCCACGGGAAAATTCAACGGTCAAGAGATACAGTATTCCGGGTGTATTACCATTACGTTTGACTAAACAAAGGAGGACAACCATGAAAAAAAAACTTTCCATCATCGCTTTATTACTGCTTTTTGCACTGATGCTTGCATCCTGTGACAACCTTCTGGGAGTGCTCCCTGCCCCCATGACGGCAAATCAGGTCGTGCGTCGCATGAATACGCGCTTGAATGGCCTGCAAAGCTACCGCATTGACGTCACAGGCAATATCGTTGCCTATGCAGACTACAAAAAAATCACAGGCACACTCACAGGTGTTGCCATTGAGGACATTGGCGATGGCAAAGACGACTATTACACCTATATTGAAATGACCAACAAAAGCAGCGTGGGCAGCTCGGGTGACAGCATCACCGTCAAAACCACCGAGGCTTATTACGATGGCTACGCTTACAGCTACTACTCCGAGGGTGACACCTGGCGCAGACTGTGCAGCCCCATGACCAAGCGCGAATATCAGAACTACGTCGCAGACGACAGCCTGCTTGAGCTTGATCCCGAGGACTGTAAAAATAAAGAGCTTGAAAAGAACGACGACGGCTACGTCGTCAAGTACTCCGAGTATTCCAAGGATGCGATCGAGGATTTTGCACAGAAGGTCGGTTTGACCGAGGATATGTTTGGTGAAGAGCCCGTGGATCTCGCCGTCACGATCGAGACCGACAAGGACTACTATCCCAAGAGCTTTAGTATGACCATTGTGTTTGATGACTCCGACTCGTACTATCAGCCCGAATTCACCATGACCATGACCTATTCGAAGTTTGACGAGGCAGAGCGCATCACCCGAACGCTCTCCCCCGACAACTACCATGAGATCGACAGCCTTTCCCTGCTTAAGGAGGTTGACGAGATGATCGAGGATCGCATCAATGCCAAAAAGGGCAGCTTTACCGCCAAAAGCGAGGCATACGCCCACTTCATGACGCAATCCAACAAGCAGACCGTGACCAATCAGGTATCCTTTGAGCGCAAGGGGAAAGACCTCACCTTTGAGGTGGAACAGAAGACCGACGATCAGACCACGATCATCACTTACGCAGACGGAAAGAAGCGCGAGGAACGCGACGGAATCGTCACTCCCGAAAGCATGAGCAACGACGAGGCCGAGCAGATGCTGCTGGCACTGGCCAACGATCCGCTCATGGGCTACAACCCCAATTACGTGACCGATATCAAAAAGACCGATGAAGGCTTTGAGATCACTATGGACGTGTCCTCGAGCTCGGCACTCGGACAGATCATTACAAGCTCCGGTGCAAAATTCTCCTCGGGCAGACACACCATTGAAATCAAGGTCGATAACGGCAAGATCACCTCGATCGAGCACGCATACAGCGCAAGCGGCTCTGTGTCGCTGGGCTACGGTAACACAGCCACGCTCAAGTACACCGGCAGCTCAGATGTAACGTTTGAATAAATCAAAAACGCTTTCCCTGCCGCATGTGCGGCAGGGAAATTTTTGTCCATTTTTGCCGTTGACAAGTGCCGCCATCGGTGCTATAATGAAAATGGTATGGAAGGGCTATTTTTGCCTATACTAATACACACGAAAGCGGGGTGACTCTCTTGCAAGAAAACAAGGACAAGGAGCTGGACGAGCTCGAAGAGAATCAAAAGCAAAGCACATACCAACAAGAACCGCCCGCACCCCGACAGTGTGACGACGAGGACGAGCAAGAGAGAGTCGAGCGCGCCTTGGACGAACAGTTTGAGCGCGAGGAGCAGGAGCAGGAGCGCGAGGTCGAACAGGATGAGCAGGCCTTGGCCGAGGACGAAATGCCCGACTCCTACGAGGAGATCATCGAAGACACCTTCGAGAGCTTGGAAGATCTTCTTGACAACAAAAAATACGCCGATTTCGTACGTGAGTTAGAAAAGCTCAACCCGATCGACGCTGCGGATTTCTTTGAAAATCTGCCTCCCAAGCGAATCCCTGCCGTGTTCCGTCTGCTCAAAAAGGACAGCGCGGCCGAGGTTTTTGCCGAGCTGGACGTACCCATTCAGGAGCGCATCATTTCGGCTATGACCGACCGAGAGATCTCGGTTATCGTAGAAGATTTGTTCCTTGACGACGCGGTTGACATGCTTTCCGAAATGCCTGCCAACATCGTGCGCCGCATCAAGAAAAATACCACACCCGAAACACGTGCACAGATCAACAGACTGCTTGCCTACCCCGAGGACAGTGCGGGCAGCGTTATGACCTCCGAGTTTGTGGACCTGCGCAAGTCCATGACCGTTTCCGAGGCCATCAAGCACATCAGGCAGACCGGTATTGACAAGGAAACCGTGTACACCGCCTACGTAGTGGACGACCGCCGCATCCTGGAAGGCATTGTTTCTTTCAAGGATCTGCTGTTCTCCCCGCGTGACGCGCTGATTTGCGACATCATGGAGCCCAACATCATTTACGCAAACACGCTGGACGACCAGGAGACGGTTGCCGACATCATTGCAAAGTACAACCTGCTCTCGCTGCCCATCGTGGACCGTGAGTCGCGCCTAGTCGGTATCGTCACCGTCGACGACGCGTTGGACGTCATTGAAGAAGAGACCACCGAGGACATTGAAAAAATGGCGGCAATTTTGCCGACGGACAAGCCCTATATGCGTACAGGCGTCTGGGAGAACTTTACCAAGCGTATCCCGTGGCTGCTGCTACTGATGCTGACTGCAACCTTTACGGGCACCATCATCACCATGCTGGAGGGCAAGATCGACGCGCTGGACTTCCCGCTTGTGCTTTCCCTTTCTGCGTTTATCCCCATGCTGATGAGTACGGGCGGTAACGCGGGCGGACAGTCGTCCGTTACGGTGATTCGTGCACTCTCGCTGGGCGAGATTGAGCCCAAGGACATTTTGCGCGTGGTCTGGAAGGAGCTGCGCATTGCGTGTCTGTGCGGCTTGACAGTATTCGCTGCTTGCTTTGTAAAGACCTGGGCAATCGATTGCAAGTTCCGCACCGAGCCCGAGTATCTGATGATCGCGTTGGCGGTCAGTGCAACCGTGTTTGTGGCAATCGTGCTGGCGAAGCTGATCGGAGCCATGCTGCCGATTGGGGCTAAGGTGATCAAGCTTGACCCGTCGGTCATGGCATCGCCGTTTATTACGACCATCGTGGACACGCTGACGCTGCTGGTCTATTTCCTGATCGTCATTTACCTGCTGGTGCCCCAGATGGCAGCAGTGATGTAAGCAATTGCTCTCACAAAGCGAAGAATTGTGTAACGCCCGCCACCATACGGACAACCCACTTATGAAAGTTTTTGCGTCGCTTTTTTCAAAAAGCGACTGGGGTTCGGGGCAACGCCCCGCATAACGCCGTTCTTTTTGGTTCTTTTTCTTGCGGCTACATAGCCAAGAAAAAGAACGGAGGAAATTACCTCAACGAAAAATTAAGGGAGTTACCTATGCAAGGTAGCTCCCTTATGTTTTACATTGAGGTAATTTCCCCCGTTCTTTTTGGCACCGCGGGCGCAAAAAGAACCAAATACGCCGAGATCATTTCGCCTCTGCGGAGGCGACAAGGGCGCTGCCCTTGACCTGCGACCTTTTTTCAAAAAGGTCGATCAAAAACTTTCATGAGTGGGGGCGCGTTTTACGCGTTCACTTCCCTGCCCGTGATCTTATCTGCGACGTAAATGCCCATGGCTCCGCTCTGCGACAAGCCTCTGGTAATACCGCTGCCGTCACCGATCAGGTATACGCCGTCCATGATTTCAAAGTTCTCGTTGTGCTTCGGTCTGATCGAATAGTACTTATTCTCACAGCCGTACAGCAGCGTGTCGTCGTTGGCACAGCCGGGCGCAACCTTATCCAACGCATAGATGGTCTCGATGATATTGGTCAGTGCTCTGTAAGGCATCACCACGCTCAAATCTCCCGGGAATGCCTGCAGCGTCGGTCTGACCGTACTCTGCGAGAGTCTGTGTGCGTTGGTTCTTCTGCCTCTGATCAGGTCGCCGAATCTCTGTACCATAATGTTGCCCTCAGCAGCAAAGTTGGTGTTTCTTGCAATGTTCTCGGCATATTCGGTAGGCTTCTGGAAATCGCCGTCAAAGTGAATGGACGACAGAATTGCAAAGTTACAGTTCTCTGTCTTCTTCTCGGGCTGTGCAAACGAGTGACCGTTTGCCGTGATCACGCCGTGGTTATTCTCAGCCGATACAAGACCGCCCTGGTTGAAGCAGAACATTCTGGTTCTGTCCTCAAACGTCTTGGTGCGGTACAAAATCTTGGGCTCATAGATCTGCGACGAGAATTCGCGCCAGATGATATCCTTCATCTCTACACGCACGCCGATATCCACCGAGTTTGCATCCATGCGAATGTCAAACTTCTTGCAGGTGCGGATCACGAAATCAGAGCCGCTTCGACCGGTAGAGATAACGATCTTGCCTGCCTGCAGCACCTCAGCCTCTTTGCTTCCTCTTTTATGTGTAACGGCATAGCAGCCGTCCTGTTTGTCAATTTCAAGCACCTCTGTCAAGTCTCTCATCTCCACGCCGTTCTCTTCCAGCGCGTCAATCAGACTCTGCATAGTGGCAAAGTTTTTGTCCGTTCCAAGATGGCGCACGTTCATATCCAAAAGTCTCAGATTATTCTGCAGACATTTGAGCTTGAGTTCCTCATTGGAATGGTACATGGGCGGATAATCATCAGCAAATTGTTCAAGAATACTATCCACCTGATTGATATAGTACATGGCAAGGTCTTCGCCAAGCTCCTCGCCCATCGTACCGCCGTATGCGGTACCCAAATTGAATTTGCCGTCCGAAAATGCGCCTGCGCCTGCATATCCGCTGGTGATGCTGCACACCTTGCAGTGGATACACTTCTGGTTCTTGCCTGCGGGACAGTGACGCTTGGACAGAGAAAGGCCCTTCTCAAGGATTACGATTTTCAGCTCGGGATTGTTGACTATGGCGCGGTAGGCTGCCATCAGACCACCGATACCGCCACCAATAATGGCTATATCATACATATTTATTCTCTCCAAAAAAAGTATTGTAGGCGCGAAAATACGGGGCGGTCATTGGCCGCCCCGTGTGTTGATTAACGGATTAGTCCTTAATCAAGGTGATGATCGCCATCTCTGCTGCGTCACCGCGGCGAGGGCCGGTCTTCAGAATTCTGGTGTAACCACCGTTACGATCTGCATACGCAGGAGCGATTTCGCTGAACAGCTTGGTTACAACGTCCTCCTTGGTAATGTATGCCAGAGCCGCACGGCGGCTTGCAAGTGTATTCTTCTTTCCCAGTGTGATCATCTTCTCTGCTACGGAACGGACTTCCTTAGCTCTTGCGAGCGTGGTCTCTACCTGGCCGTTCTCGAGCAGCAGGGTGACCATACCGCGAAGCATAGCTTTTCTATGATCGGTCGTTCTGCCGAGTTTTCTGGATGCGGGCATTGCTTTATCCCTCCTTCTGTACTACTTAAACTATGATATGCTGCTTTTGGCTTATTCTTCTTCTCTCTTGAGATCAAGCCCCAGGGAGTGCAGCTTCTGGATAACTTCTTCAAGCGATTTCTTACCAAGGTTACGGACTCTGATCATCTCTTCCTCGGTACGGTTTGTCAGATCTTCTACTGTATCAATGCCTGCACGCTTCAAGCAGTTGAAGCTACGTACAGACATGTCAAGCTCCTCAATGGTCATCTCAAGGACTTTTTCCTTCTTGGTCTCTTCTCTTTCGACCATAATCTCTGCCTTCTTTGCTTCATCAGACAAATCCACAAACAGGTTGAGATGCTCGTTGAGAATCTTGGCGCCGAGCGAAATCGCTTCCTTGGCGGTGATCGTGCCGTTGGTCAGGACGTTGAGCGTGAGCTTGTCGTAGTCGGTGTTGTTACCAACTCTGGTGCTTTCGGTCTCATAGCTTACCTGATAAACGGGAGTGTAAATTGAATCGGTGTAAATCGTTCCGATAGGAGCAGACGTGTTCAAGCCCAACATTTCGTTGTGCAGCTGCTTGTTGCGCTCCTGGGAAACGTAGCCTCTGCCGCTGCCAAAGGTCAATTCCATGTAGAATCTCTCGTTGGATGCAACAGTTGCCAGATGATGATCGGGATTCAGAATTTCAATGTCGGAATCCTGCTTGATGTCGCCTGCGGTGACAACGTGCTCACCCGCCACGTCAATGATCACGGTCTTGGGACCGGAGCAATAGAGCTTTGCGGTGATTCCCTTTACATTGAGAACGATTTCCGTAATATCTTCTTTTACGCCCTTAATGGTTCCGAACTCATGCTGTGCGCCGTCAATCTTGATGTTTGTGACTGCAACACCGGGCAAAGAGCTCAACAGTACTCTGCGCAGGGAGTTGCCCAGCGTAGTACCGAAACCTCTTTCCAAAGGTTCAACGATAAATGTTCCGCTTGTTCCGTCTTCGCTTTCGTCGACGGTGAAAATATTAGGCTTTTCAATCTCAATCATTCCAAATAATTCCTCCTCATAAAATTTTGAAAGTATACCTTATCACACGGATATACCCGCGTTGATTTGCGCAAATTCCACCATACTGTGCGCTTGCGCAAAAACCAACGACAGTATTACTTGGAATAGAGCTCGACGATCAGCTGCTCGTTGAAGTCGAAGTCGATGTCTTCTCTTGCGGGAAGAGCAACAACCTTACCGCAAAGATTTGCAGCGTCGGTTTCCAGCCACTTGGGAACGATCACGTTCTTTTCGGTCATAGCCTTGAACTTGTCGGAAGAACGGCTTGCTTCCTTCACAGCGATCACGTCGCCTGCCTTAACGATCAGAGAAGGAATGTTAACCTTCTTGCCGTTTACGGTGAAGTGTGCGTGCAGAACGAGCTGACGAGCGTCTCTGCGAGACTCTGCAAAGCCCAGTCTGTAAACAACGTTGTCAAGTCTTCTTTCCAGCAGAAGCAGCAGGTTCTCGCCGGTCATACCTTCCTTGCGAGCTGCCTCATCATAGTAGTTCTTGAACTGCTTCTCAAGAACACCGTAGTATCTCTTGGTTGTCTGCTTTTCGCGGAGCTGCAGACCGTACTCTCTCATCTTCTTCTTTGCTGCACCGTGCTGACCGGGAGCGGTTGCTCTACGATCCAGAGCGCACTTGCCGGAAAGGCAGCGGTCACCCTTCAGATAAAGCTTCTTGCCCTCTCTGCGGCACAGCTTACATGCAGGACATGTATATCTTGCCATAATTGCGTTACCTCCTGTGAAAAATTAAACGCGTCTGCGCTTGGGCGGTCTGCAACCGTTGTGGGGGATAGGAGTTACGTCTCTGATCAGAGTGATCTGGAGACCAACTGCTTCCAGTGCACGGATTGCGGATTCACGTCCCGAACCGGGGCCCTTTACATACACCTCTACGCTCTTCAGACCCTGATCGATCGCTGCCTTAGCTGCGGTCTCAGATGCGGACTGAGCTGCGAAGGGGGTGGACTTTCTGGAACCCTTGAAGCCGAGTTCACCAGCGGATGCCCAGGAAATGGCATTACCGTTGACGTCGGTGATGGTTACAATAGTGTTATTGAAGGTTGCCTGAATATGAACAACGCCCTTTTCGATATTCTTTTTCTCGCGGCGTCTCTTGATAACCTTCTTTGCAGCAACTTTTGCCATATTCTATGCCACTCCTTTACTTCTTCTTGTTCGCAATGGTCTTTGCGGGACCTTTTCTGGTTCTTGCGTTAGTCTTGGTTCTCTGTCCTCTTACGGGCAAACCCTTTCTGTGTCTGACACCACGGTAGCAGTTGATTTCTACCATGTTCTTGATGTTCATGGCAACTTCACGACGAAGGTCACCCTCTCCAGTGTAGAAGTTTCCGATTTCGTCACGCAGCTTTGCAATGTCTTCTTCGGTCAGATCCTTTGCGCGGATTGCGGGATCAATGCCGGTCTTTGTGAGGATATCTGTTGCGCTCTTACGACCAATACCGTAAATGTAGGTAAGGGCGATATCTACGCGCTTGTTGTTGGGAATATCAACACCAGCTATACGAGCCATTCTTGTTCACCTCTTTGTTTGGTTTAGTTGTTTGTTTGTCGTGGTACTCGAGATTAACCCTGCTTCTGCTTGTGCTTGGGGTTCTCGCAGATAACCATGACTTTACCTTTTCTCTTGATGATCTTGCACTTCTCGCAGATCTTCTTAACGGACGGTTTAACCTTCATTACGTTATACCATACCTTTCTTTCGAGTTATTCGTAAAATCTTATTTTGCGCGCCATGTGATGCGGCCCTTGTCCAGGTCGTATACCGAAACCTCGACGGTTACCTTGTCACCGGGCAGAATTCTGATATAGTTCATACGAAGCTTACCGGAAATATGTGCTTTGACGATATGTCCGTTGGGCAGCTTCACCTTGAAGTTTGCGTTGGGCATTGCTTCTACCACAACACCTTCAAATTCAATAACATCGTCCTTCGACAGAATAATCCCTCCTTACTTGCTTGTAACTGTCTGCATAAAACTTGTAATTAAAACTCAGAGTCGATCAGCGTCAGATTCAGCACGCCGTCATCGGTCATTGCCACGGTGTTTTCGTAATGCGCCGACAGTTTTCTGTCAGCCGTTACTACCGTCCAGCCGTCGGCCAGCTCTCTGACCTCAAAGGTACCTGCGTTGACCATCGGTTCGATAGCCAACACCATACCCGAGCAGATGCGTACGCCTCGTCCGGGAGTTCCGTAGTTAGGTACGTCGGGAGCCTCGTGCACTTCTTTGCCGATACCGTGTCCGATATACTTACGTACGGTGGAAAATCCGTTTGCCTTGACGTGCGTGTCAATCGCGGAGCCGACATCACCAAGGCGATTGCCCTGCTGCATCTGTGCAACGCCTGCAAAGAAGCTCTCTCTTGTGACCTCGATCAGCTTGAGAGCCTCATCGCTTACCTTTCCTACCGGAATGGTTCTTGCGCTGTCTCCGTGATAGCCCTTGTAATGTGCACCAAGGTCGATCTTGACAATATCACCCTCGCGCAGGATTCTCTTCTTGGAAGGAATCCCATGGATGACCTCGTCGTTGATGCTGATGCACGCGCTTCCGGGAAAGCCGTACAGCCCCAGGAAGGAGGGCTTAGCCCCCGATTTCTCGATATACTGTCTGATGACTCGGTCGAGCTCGTAGGTACTGACACCTTCGCGGACGTGCTCACGGGCTACAAGCAAAGCCTCGCCCGTGATACGACCCGCTTCTTTCATGGTCTTGATCTGAGCTGCATTTTTGAGCTGTATCATACGATACCTCAGATCGACCCGGCGTTACGCCTCAAACTTTTCCAGTGCCTTGAACACCAGGGCGGTCGTATCAGCGACCTCCTCCTGGCCTTCTACGGTGAGCAGGATTCCCTTCTCAGCGTAGAATTCCTTCAACGGCTCGGTTTGAGCGTGGAACGTCTTCAGTCTGTTAATTACGGTTTCTGCTGCGTCGTCCGCTCTGGTATAAAGAGCAGCGCCGCACTTGTCACAAACGTCAGCAGTCTTAGGCGGAATATATACGACGTGGTAGGAAGCACCGCAAGAGCAAACTCTGCGTCCGCTCATACGCTCAACGATCTTCTCGTCGGCAACCTCGATGCTCAGCACTGCGTCGATACGGACCCCCATATCCTCCAGAGCCTGTGCCTGGGGAATGGAACGGGGGAAGCCGTCCAGGATAAATCCGTTCTTACATGCGTCTGTCGAAAGATATTCCTTGATAATGCCAATGACAACCTCATCGGGGACCAGCTTGCCGGCCTCAACGTAGCTCTTGGCAGAGAGACCCAGCTCGGTTCCCGCTTTCATTGCACCGCGCAGAATGTCGCCGGTTGCAATTGCAGGGATATTGAATTTTTCCGAAATTCTCGCGGATTGGGTACCTTTGCCCGCTCCGGGAGCGCCCATTAAAATCAAATTCATGTTGTTCCTCCGGTATGATGCCGTTTGATTAATCAAGGAAGCCCTTATAGTTTCTAAGGGTGATCTGAGCCTCAAGCTCACGAACAGTTTCCAGTGCTACGCCGACAACGATCAGCAGCGAGGAGCCACTGAATGCCAGCTCGGAGAGTGCTGCGGACAGCGAGTTAACGCTGCTGCCGAACAGGCTGACGATAACAACCAGCAACAGGGGCAGACCCGAGACCACGCACAGGAACAAGCCGCCGATCAGGGTGACTCTGTTCAGGATCTTCTTAATATAGTCAACAGTGGGCTTGCCGGGACGAATGCCGGGGATAGAGCCACCGTTGTTTCTGATATTATTCGCTACCTCAACAGGGTTGAAGGAGATCATAATATAGAAATAGGAGAATGCGATGATCAATGCAATGAAGATGATCAGATACAAGGGAGAGGTGTAGTTGAGCACATCAGTCATCTGCGCAAAGAATTCATTGATTGCCGCGATGACGTCCTTGGCAAAGTACAGCCAATCGCCCTTTTGGGGAACGTAAGTGAAGAATGCTGCGACCGTCGCAGGCAGTGCCACGATGGAGTTTGCGAAGATGATGGGCATAACGCCGCTCATGTTCAACTTCAGAGGCAGGCTGGAGGACTGACCGCCGTACATCTTACGGCCGACAACTCTCTTTGCGTACTGGATCGGAATTCTTCTCTCAGAGCCCGTGAACCATACCACGAATCCGAACATTGCCAGAATGACTGCTACAACAGCAATGTAGATCAGAGCGTAAACGATGCCGGAAACGACAGGCTGCTCGATCTGCTTGGTTGCGAAGTCGCAGATGCTGGGAATGGTGGAGATCAGGTACTGGGGTACTCTTGCTACGATGTTAGCGAACAGGATGATCGAGATACCGTTACCGATACCCTTTTCGTTGATCTTCTCTGCCAGCCACATGATCAGCGAAGCACCTGCGCAGTAGCACAGGATCAGCGTGATACGGCAGAACCATACCTGAGCCATGTTGTCACCAACGTACAGCATGGGAGACTGAACACCGGACTGCATGGAGTTCAGATCCCAGTTTTCCAGGTACATGGTGTAACCGTATGCGGTAACCAGTGCCAGAGCAACGGTTACGATACGAGTGATTGCGGTGATCTTTTTCTTTCCGTTTTCGCCGTCCTTAGCCATTCTCTCCAGCGCAGGAATTGCGATGGTGAGCAGCTGCATTACGATCGATGCCGTAATATAAGGGCTGACGGAGAGAGCAAACAAGGTTGCTCTGCTGAATGCGTCACCGGAAAGCAGATTGAGATACTGGAACATCGAGCCGTTTGCTGCCGTTTGGAAAGCACCGTAAAGCTCGTTGCTTACCCAAGGAAGCGGGATGGACGCACCAATGCGGTAAAGGAGTACGATAAGCAATGTGAAGAGAAGCTTGTTTTTAAGCTCCGGGATCTTCCAAGCATTCTTTAACGTCTGAAACATCCTTATACCTCCTCTGCCTGTCCACCTACTGCCTCAATCTTTGCCTTAGCAGTTGCGGAAAAGACTGCCGCTTTTACAGTGATCTTCTTAGTAAGTTCGCCGTTGCCCAGAACCTTGAGTCCGTCCAGGGGCTTGCGGATAATCTTTTTGGCGAGAAGTGCATCCATATCAACGACTGCGCCGTTCTCGAAAACGTTCAGTGCGTCAACATTGACAATCGCGTAATGCTTTGCGAAATAGTTCTTGAAGCCTCTCTTGGGAAGCTGTCTGTAAATGGGGAACTGTCCGCCCTCAAAACCGGTGCGAACACCGCCGCCGGAGCGTGCGTTCTGACCCTTGTGACCCTTACCTGCGGTCTTGCCGTTGCCGGAGCCGGGACCTCTGCCCTTTCTCCATGCAGCCTTTGCGGAACCTTCAGCGGGTTTCAGATTATGCAGTTTCATTCTCAGTACCTCCTTATCAGTCTTCTACGGTTTCAACCGAGACAAGGTGAGAAATAACCTTAATCTTGCCTGCCAGAACAGCGTCATCGTTGTGTACGATGAAGTCGCCGATCTTAACAAGACCCAGGGACTGTGCCGTAGCCTTCTGGTTGGGCTTTGCGGCGATAAGACTCTTAATCAGTGTTACCTTTTTCATCTTAAAGCGCCTCCTTAACCCTTAACCTGCTCTACGGGGATGTCACGGATCTTCGCAACTTCCTCAGCGGAACGCAGTGCCTTCAGACCCTCCATGGTTGCCTTTACAACGTTGGTGGGGTTGTTGGAGCGCAGGCACTTTGCACGAATGTTGGAAATACCTGCAGCCTCAAGTACTGCTCTTACCTTGCCACCCGCGATGATACCGGTACCGAGTGCAGCGGGCTTGAGAAGCACCTTGCCTGCGCCGAATTCACCGATGACTTCGTGCGGGATTGTTGTACCCTTCAGGGATACAGTGATCATATTCTTCTTAGCGTCTTCGATACCCTTGCGAATTGCCTCGGGTACCTCAGCAGCCTTACCAAGACCTACGCCGACGTGACCGTTCTTGTCACCGACTACCATCAGTGCTGCAAATCTTGCAACACGACCACCCTTTACAGTCTTGGAAACACGGTTCAGCGCGACGAGCTGTTCTGTCAGATCCAGCTCAGCCGGGTTAATTCTTTGTGCCATTTCTGGTTTCCTCCTGAATTGTTCAATAAATGTTGAACAGTGTACAAACCGGACTAATCGGGATAACCGATTAGAACTTCAGGCCGCCCTCGCGAGCGCCGTCTGCCAATTCCGATACACGTCCGTGATACAGATAACCGCCTCTGTCGAATACGACTTCGGTGATGCCCTGTGCGACTGCCTTTTCTGCAATCATTTTGCCAACTGCTCTTGCAGCTGCCTTGTTACCGCCGTTGCCTTCAAAACCGTTACCGTAAGAAGAAGCGGATACCAGTGTTACGCCCGCAACGTCATCAATGATCTGTGCGCTGATGTTTGCATTGGAGCGATATACTGCCAGACGCGGACGCTCTGCCGTGCCGGAAATCTTAGCTCTGACTCTCTTATGTCTCTTCAGACGAGCCTGGTTAGAATCTTTTCTGGATACCATGTTTACACTCCTCCTTTCAATTACTTACCGGTCTTGCCGACCTTACGACGTACATACTCGTCGATATAACGAACGCCCTTGCCGTGATAAGGCTCGGGAGCTCTCAGACCTCTGATAACTGCAGCGGTCTGGCCAACTTCCTGCTTGTTGATGCCCTTTACGATTACGATCATACCGGAGTTGATCTTCTCTGTGGTCATCTTGTCAATGCCCTGCTTCTTGATCTCGTCATCGGTAGGAACCTCGAGCTTAACGCTGTCGGTCTCAGCGATTACGAACTTGTCCTGAGGCTGGCCGTTGGGCTTCAGGGAGTGGCCTAAGAACATCTGCAGGTTCTTGCCCTGCTTAACAGCCTTGTAACCAACGCCGATGATCATCAGAACCTTCTGATAACCCTTGGTAACGCCGACTACCATGTTGTTAATCAGTGCGCGAGTCAGACCATGCAAGCTTCTCTCTTCCTTCTCGTCAGAGTTACGGGTTACAATGATCTGGTTGCCCTCGATCGCGATGTTGATCTCGGGTCTGAAGGTTTCGGTCAGGGTTCCCAGAGGGCCCTTTACCGTCAAAGTGTTGCCGTTCAGGGTTGCAGTGACACCTGCGGGGATCTCAACGGGCATTCTACCAATTCTAGACATATCGTTTACCTCCCGTTTCGATTACCAGACAAAGCACAGGACTTCGCCGCCCACCTTGAGAGCGCGAGCCTTCTTGTCGGTCATAATTCCCTTAGATGTGGAAACGATAGCGATTCCCAGGCCGTTCATTACCTTAGGCATATCCTCGCAACCTGCGTAGATACGCAGACCGGGCTTGGATACTCTCTTCAGGCCACGAATAACCTTCTGCTTGTTTCCCTGGTACTTCAGGGTTACGCGAATGGTACCCTGCTTGCCATCGTCGATTACCTCATAGCTCTTTACGTAGCCTTCTTCAACGAGGATCTGCGCGATAGCCTTCTTCATGTTGGATGCCGGAATGTCCACAGTGGCGTGCTTTGCGGAGTTCGCATTGCGGATTCTTGTGAGCATATCAGCAATTACGTCAGACATTTGCATTTTTCTTTTCCTCCTGATGCAAGTATTGTTTTTCTTGCTGCCGGTCTTCCCGGCGGCATATCGGCGGTTAAGTCCAACTCGCCATGCACACCCCACACAGAGTGGGTCGTGTGCACGCTGCAGATTAACTTCCTGCCGATAGTTGGGGGGTGAGCACCTCCATCGTGAAGGCGCCCGTTATATCAAGGTAAGAGATCTTACCAAGATGCTTTCTTTACGCCCGGAATCTCGCCCTTGTATGCGAGGTTACGGAAGCAGATACGGCAGATGCCGAACTTGCGGAGGTACGCGTGGGGACGACCGCAGATCTTGCATCTGTTGTAGCGGCGGGTGGAGAACTTCTGCTCCTTCTGCTGCTTCAGAATCATAGCCTTCTTTGCCATCTTTGTATACCTCCTTAATTACTTGGAGAACGGAGCGCCCATCAGAGCGAGCAGTTCTCTTGCTTCGTCGTCGGTCTGTGCCGTGGTAACGAAGCAGATGTCCATACCGCGGATCTTCTCAACCTTATCGTATTCGATTTCGGGGAAGATCAGCTGCTCCTTCAGACCCAGGGAGTAGTTGCCGCGACCGTCAAATGCGTTGGGGTTGATACCCTTGAAGTCACGAACTCTGGGGAGGGAGAAGTTGAACAGTCTGTCCATGAATTCGTACATCTTTTCACCGCGCAGAGTAACCTTTGCACCGATCTTCATGCCCTCACGGAGCTTGAAGTTTGCAACCGACTTCTTTGCATAGGTGGGAACTGCCTTCTGACCTGCGATCAGGGACAGATCGTTGATGACTGCATCAATCACCTTGCTGTTTTCCTTAGCGTCGCCGCAGCCCACGTTGATGACGATCTTGTCGATCTTGGGGATCTGCATTACGCTCTTGTAGTTGAACTTGGTCTGAAGTGCGGATACGACTTCGGACTTATAGTAATCTCTTAATCTTGCCATCGTCTTATCCTCCTATCAGATTTCCTGGCCGCACTTTGCACAAACGCGGACCTTCTTGCCGTCCACAACCTTGTTGTGAACTCTTACGCCCTTATCGCACTTGGAGCAATACAGAGCTACCTTATCGGAATAGATTGCGCCTTCAGCGTCAACGATGCCACCGGTCTCACCCTGTCTGCGGGGCTTGACGTGCTTGTGGATCATATTTGCGCCTTCAACGATAACCTTGCCTTCCTTGGGAGAGCAAGCGATGACCTTGCCCTTAGTGCCCTTGGAATCACCGGAAAGAACGACAACGACATCATCTCTTCTAATATTATTGTTTGCCATTTTTCGTTACCTCCGATTAAAGTACTTCGGGAGCCAGAGACAGGATCTTCAGATAATCCTTCTCACGGAGCTCTCTTGCAACAGGCCCAAAGATACGGGTACCTCTGGGGGTGTTGTCTTCCTTAATAACAACGGCTGCATTCTCATCAAACTTGATGTAAGAGCCGTCTGCACGCTTAATGCCGTGCACGCTTCTTACGACGACTGCCTTTACGACGTCGCCCTTCTTTACAACGCCACCGGGAGCTGCCTTCTTAACGGCGCAAACGATGACGTCGCCGATGTTTGCATATCTGCGGCCTGTACCACCAAGCACACGAATGCACATCAGCTCCTTGGCGCCGGTATTGTCGGCAACCTTCAGTAATGTCTGCTGCTGAATCATGTTTTTCCTCCTACTGTTTCAATACGCTTCGACGTACCTACTATTCGAATTCTTTTTTTACGTGTGTGTTGGCTTACTTAGCCTTTTCGATGATCTCGACCGTTCTCCATCTCTTGGTCTTAGAGAGGGGTCTGGTCTCCATGATCTTTACCTTATCGCCTACGCCGCATTCCAGTTCATCGTGAGCGTGAACCTTCAGGGTGCGCTTGATGATCTTACCGTAGACGGGGTGCTTAACGTTGTCTTCGATAGCAACCGTAACGGTCTTTGCCATCTTGTCGCTGACAACCATGCCAACTCTGACTTTTCTGAGTGCTCTTTCTTCAGTCATGACTGTCCTCCCTTATGCGTTCTTCTCTTGAAGAATTGTCATTACGCGAGCGATGTCCTTCTTGACTTCCGCAATCTTGTGGGGGTTGTCAAGCTGGTTGATCGCATGCTGGAAACGGAGGTTGAAAAGTTCAGTCTTCAGCTCCTTGAGCTTCTCATTGAGCTGCTCAACGGTCAGTGTCTTCAGTTCTGCTGCTTTCATTGACTTATGCCTCCTGTTCCTTCATTACAAACTTGGTCTTAATAGGCAGCTTGTGACCTGCAAGACGCATAGCCTCCTTTGCTACATCAGGAGCAACGCCATCCATCTCAAACATCACTCTGCCGGGCTTAACCACAGCCACCCAGTACTCCGGAGAACCCTTACCGGAACCCATACGGGTTTCAGCAGGCTTTTCGGTGATGGGCTTATCGGGGAAAATCTTAATCCAGACCTTACCGCCACGCTTGATATGTCTTGTCATAGCAATACGGGCTGCCTCGATCTGATTTGCGGTGATCCATGCGGGCTCAAGGGCTACCAGACCGTAGGAACCGTTGGTAACGGTATTGCCGCGGGAAGCCTTACCCTTCAGTCTTCCGCGCTGAACGCGACGGAATTTTACTCTCTTCGGCATTAACATTACTTGTTACCTCCTTCTCTGGGTGCTCTTTCGGAACGACCCTGAGGACGGTTGCCCTGGGGACGGCCGTTGCCGCGTCTGTCACCGCGGTTGTTGCGGTCACCTCTGCGGTTGTCGCGGTTGTCGCGGTTCTGAGCTGCAGGTCTGTTGACCTCGTTGAGAACCTCACCGCGGTAAATCCATACCTTAACACCGATCTTACCGTAGGTGGTGTTTGCTTCCCAGAAGCCGTACTCAATGTCAGCTCTCAGGGTCTGCAGCGGAATGGTACCTTCATGGTAGTGCTCGCTTCTTGCGATTTCTGCGCCACCCAGACGGCCGCCGCAGGAAATCTTGATACCCTTGGCACCAAGTCTCATGGTGTTACGGATAGCCATCTTCATTGCACGGCGGAAGGACACACGTCTCTCCAGCTGGCCGGCAATGTTCTCAGCTACGAGCTGAGCATTCAGGTCGGGCTGTCTGACCTCAACAACGTTGAGGGCTACGGGCATGCCAACCATCTTCTCGAGCTCTGCCTTGTACTTCTCAATGTTCGCACCCTTCTGGCCAATAACCATACCGGGCTTTGCGCAGTGTACGAATACTCTGACTCTGTGGCTGTCGCGTACGATCTCGATCTTGGGAACGCCTGCCTCCTGCAGCTGCTTCTTGAGGTACTTTCTGATGTTATAGTCGGATACAAGAGTGTCGCCGAATACTTTGTCATTGGCAAACCATCTCGAATCCCAGTTCTTAATCACGCCTACGCGAAGGCCGTGAGGATTAACTTTCTGACCCATTACTCTTGTCTCCTTTCTCAGTCTCTTTCCTTAACCACGATGGTTACGTGGCTGGTTCTCTTGTTGATTCTGTCTGCAGAACCCTTTGCGCGGGGCATGATTCTCTTGAGAGTGGGGCCCGGGGTTACGAAGCATTCAGAAACGTACAGCTTGCTTGCGTCCATTTGGAAATTGTTTTCTGCGTTTGCGATTGCGCTTCCCAGCAGTTTGATCAGGTACTCGGATGCACCCTTGGGGGTGTTCTTCAGGATTGCCATAGCGGTGCCTGCGTCCTTACCTCTGATCAGGTCCAGAACGATCTTTACCTTACGCGGGGAAATTCTTGCATATTTCAGATAAGCTACTGCTTCCATTATTCAATATCCTCCCCTCGTATTACTTACCGTTATTGGATGTCTTGGAGCCGGCGTGACCCTTGAAGGTTCTGGTGGGAGCGAACTCACCCAGCTTGTGGCCGACCATATCTTCAGTTACATATACCGGAACGTGCTTCTTACCGTCGTGAACGGCAATGGTGTGACCGACGAATTCCGGGAATATGGTAGATGCGCGAGACCAGGTCTTGAGCACGTGCTTGGAGCCGTTCTCATTCATGGCACAGATGCGCGCGTAGAGCTTTTCTTCTACGAAAGGTGCTTTTTTCAAACTTCTGCTCATGTTATATTCCCTCCTTACTTAGCATTTCTGCGCTTCACAATGAACTTGTCGGTGCGCGCCTTCTTGTTACGGGTCTTGTAACCCAGAGCAGGCTTACCCCAAGGAGTAACAGGAGAAGGACGACCAATGGGAGATCTGCCTTCACCACCACCGTGAGGGTGATCGCAGGGGTTCATGACAGAACCGCGGACGGTAGGACGAATGCCCTTGTGTCTGGTCTTACCTGCCTTACCAACCTTAACGGTGTCGTGGTCGGTGTTACCGATCTGACCGATGGTTGCCTTGCAGTCCAGACGAACGATACGAACTTCACCGGAGGGAAGACGTACCTGTGCAACGCCGTTTTCCTTAGCGATCAGCTGTGCGAAAACGCCTGCTGCACGAACCAGCTGAGAGCCCTTACCGGGATACAGCTCAATGTTGTTGATCATGGTACCAACGGGGATATTAGCGATCGGCAGAGTGTTGCCGGGCTTGATATCAGCGTCAGCGCCGGAGTAAACAACGTCACCAACCTTCAGGCCGTCGGGAGCGATGATGTAGCTTCTGACGCCCGCCTCGTTCTCGAGCAGAGCGATGAACGCGGTTCTGTTGGGGTCGTACTCGATACCGATTACGGTGTTAGCAGAGGTATCTGCTCTCTTGAAGTCGATAATTCTGTACTTGATCTTGTTGCCGCCGCCTCTGTGACGAACGGTGATGCGGCCGTAGGAGTTACGACCGGCGTGCTTCTTCTTGGTAACAACGAGGCTCTTCTCGGGGGTGCTCTTGGTCAGAACAGCCTTATAGTCCGTAACGGACATGTGTCTGCGAGAGGGCGTCGTAGGATTATACTTAATCGTTGCCATTTAATTCGACCTCCTTCTCAGTTCAGACCTTCGAAGAACTCGATGGCCTTGGAATCAGCCGTCAGAGTTACGATAGCCTTCTTCCAGGTTGCGGTGCGACCTGCATGAACGCCGAGTCTCTTAGGCTTGCTCTTCATGTTAATGGTGTTGACATCTGCTACCTTAACGCCCTTGAACATGGTTTCAACAGCGTTTGCAATCTCGGGCTTGGTTGCGGACTTCTGTACCTTGAAGGTGTACTTTCTGTCAGCCATGCCGTCCATGCTCGCTTCTGTGATAATGGGCTTAATGATGATATCCTGAATCATTTTCATTATGCATATACCTCCTCGAGCATCTTGACTGCTGCAGCGGTCACGACAAACTTGTTTGCATTGAGAATGTCATATACATTCAGGTTGTTGTACTGAGCGGTAACAACACCGGGAATGTTTGCGCAGCTCTTAATGACGAACTGATCAACCTCGGGCAGAACCACAATGGTCTTGGTATCAGCTGCCAGCTTGTGCAGCATGGTTGCCATGGTCTTGGTCTTGTAGCCCTCGCACTTGATGTCGTCTACCACGATCAGGTTACCCTCAGCAACCTTAGCGGACAGAGCGCTGTACAGTGCAATTCTCTTGGTCTTTCTGTTCATACCGGTGCGGTAGCTTCTGGGCTTCGGGCCGAGTGCTACGCCGCCGTGTGTCCACTGAGGAGCGCGAGTGGAGCCCTGTCTTGCACGACCGGTGCCCTTCTGTCTCCAGGGCTTCTTACCGCCACCGGAAACCTCGGTGCGGGTCAGAGTGGACTGAGTGCCCTGTCTCTGGTTGAGCAAATATGCTCTGACTGCAGCATGGAGGACTGCGCCGTTGACGTCTGCGCCGAAGATCTTTTCGGACAGAGACATGGTGCCGACTTCGCTGCCGGCCATATTATATACTTTTACCTGCGGCATTGTTTAGTTCCTCCTTTTCTTATGCTTTTACCGAGTCACGAATGAACACGATGCCATCCTTAGCGCCGGGAATAGCGCCCTTGATGGCGATCAGATTTCTTTCGCTGTCGATCTTAACAACTTTGAGATTGAGAACGGTGACCTGCTCATTACCGTACTGGCCGGCCATGTGCTTGTTCTTGAAAATTCTGGCGGGGTCGATAACACCCATAGAACCGGACTGGCGGTGGATAGGACCTACGCCGTGAGTTGCCTGCAGCTTGTGCTGGTTCCATCTCTTAATTGCGCCGGTGTAACCGTGACCCTTCGTCATACCTGTAACGTCGACCTTCTCGCCTGCGGCGAAGGTATCGGCTGTAATGACGTCGCCTACGTTATAAGCGGAGCAATCAGCCAGACGGAATTCCTTGAGGTATCTCTTGTAGGCAACGCCTGCCTTGTTGAAGTGACCCTGCTCAGGCTTGGTCAGGTGCTTTTCCTTAGCATCCATAAAGCCAAGCTGTACAGCCTCGTAACCGTCATTCTCTTTGGTTTTCTTCTGTGCGACTACGCACGGACCGCATTCAACGAGAGTGACGGGAGTAACGTTTCCGTTCTCGTCGAATACCTGAGTCATACCGATTTTCTTACCGATAATACCCTTTTTCATTTTGTTTCCTCCTGTAAATTATTGGTCGGTCGCCGATGCGGTTGGACCGACATGATTTACAAAGTTACCGAGCCGAAGTTTCTTTCTTCGTCGGCTGTTATCTTTGTTTTGCAAGTCTTGATATCGCGGTGCTTGATATAAGCTATTAAAGCTTAACCTCGATCTCAACGCCTGCAGGGAGCTCGATGTTCATCAGTGCGTCGATGGTCTTTGCCGACGGCTTCATGATGTCGATCAGTCTCTTGTGAGTGCGCATTTCGAACTGCTCACGGCTATCCTTGTACTTGTGCACTGCACGGAGGATCGTGATGATCTCCTTCTCAGTGGGAAGCGGGATAGGACCGGAAACCTGGGAACCGTTATCCTTAGCAACCTTGACGATCTTCTCGGCTGCGGTATCGATAAGGGTGTGGTCGTAGCTCTTCAGACGAACTCTGATCTTTTCCTTTACTGCCATTTTGTTTTGCCTCCTTTTAAGATTTCGCTCATCTTGACTTCGCGGCTCCACCGCGCCGTTATACGCACGCGTATATATAACATGGAAGCCTCGTCGCCGTCCGAGCGATTTGTTAAAGCGGGGCGAATCCCTGACACCGCTCCGTGTGTTTCTTTTCTCACCCGATAAAAAAGGATTTTGTCCGCGCATCAGCATCTGCGCCAAACAAACTCCGAACTACCGTGTGAAATTGAAACCTTGGAGCAACACTATGCCGCATGTTGCACCGTGTATTTGTGTGGGATATACCTTCGCCCGATTCTCGGACATACTCCGCGAAAATTACCTTTGAGGGCGTCCCCCCAAAGCAACCTCTCGCTTCATCGCATATCAAGCCCTATCATTATACAACATCCGCTTTCAAATTGCAATAGTTTTTAAAATTTTTTCATGACGATTTTTAACGAATATTCATCCGGTTTATTGTGTATGTTGCACAATTTTATGCGACATTTCGCCATTTTGTCGTCCCCTTCCCTTTGTTTTTCCCACCAACGCAGCACCTCCCGCCCCCACCTTACACGTACGCAGGCCGTCTTTTTGTGCATTTTGATAAAAAGCGAGAAATTAATTCAGGAATTGTCGATTTTGGTTACGAATTGTTCATAATTATCCTATATAATAGTATTGTATATATCCATATTCCGGAGGTTCCCTTACGGGAGTTTATCATATATGAATTCTCAAGTATCTAAAGTCAAGGTTTTTACCGCGACCGCTTTCGTGCTAAGTATTGTGGGAGCAGTTTCCTATCTGCTGTCTTACCTGTTGGCTACCGACGGCACGGATTACTTTATCTCAGGACATCCCATCCCCCTGCTCTCCCACATTTTAAGTATAGTCAGCGTGCTCTGGTTTGCATGTCCCCTTTTGTTGATTCCCAAGGGCGCGCTCCCCGAAACCGATTTCATTGCAGGCACCAAAAAGCCCTCTATCATATCCGCCGCGCCCATTATCGGTACGCTTTCCGCAGCGGCTATCAGCTTCACCTATTATGAACCGGCCGACCTGCTTGGCGTTCTGACACGCCAGCACGCGCTTGACACAACCGTCATCTGCGTATTTCTGACTTTGATCGGAATCATTTTAAGCGCTGCTTACTATCTCTTGCGCATAGCCAATCCCTCCGGGCGCAACGGTGCAGTCGTCATGCTGGGTCTTGGCCCGATCGCCCTGATGACAGGCCTTTGCGGCTTGACCTACTTCGAGCTCGACCATCACATGAACGCCCCCGCCAAAATCGGCATGCAGATGGCATGGATCGCCACCATGCTGTACCTGATCAGTGAGCTGCGTGTCACACTCGGAAAAGCGCAGCCACGCAGATATCTGAGCATGGCGAGCATTGCGCTTTACGCAAACGCATGTGCTTGCATCCCCTTCTTCACATCGCTGCCCAACGCAACCACCGTTCACAGCGCACGCATCGTAGGCTTTGCTCTGTTCTGCCTTTGCAACTGCCTGTACGTCGGCTACAGACTGATCCAGTTCTGTCACCTTTGCAGCATGACCGACGACGTCCCAGATGCCAATGCTGCCGCTATCCCGGAACAAACACACGGAAAGGATGACCAAGATGGCTGCCAACAACAGGATTCAATGGCTTCATAAGAAAATAACAGAATTCAGCTATCCCAACGCCATGCGCCTGGCAGAGCGTTTCAACGTTTCGCACAGACAGGCACAAAGAGACGTGGATTTTCTGCGCAAGCAGTTGGGCGCACCCATTGCATACGACGCTGAGCACAAGGGCTTTTATTACACCGCCGATTTTTCTCTGCCTGTGCTGCTGACCTCCGATAACGATGAGTCTTATATGGGCGTAGTATCCTCCATATATAATAATGATGATTTTGCAGCGGACAGCTCGGTCATTCAGATGCAGATGCCATATACTGCCGTAGTCGAGATCCCGGACAAGCTTTCGGTGCTCGAGCTGCGTTCCTTTATTATTTCCAAGGAATCAAGAAACCGCTACGTTTGCGAATTCCACAACGTTGAGCGTTTTTTGAGCGTCATTATGGCCTTGGATTCTCCCATCCGCATCATCAGCCCTTATTGGATCAGAGAAAGACTGATCGGTATGGCTGAGAAAGTCCTCAAGGCAAACAAATCCATTGATTCCGATGAATAATGCTACGGGAGTTGAACCGCTTCGGCTCGACTCTCGTATATTTCTATTATAAGAAAGGAGCTCATCCACCATGAAGCGAATTTTTTCCATGCTTTTGGCAGTCCTGCTTCTCTGCCCCTTGATTTTTGCTGCATGCAATACGCCGGGAAACACGGAAGCAAGCACAACGGGCAAAGAAACCGAGCCCCCCGCTGACACAGAAGTGGAAACGAACAGCGAAACGAGCAGCGAAACCGAGCCTGACACCACGCAGCTTGATCAGACCACCCCCGGAGAGGGAGCGAAAATGAACATTTACCCCCAACCCATGGATATCACCATCATGGAAGGGAGACAAAGCAAGTCCGTCAAGCTTGATGAGAAGGCATCAAAATACACTGACCTGCTCATGGCGGCAGGCTTTACCGTCAGCGAGGACGGCGCGCCCCTGACCGTGACGCTGCGCGATCTGAGCACCGATTTCGAATACGGTGCAGACGAGGCATATATGATAAATGTAACCAGAAACGAAATTCTGATCGAGGCGCAGACCGAGCGTGGACTGCACTACGCCTTCATGACGCTTGCGCAACTGGCGCAGCTCTACGACGAGCTCCCCATTGTTACCATCAAGGACGCGCCCCGCAACGCCATCCGCGGCGTCATTGAGGGCTTTTACGGCACTGCTTGGACGCACGAATACCGCAAGGATCTCTTTGCATTCATGGGGCAGAACAAAATGAATGCCTACATCTACGCGCCCAAGGACGATGCCAAGCACCGCGCGCAATGGCGCGTTCTTTACACAGGTGAAGAGCTGGATCGCATGACCGATCTGATCGATACGGCCAACGAAAACTACGTAAAGTTCATTTACGCGCTCTCCCCCGGCGGCGATATCAATCTCGGCAACGGCTACGAAGCCGATTTTGAAAAGCTGATGGCCAAGTGTCAGCAAATGTACGATCTCGGTGTGCGCGATTTCGCCATTTTCCTTGACGATATCCCCACGCTGGACGCAAAGGGCCACGGCAAGCTGCTTTCCGACTTTCAAACTCGCTTTGTTGCGACACACGAGGGCATGGGCAATCTGATCGCCATCACTACCGAATACGGAGACCCTTTCTTAACCGATTACACCAACCAAATCGCTCCCTTGATCCACGAGGACATAGTACTTATGTGGACGGGCCCCGGTGTGATTCCCGAGTCAATCACCAACCAATCGCTCAAGCATATCATCAAGACCTACGGCAGAAACGTGCTGATTTGGTGGAACTATCCCGTCAACGATACGCTTGCCAACCATTTGTTCATGGGTCCTTGTGTGAATCTGGAAACCGATCTGTACAAGTCGATCACGGGACTGACCGCCAACCCCATGAACCAGGGCTACGCTTCCATGGTTCCCCTGTTCACCACAGGCGACTATTTGTGGAACCCCGAGGCTTATGATCCGCAAGAATCTCTCACCGCCGCCTGCAAATCCCTAATGCCCGACGCAAGCGAGGCTCTTGCGGACTTCATCTCCATGACCTGTGCTTCCGGTATCAATCAAAACACAGATAGCGTGGAACTGCAGACTCTGTTGAATGCTTTCAAAAAAAGCAACACCCCCGAGACCCGTGCGGCTCTCAGATCTTACTTCGAGGACATGATCCACAACGCCGACGCGATCGGTGCGGCAGATAATCAATCGTTGGTGTCTGATATCAACGAATGGTTGACAAAATACCGCGTTTATGGGCAAATGGGCGTTTTGTACGTCGAAATGGAGGAGGCTTACGCAAGCGGCGAGGATTTGGACACGATGCTCAACCTGTTGGGAGAATATAAGGCACTGGAGCTGAGTATCGGCAAAAACCCGAGATTGGTTTCCGCCTCTGTGCTGACTACCTTCTACAATACTCTGAACAACCGCTTCTTGTTGCTTCTCGGCCAGGTTGAAGGACCGAACTGTGCGCCCGCTACCCCTTATACAAACTGCAATCACTACGAAAACTACACACCGGATCTGATGACCGACGGTGATAATTCCACCTTCTTCTGGACACATGGCGATCTGAATACCGCCGCGGGCAACAAAACAGGCTACTTTGGCGTGGATCTCGGCTCGGTCATTCCCGTCAATAACGTATATATCGCGACCGGCGTTGCAGGCAGCGATGCGCTGAACAACGGCATCGTGGAGTACTCTGCCGACGGCGAACAATGGACCGCGATTTACCAAGGCTCGTGCACCGATGAGGTTCTGATCCGGGATCTTGCCATCGAGGCACGCTATATCCGCGTCCGAAACGGCAACAAATCGGAAGGCACCTGGACCAAGATCCGCGCAGTTGAGGTCAACACCAACCGCACCGTGATCAGTGATACTCCCGCAGGCGCGCCCACGTGGACAACCTCTTTGCCCACCTACTCCACCTATTTTCCCGAATTTATGAAGGATGGCGACCCAAACACCTATTTCTGGTCCTCTCGCGGCGCACAGGCCGGCGATTACTTTGAAATTGACCTCGGCACGGTCACCGCAATCTCTCACATCACCTTCAAAACAGGCGTTCCCGATCACGCCGCGGACTACTTACAAAGCGGCGAATTGTGCTACTCGTTGGACGGACAGAGCTGGACCAAGCTGTGCAGCATCAACCAAAGAGACACCGAGCTGGACGTGAATATCCAAGCGCGATACGTGCGCGTCAAAGTAACCAATTCTCAGACCAACTGGGTCACGGTTTCCGAGTTCGCGGCACTGAGCGAGGATCTCGTCTCCCCGCTGCTGACCCTGGATACCAATTTTGTGTCCCGCACAGACCTGCTTTCCCTGACGGATGGCCTGTACGTCTCCTTCTTTGCTCCCGATGAGCAAAAAGCCAACGGCCACAGCCTGAACATCACGATCGGAGAGAGCGGCAAGGTGACTGTGATCGCACTGCGCCTGCCCGAAAACGGACTTTCCGTGCAAGTCACGGACGCAAACGGCAACGTGATCGACACACTTGACTTGAAAAACGCGACAAGCATTCAAGCCCCCGAGGGCTCGGTGATCCGTATTCCCCTCGGAAACGGATTGATCTTGGCCGAAATCGAATGGTAAACAAACACAAAAGGGTGGTATGCATTCAAGCATGCCACCCTCCTGAAACGAAAGGTTTTCAAATACAAAAATATTTTAACTTTTTTTCAAAAACCTATTGACAACCAAGATAAGTCGTGCTATAATGTCATGGTGTCCGACAAGGACGTATCCAAAGACAGCAGGTTTCCGTAAAAGCCAAGCTTCCCTGCCGAGGAGAGATCAACAGTATATTTGCGACTACGGTCGCTTTGTGAGTCTTTCTTCGCGCGAAGCCATGCTTTGACGGAAGAAAGATTTTTTTATTACTCATTCTCACTGGGAGGTGAAACACAAAATGCCTAGCAATGCAATACTCGAACAAAAGAAAGCGATCGTTGCTGAACTGGCTACCGACATCAAGGAGTCTGTAGCAGGCGTAGTGGTAAACTACCAGGGCATCACCGTTGACAGCGATACCAAGATGCGTAAGGCTCTTCGTGAAGCAGGCGTTAAGTATGTTGTTATGAAGAACACCATGACCGGCCGTGCTTGCGACGAGGTTGGTTACGGCGCTCTGAAGGAGCACCTGAACGGCATGACCGCAATCGCTATCAGCAAGAATGATCCCGTTGCAGCAGCAAAGATCCTCAAGGAATACGCTGAAAAGATTCCTTCCTTCGAGATCCTCGCAGGTTACGTTGACGGCGGCGTTATCGACGCAGCAGCAGTAAACGCACTCGCAGAGATTCCTTCCAAGGAAGTCCTCATCGCAAAGTTCCTGGGCTCCATCAAGTCCCCTCTGTACAACTTCGCTTACGGTCTGCAGGCTATTATCGACAAGCAGAACGGCGGCAGCGAAGAGGCTGCAGAAGCTCCCGCAGAAGCTTAATTTTCTGCATCACACACAAATTTTTAAAAACACTCACAATTCAGGAGGTAATTTATCATGGCATCCGAAAAGATTACAGCTATTGTTGAAGAAATCAAGACTCTCACTATCCTCGAGCTCGCTGACCTGGTTAAGGCAGTTGAAGAGGAATTTGGCGTATCCGCAGCAGCTCCCGTAGCAGTTGGCGGCGCAGCAGCTCCCGCTGCAGCAGCAGTTGAAGAGAAGACCGAGTTCGACGTTGAACTGACCAGCTTCGGCGCTAAGAAGCTCGACGTTATCAAGGTTGTTCGCGAGATCACCGGTCTGGGCCTGAAGGACGCTAAGGACCTGGTTGAAGGCGCTCCCAAGATGCTCAAGGAAGGCGTTTCCAAGGACGACGCTGAGAAGATCAAGGAACAGCTCACCGCTGCAGGCGCAACTGTTACCATCAAGTAATTTCCCTTCCGGAAAATACACACAATCAATTTGCATCTGTCTTGGATAGCAAAAAGCACCGTGCCATTCTGGCACGGTGCTTTTGCGTTTTCTGCCATCATTCAATCCTTGACCCATGAATAAACCGCCCGCCCCCGAGCATGCTCGGGGGCATAGTTGTGGATTACTCGCCTGTGTAATTAAAATGAATTGTGGTGTTAAGGAGGCAATCATTGCTGTCCCAATCAATTGCAATTGTTATCCATTCCTCTTCTGTACCCGTATAATATATATCAGTCAAGTTTGCACAATCATAAAAAGCCCCCCAAGCAATGCTGTTTACGCTATCTGGAATTGTGATACTTGACAGACCGGTACATCCCCAAAAAGCACCAACACCTATTTCGGTAACGCCATCCGGAATTATCATATTTGTTAGACCTGTACATCCCAAAAAAGCATTTCCACCAATCTTCTTCATTCCATTTGGCAAAACAATACTGGTAAGTTGATAACAGCCAGAAAAAGCATTATCATAAACAATGTCCCCACCGGTAATAATAATGGTATTAATGTTAAAGCCAGAGTAATGCCACTCTCCAAGTGCATAATAGATTTGTGTAGATAAACTGGTTTTTCCTGTTCCTTCTTTATCAAATCCAATAAAAGGTAGTGTTATCTCTGTTAATAAAGGGCACTTGGCAAAAGCATCCAATCCAATTTCAGCAACACTATCAGGAACAATGATACTCGTCAGATTTGCACATCCATAAAAAGCATATCGTTCAATAATAGTTACGCCGCATTGTATTGATATTTCTTGAAGATTTATGCAGTTGATAAACGCACTATCCCCAATGTTTTTCACATTACCTGGAATAATAATACTTGTCAGACTTGAACAACATTGAAATGCCCAATCGTCAATTTCTATCACGCTTTCCGGGATTATTACACTGATTAAATTATCATTCATTCCAAATGCACCTTTTCCTATTTTTGTCACGCCATCCGGAATGATTGGTACTGTCTCCGTTCCAGTATAACCCACTACCACATTATCAACTATAAGAAAGCCATTATCATAAACAATATCCCTAAGAACTACATCACCATTGCTAAGTAATGTGAAACACTGCTCAAAGTTAATGTTGGGATATCCATCAATATAAATACTAAGCGAAAGACCGTTTGGAATATTCATTAAAACCTGAGAAACATCAAAAATCGAGCAACTTTCAGTAAACTCCCCGATAACATTCCCTTCCAGATCGATTATTTCTCCAGAAACAGTGGTACGTATACTTAATATTATCGGTTGTTGACTTGATTCGATCTTTACATAGGGTACTTTATCCGGATTACCAAACTCATAAAAGATAAAATACTCACTGTAATCATTTAATCCATCTTGAAAGCCATCGAATTCTTTTAACAGCAGTACAACATCTTCATGAAGTGAGATCCAACCACCAAAAGTTTCACATGACAAATGATCAATCTCAACCTCAACAATCTCGTCTCCGAACACTATATTCCCATCAATATACATGCGTAAAGGAGGATGAATATCTATTCTTGAGTGATCTTCTACCATCATCACATCTCTAATATGTGATGACGCCCTTATGGTTACCTCATACTGTGAAACAACCATTTTATATACATCAATGCTTCGATGAAACTCGGTTTCATGCTCAGTTCTGACATTGATCTCAGAAACACTCGTCCCACAGTTTAGACTTCCTGAAATAGGGACACTTAATAGGCAAGACCAGCCTTGTGTAATTAATGAATAGCAATCTATATCAAGAGATCCTTCCCCTTCAATTGCTATGTTTTCTATAATCAAATTCGACTTCAATGTCAATTTGTGATTAAGTTTAACAAAACGCCACGTATACCATCCATCACCCAAATCGGTATCCTGACCAACAATCGCAACACTCATGCATGCAGGGGTATATTCAGCTTCTATAATATGTACTATACTCGGACTACCTATCAAAAATGGTCCCTGGAGCTCGTACGAATGCAATACAATAGTATAGTTCGCCTCCGAAATATACATTGCCTCAAACGCCGCATCAATACTGACATATGTACCAATGAAAGTTTCGTTTGCATACAGATCAACAAGCTCGACAGAACGCCCACTCACCTCGGGCAATTCGTACCAATAATCGATACTACGACCGCTTGGGAGATCTGCAATATGAGTCGCGTCAAGATAGTCACTATTCATGCCAAAGCAGCTATAGGAAACGGTTTCCGTACCGGTATCATCCCAAGTGCAATCTACGCCATACCAAACGCCATCAACGGAAATCAAATTCCACGCATGAGGCTCGCCTGCATCTCCAACAACAGTCAAGCACTCCAAATCGTTGAGCAGACAGAGGTACATAAACGTCTTCGCATACGATTCACAGACACCCCAATTGTATTTTGCGCAACCAATCATGTTATGTGCCCAAATATCGTCCTGCGGTGTCACGCCGTCAGCCTCGTACGCATAATTCATGCGGTCAATGATAAAGTCATGGATAATCAATGCCTTTTCAAGCTCAGACATATTATCACTGATCTCAGCATCCAGCGCCTCCACCATGGAATCAATCGCAGCATCGCATTCTCGACGGTATGTGGCACTTGCATAAGCAGCGTCTATGCAAAGCTTCATTTCGCAGCCACGCTCTAACACCAGCGTATTAGCCAACCAATAGTATCCGGGGTTTTCGTAATAGAACACTTTCCATACAGCAATCACTTCTCTGGGAGAAATCACGTAATCGGTCAAATCTATGGTGGCGATCACATACCCACTGCCCGTAGCCGCCACGTCAGCATTACTGCTTGCAAACGCTTCACAAATCTCCAACATTTCGCGATAAAGAGCCTGCATACCCTTACCATGCACGTTGTGCGCTAAATCGTAATATCCGTAAGAACTATGGCCGTCTTCAGGAGTGATGTCTACTTCGGTCGTACCGTAATGTCTCTTGAAGTTCCCTTTATCTCCGACCTTTCCGTTTTCATCGCAGAATTCAAAGACACTTCCCTTGATACGAATATACATCGGAGCCTTTTTGTGATCATCAAACGACAAGCGATAAACGTCGTTACCCTTCTCAATCAGCGTTCCTGTATGATATTCCATTTGGAACGTATCATCCGAGCCGATCACAGTTGTAAGTAAAATAAACGTGTTATCTTCATTGATCGTTAAGGAATAGCTATAACGATAATGGGTCGCTTCATCGTCATCATAATAGCCCGAGTCGACCATAAGATCGGAGTCATCTTCAAAACACAATGCAGGAATCTCAACGCAAGCAAGAATAACTTCTCCGCACGTTGAACAATGCGATCCGGTTGTCCATCCTGAATTGCCATAAGTTGCAGGGATTGCTTCTACAATCGCTTCGGTGTGGCCGAGAGCTGCAACTTCTTCCTGTGCAACAAGAACTTCGCCGCAAACGTCGCAGTGCTTACCTTCGGTCAAGCCGGTTGCGATACAAGTGGGTGCAACTGCTGCGTCTACTACTTCGGTGTGGCCGAGAGCATCGACAACCGTCTGTGCAACGAGAACTTCGTTACATACGGAGCAGTGCTTGCCTTCAGTCAAGCCGGTTACAGTGCACGTGGGTGCGACTGCTGCATCGATTACTTCGGTGTGGCCGGTTGCAGGAACGACTTCCTGTGCAACGAGAACTTCGTTACATACGGAGCAATGCTTACCTTCGGTCAAGCCGGTGTTGGTACAGTCGGGTGCGACTGCTGCGTCAATGACTTCGGTATGACCAAGAGCATCAACAGTCTCCTGTGCAACGAGAACTTCGTCACATACAGAACAGTGCTTACCTTCGGTCAAGCCGGTATTTACACAGTCGGGTGCGACTGCTGCGTCTACTACTTCGGCATGGCCAAGAGCAGCTACAGTCTCCTGTGCAACGAGAACTTCGTCACATACAGAACAGTGCTTCCCTTCGGTCAAGCCGGTGTTTGTGCAGTCGGGTGCGACTGCTGCGTCAATTACTTCGGTATGGCCGGTTGCAGGAACGACTTCCTGTGCAACGAGAACTTCGTTACATACGGAGCAGTGCTTTCCTTCAGTCAAGCCGGTATTGGTGCAGTCGGGTACTACTGCTGCGTCTTCTACTTCGGTGTGGCCAAGAGCATCGACAACTGTCTGTACAACGAGAACTTCGCCGCAAACGTCGCAATGAGAGCCTTCGGTCAAGCCGGTGTTGGTACAGTCGGGTGCGACTGCTGCGTCAATTACTTCGGTATGACACAAAGCAGCTACAGTCTCTTGTACAACAAGAATCGCATCACATACGGAGCAGTGCTTTCCTTCAGTCAAGCCGGTTACAGTGCACGTGGGTGCGACTGCTGCATCGATTACTTCGGTGTGGCCGGTTGCAGGAACGACTTCCTGTGCAACGAGAACTTCGTTACATACGGAGCAATGCTTTCCCTCTGTCAAGCCGGTTGCGATACAAGTGGGTGCAACTGCAGCGTCAATGACTTCGGTGTGGCCGGTTGCAGGCACAACTTCCTGTGCAACAAGAACTTCATCACAAACCGAACAGTGCTTTCCTTCGGTCAGACCGGTTTCAGTGCAAGTAGGAACAACTGCTTCGTCAATGACTTCGGTGTGACCGAGAGCAGCTACAGTCTCCTGTGCAACGAGAACTTCGTTACATACGGAGCAATGCTTACCTTCGGTCAAGCCGGTTGCAGTGCACGTGGGTGCAACTGCTGCGTCAATGACTTCAGTGTGGCCGAGCTCTTCTATGCTTTGCGTTTCGGTCTCGCCACACTCGCAAGTGCGCTGCTGCTCACCCTGCTCAGCACATGTTGCTTCTTTCACCGTCGTCCAATCGCCAAACGCATGAACGTGCGGCTCGGTTTCGGGCTCGGTATCGGATGCTGCGGTCCCCTCGTCCGTTGCTATATCGGTTGTTTCCATAGTGGAATCCCCCGGCAGCTGAACGTTGCTCTCATCGCAAGCTGCAAACAGCATAACGAGTGCCAAAAGCATCCCCAAAATCAAAAAGGCTGTTTTTTTCATCTCTTACTCCAATCATTTCATATTTAGCCAAATGCAAAATCATATATCTGCTTTCATTGTAGCACTGATCCCCCGTTCTGTCAATTTGCCTACTATACAAATAAAATAATATATTATTGTA
>JAZNZB010000099.1:0-9891 GCA_045594705.1 Eubacteriales bacterium
TGATATTTGGACTTCGTCCAAGTGATATTTGCTTCGCAAGTTTTCATGGCGAATAGAATATCACTGAAGCCGCAAGGCTTTCATATCACTATCGCGGCAGCGATAATATCACTCCGACGCAGTCGGAATATCACTCATATAACAAAAAGAGCGAGATTTGCGAAATTGTTTTTCGCAGTACTCGCTCTTTTCTCCGCTAATTTATCAGCCTCATCGGCAGTCCCTTTTGAGTGGGAGGTGATTGCAAGCAAATCTACGCCTCCCCTACGAAAAAATGTGTGGCCATATGCGTAGGGGAGGGTCACCCCTTTCGCAAAACCGTATCATTTCTTTGTTTTTCTCTCTGACCCCCTTGATTTATATGGGATTTTGTGTTATGATGATAGGAGATGAAAATAAAGGACGGTGCGGTTTATGGAAAGCATCAGAGAACTTTATAAGGCGGGCAGAGGTCCTTCCAGCTCGCATACCATGGGGCCGTTCAAGGCTGCGACTCAATTCAAGCAGCAGTATCCGGATGCGGATGCGTATCGCGTGGTGCTGTACGGCTCGCTTGCACTGACCGGTAAGGGGCATATGACCGACGCGGTCATCCTGGAGGCACTTGGAGAGGATAAGACCGAAATGGTCTTTGATAAAACAAGCCCCACGCCCGTGCACCCCAACACCGTAGATTTTGCAGCGTTCAAGGACGGCGAGCAGGTTGGCTCAGCACGTGTATACAGCGTGGGCGGCGGCAGCATTCTCTTTGACGGGCAAGGGCCGCTTGAAACCAAGTCGATCTATCCGCACTCTACCTTTACCGAGATCGCGGATTATTGCACCGAGCACGATATGCGCCTGCCCGATTACGTGGAAATGGTAGAGGGCCCCGGGATCTGGGATTATATTTCGGATATGTGGCTGACCATGGAGGATTGCATCGGGCGCGGACTTCGCACCAAGGGCGAGCTTGGTGGCGGCCTGCACGTCACGCGCAAGGCACACTATCTGTATAATCAGCGTCATATCGACGAGTCGGCACAAACGCGTGAGAACCGATTGGTCTGCGCATATGCGTTTGCAGTAGGTGAGGAAAACGCAAGCGGTGGCGAGATCGTGACCGCGCCTACCTGCGGTGCTTGCGGTGTCGTACCCGCGGTGCTCAAGTATATGCAGGAGCAGAAGGGCTTTTCGGACGAGCAGATCTTCCGCGCACTTGCCACGGGAGGCCTGATCGGCAACATTATCAAAACCAACGCGTCAATCAGCGGCGCGGAATGCGGATGCCAGGCCGAGATCGGCAGTGCATGCTCCATGGCGGCAGCGGCTCTTGCGGAGTTGTTTGGCATGGGCCTTGAGCAGATCGAATATGCCGCAGAGGTGGCAATGGAGCACCATCTGGGGCTTACCTGCGACCCGATCGACGGTCTTGTGCAGATCCCTTGTATTGAGCGAAACGCAGTGGCGGCCATGCGTGCCATCAACGCGCTTTCTCTGGCAAACTTTTTGACAAGCATGAGTAAGATCCCGTTTGATACGGTGGTCAAAACCATGTATGAAACCGGTATTCACTTAAAGAGCGAGTACAGAGAGACCAGCGAAGGCGGTCTTGCAAAGCATTACATCAACGTTTCAACCGGTTGTAAGGAGTTAGAAAAATGATCTGGAATATTTGTTTTCCCCTGTCAGTGGCAACTATGGTTGCGGGTCTTTTGATCGCGCTTCGCCTGGCACGCCGTAAGGATAAACAGAACAATGAGACCATCGGCTTTTTCGTCATGGCCGTTTCGGTGTTCCTTTCCTTGACCATTATGTATTTTGCCCTGGAGATCTCGGGCGAGCACGAGCAGGAGCGAGGAAAGATCATCACTGCGATCTTTGTAGCCATTCGCGATACGATCGGTACGTTTGTTGTGGACGGTGATTTTGCCTTCTACGGTGAAAACATGCAGGGCATGTCGACCTGGATGGTTCCCATCTGCTCGTCAATCATGTCGGTCATGATCATTGCCGCTCCTGTATTTACCTTCGGATTTTTGCTCTCCTTTTTCAAAAATCTGAATTCCATGCTGCGCTTTTCGTTGCGGAAAAGGGCGGACATCTACATGTTTACCGAGCTCAATGAAAAATCATTGGTGCTGGCAAAGGATATCAAGAAAAACGGCAACCGTCGCGTGATCGTGTTCTGCGACGTGTTTGAGGATGACGACGAGCGTTCGGGCGAGATGCTGGCGCAGGCCAAGCGTCTGAATGCCATTCTGATCAAACAGGATATTTTGGAGCTCAATCTCAAAAGACATGCCAAAAAGGGAAATTTGTATTTCTTTGTGACGGGTGATGACGATGCTGAAAATATCAATCAGACACTTGGCCTGATCCGTGAATACGGACAGATGGCGAATACCAATCTGTATCTGTTCTCGGATTCGGTGTCGGGGGAGCTGCTGCTCTTTAACGGCAAGCACTACAAGATGAAGGTGCGCCGTGTCAACGAGTCTCTGGCAATGATCCAACGCACGCTGTATAACGAGCCTGCGTCCATCTTTGAGCATGCACACGCCACCACGCCCGATGGAGATAAGATCATCTCCGCGGTGATTGTGGGTCTTGGCGGGTATGGCGTGGAAACCTTAAAAACACTTTTGTGGTATGGTCAGATGGAGGGGTATCGCTTGCATATTGACGCATTCGATAAGGATCCGGATGCGGAGCAGCGTATTGCATATATGTGTCCTGAGGTCATGTCAGAGCAGTATAACGGCGTATACGTGCCGGGCGAATCCTATTATAAGGTCGCTGTACATGGCGGAGTGCGCGTTGGTACGTCCGATTTTGCGCGTGAGATCTCCAAGATGACCGAGGCTTCGTTTGTACTGATCAGCCTTGGTAATGACGATTTGAATATCGAGACCGCAGTGGGCATGCGTATGATCTTTGAACGCATGGGCATTCGTCCGGAGATCTGTGCTGTGGTTCACAACAGTGCATTGTCCTCTTGCTTAAAGGAGCTGACCAACTATCGCGGACAGCCGTATAACATTCGCTTTATCGGAGAGCTGGAGGAATCGTATTCCGAAGAGGTGATCATGCGCGGTGAGCTTGAAACGGATGCACTGGAGATCCATTGTGTCGGATACGGCGGTGATGAGGCGGATTTCTTTGCCTATGAATATAACTACCGTTCCTCGGCAGCCTCGGCTTTGCATAACAAGGCGCGTATTAAGCTTGGTGTTCTGGGAGCAGATCTGCCGCCGGAGCAGAGAAGCAAGGAGCAGGAGCATGCTCTGATGGTTTTGGAGCACCGCAGATGGAATGCGTACATGCGCAGCATCGGTTACGTTTACAGTGGCAGCGAGGATCCTTCCACCCGCAACGATCTTGCCAAAATGCATCACAACCTGGTCTGCTTTGACCGACTGACACAGGAGGATAAGGACAAGGATAAATACGTGGGTAACGTGAATGTGATGGACAATCATCCCGAAAAGAATCAAAAGCAACAGAACACAAAAAAGAAAAACTGAATTTTGAAGCAGAACCCGCCCGGCAAGGCGGGTTCTTTGCGTTTGAAACGGTTTCCATTCATACATAAAATTCGGATTTTTGCGCATACTGACCGTGCAAGTAATTTATTTTGGAGGACGGTATGCAAACAACAGTCAATCAAACCGAGCACAAGAGCGGTCAAGCCGCCGCGCTGCTCAAGGGAATTTACAAAAATGCAAAAATGGGATCTGAGGCATTGCTCTCGCTGTTGCCCAAGGTGGCGGACAGTGATCTGCGACGCGATCTGACCTCGCAGCTGGACGGCTACGAAGGGTACTCCAAGCGCGCAGAGCAGTATCTTTGCGAGTGCGGCGGTGAGGCCGAGGACGCGGGCCTTTGGCAAAAGATGACTACCAAGGTGGGCATCGGGGTCAACACGCTCATGGATTCGGACACCTCGCATCTTGCAGAGATGGTGATCGAGGGCAGCAACATGAATATCACCGAGTCTGTCAAGCTGTTGCGCGAGAACGAAAACTGCCACGTGCCCGAAAAGGTGCTGCGTCTTTGCCGCGACATGATCGAATTCGAGCAAAAAAACGTAGAGAAAATGCAAAGTTACCTGTAATTTACAAGACAGCCGCCGCATAAAGCGGCGGCTTCTTTCACATACTGTTGACGTATCAGACGTTGGTCGGCACGCGTTGCCGACCGGAGAGGATCGGTCGTTTTTATGAATATGGATAAAAAGCAGTATCAGAGATATGCCAAGGCGAGAGCCCCGCACTCTCCCGTAGCAAAGGACTGTGTCAAGGCCTTTGTGTTCGGGGGCGGCATTTGCGCCTTTGCACAATTTTTGCTGTACCTATACCGTGACGTGTGCGGCATGGAGCAGGACAGCGCAGGTACGCTTGTATCCGTGACGCTGGTCGCTCTTGCCGTATTGCTCACAGGCTTTGGTGTGTTCGACAATATCGCCAAGCATGCGGGCGCAGGCACGCTGGTACCCATTACGGGGTTTGCCAACGCCGTGGCCTCGCCCGCTCTGGATGCCAAGTCCGAGGGACTTGTACTGGGCGTGGGGGCGAAGATCTTCACGGTTGCAGGGCCTGTGCTGCTGTACGGTATCGTCAGCGGTGCAGTCTGGGGCGTAATCTATTATGCGATTACGTTGTTTGGCTAAAAAATTCCGGCCTCGCAAGATCCTTCGCTTCGCTCAAGGATGACACAATCCCGCAGAGCGGTTTTGTGTCGCGAGGCCTTTGCGCAAGGTCAGCCTCGTTCTGTCATCCTCGAGTAAGCGTTTGGGACAAGATTCTTCGTAACGCTCAAGACTGACAGTCCCAAACGCGCTGCGAAGGATTTTGAACGAGGCGCGAATCATCAAAGCACCCTTCTTGCTGCACGCAGTGCATGCTCTGCGTCCGAGCTGATCAGCAGCAGGACGTATCTGCCGATCACCGCCACGCGCGCGTTTTGCGTATAGGATGCGTAGTCCGTGCCCTTGTAATGCGCACGGAGCGCGTCCAGGCGCGCGTGGCACATGGTGGCCACCAGGTCGGTGTCGCTGCGTGAATAGCAAAGAAATGCTGCAAATTCGCAGGGGTGCTGCGCCGAGCTTAAAAATATCCCGTAATTTTCAACCAAGGAGAGCTGCCATGGCAGCTCTCCGTTTCCGTATAGGTCGGAAATCATGTCGTCGGAAAGGTACGAGTCCTCGTGCGCCTCGGCGTTGGCCAAATAAACCTGCCCGGGCGGCAGCCCGATCTCAGCCTCGACCAAAGCAGTGAGCACCTGCTCGGGGGAAGGTGTTTTTTGCGCGCAACCGACGGACAACATCAAGCAGCACAGCATGACCAAAGCAAGCCCTCTTTTTTTCATAAGCCCTCCATAAAAGCAATCTGTTCTAATGTATTTGACAAGCACGTAAAAATATGCTATACTGGTAAAAAACGCGGGAGGTTTCCTATGGCTAAGAATTCCGAACAAAAAGCTGCACCCGATAAACTGAGTGCGGTCATATTCACCGTTCTGCGCCTGCTTTTGGCAGCCTGTGCGATCGGTGCTTACTATTATTTTGTGCTGCCGCCGATCAATCCGAAAAGCGTGCAGTTCTGGCTCTTTGCGGCATTTTGCTTTTTGTGCATTGCCATTGCCTTGCGCGCTCTGGACGTTTTTGCGTTTGGCCGCGCGATTAAGCATTTGGATCTTGGCAAGCTGTTTGGCGGACAACGTCAGGGTGCGGGTGCGCCCACTTGGAGAATGCTGTTTGGCAAGGGCGCGCTTTCGGTCGTGATGAGCGTGCTGATCGCCATTCCGTTTGCAGTGCTGGCTATCGGCATGCTGATCTCGTCGGTGGTGTTCAATGCCACGGCGTATGCCGAGGTGATCGCGGTCGAGGAGCGCGTGTTTGAAGAGGATATGCCCGAGACCCGGGAGATCACCAATATCGCGCTCATGGATACCAATTCCGCACGCATGCTGGGTGACCGTAAGCTGGGCGCGCTGGCGGGCGTGGTGTCGCAGTACGTGGTCAGCGACGACTATACGCAGATCAACTATCGCGGCAAGCCGATCAAGATCACGCACCTGGAATACGACGGCTTTTTCAAGTGGCTGGGCAACCGCGCAAACGGTATTCCGGGCTACATTATGGTAGACACCTTGGCCAATACCGCGGAGTATTATGAAGCCGAAAGCGGCATTCGCTATGCGCAGAGCGGATATTTCGGCGACGATCTGATGCGCAAGGTGCGCTTTGATTATCCCACCAAGATTTTCGATCTGCAGGACGTCAGCTTTGAGGTGGACGAGGAGGGCAATCCCTTTTACTGCATCTCGTGCTATACGCGTCGCGTCGGCCTGTTTGGTGCATACGACGTCGAGGAGCTGATTATTTTCAATCCCGTGGACGGCAGCAGCGAGTTGTATGCCGTTGCGGACGTGCCGCAATGGGTGGATATCGTGTTTGACGGTGACCTTGCATGTGAAAAATACGACTGGCAGGGTCTTTATTCCGGTGGCTTTATCAACAGCATCATCGGAAACAAGGGCTGTAAGCAGACCACGGACGACTTTGGATATCTGATGTTCGACGACGACGTGTGGTACTTCACGGGAGTCACCTCTGTGACCTCGGATGCCTCCAATATCGGCTTTATTCTGTCCAACGCACGTACGGGAGAGTACCGCTATTATCCCGTCATCGGTGCGGAGGAGCATTCGGCTATGCACGCAGCCGAGGGCGAGGTGCAGGAAAAGGAATACGTAGCATCATTCCCGTCCTTGGTCAATATTTCGGGCGTGCCGACCTATATCATGGTGCTCAAGGACAATAATGGCCTTGTCAAGCTATATGCGCTGGTCAACGTGCGCCAGTACACCATGGTGGCAACAGGCGAGACGCAGCAGGATGCGGTGGCTGCATATCTGAAAATGCTGTCGGGCGCGGGCGTGGATACGCAGGGGCCTGTGGAAACGGAGCAGGGTAGCGTGACGGTGGCAGACATACAATTCCTGACGCTGGACGGCGTCACGTATGCGTATATCACGGGCGCGGACGGCAACGTGTATCGCGTGGCGTTTACCGAGGAAAATGAGCAGATCGTGCTGGTGCGCCCGGGGGACGTGCTGGATATGACCTGGCAAAAGGGCGATATCCGCATCGTGCGCGCATGGAAGCGTGCGGAGTAATTTTGATACAAGAGAACCGTCGGGCAGGTGCCCAACGGTTCTTTTTCTTTGTTCGATTATGTAATGTCGCTCAGCGCAATCAGCAATTGCTTTCTTGCCGCGCGGAATTTTTGCACGTCGTATTCCACGTCGCAGAAGGAGCGGAAGACCTTTTGGCAGATGGCGTCTGCGGTCTGCTTGTCCGTTTTGGCAAGCACCTTGAGCATCTCGCATTCCTCGGCACTCTCGCGCTGTGCTTCACCGCGCACCGAAAGCCAGGGACCGTACTCGCCGGGATAAATGAGGTGGGTATCTCCGGGGGGCAGGAAAATGGTGGAGTCGGCATTGGTGTGCGAGGGGCAGTTTTGTCTGAAGGGGTCTTGCCCCGGCTGATAGGTGTTGGTCGCCCAATGCAGATATCCCGTCAGATCGTACTTGTAGTTGCCCCACAGAAGGTAGCGCGTGGAGAGCAGGGGATAGTCCATAAAGCGGTTGACGTAGCATTCGCTGCGCGGACCGCAGCAAACGTAGTGCCAGATTTCGGATCCGCCCTCGCGGAAGGTTTCAATCTCGGTCATGTGCTTGTCGTATTCCATGTTGAGTGGCACCCAAATATCCAGCGCACCGTGAATGTTACCGTAGCTGACGGCATCGATCAAGCGGATATCGGGCACGATCCTGCGTACAAGTCCCGCCAAAGCGCGCCATTCGGTGCAGTTTTCGGCATTGGGCTCGTCGCTAATGCCCATGACGAAGCGGTCGATCCAACCGTTTCGTGCAAGCATGTCGTGCAGCGCAGGGAGGTATTGCTTTAAGTAGAGGTATGCCTCGTAGCTCATGGCGGGGAGCTTGTCGTTGACTAAAATAGTCGAGGTGTGCCAGCTTTCGCGCCTGCCGATCGAAGGACCGTTGAAGTATTTGATGCCCTGCGAGAGCTGACGGCGCATGGCGGTTTCCATCTCCGTAAAGTCAAATTCGTATTTGTTATCGCCCAGCTCCGTCACCTGGACGCCCCACATGTAGGTCATGTTCTGGCGCATTCTGCGCAAAGCCTTGAAGTAGACGTCGTCCAGCGCGTAGTATTCCTCCGAACCCCAGCGCACGCCGTGGTAGCGTGTCACGCGGTCGGCAGCAAGGCTTTGCACAATGGTCAAGGTTTCCTCTGCGGGTACGGTCGCCTTGTAAACGGTCATGGAAAGGGGCACGGACACGCGCTGCGCGCCTGCCGTGATCTCCACGGTCGCGGTATATGCACCGGGCACGGCGTCTGCGGGAATGATAATCGCCCCGAACACGCCGCCAATGCCCGTGTCATTTGCTCTGCCGTCGCCCACACCTACGTCAAGCGTGCCGTCAAAGGGGCGCAGACAATCGTATACGCGATAGGGCGCTTGGCGCACGGGAAAGTACGGGGGCTTGACGTCCGCTTCAGCAAGACCGTAGTTTTGCTCCACCGTAACGGGGACAAGCGCGTACCATTCAATATCGAAGGGCAGGTCGGTTTTGATCTGCACGCCGCTTGTGCGTGCAAAGCCGAGAGATGCCTGCTGCCAAAGCTCGTCACTTTGGTAGATCTCGCGGGGCAGGTGGTTGGGCACTTGCATGTCGGCGCAAAGCCCGTCTACAAGGATCTGCAAGGTGGCAAACGTGCCGCGCGGGGTGTCCAGCAGGACGCGATCCGATGCAGTCGGGTACTCAAAACTGTCGGGGTAGGTAAATTCTGCAGTGTCAACAACAACGTAACGCATATTTGTTCCTCCGATTATTGAATTTGAGAGTTGATCTTTTGTTTTTTATTGCGTCTGATTTGAATTTTATTTCGGATCGTTTGGAGCTGCTGCCGCTCTTTTTTGCACCAAAACAGATAGCTCATGGTGCTGCCCACGGTTGCCACGCCCAAAATGATTGCCGTAAAGATATATCCAATTCGCTGATCCCTTTTCCATGCGGCAAGGGATTCGTCCATGCTAATGTAATCTTGGTCCTCATAGGACAAGGATAGAATGATTCTCGTCGCAAAGTTTTCGCAGTACGTCAGCGTATACTGTCGGTTGGGTTGCAGCTCTTGTGAGAGCGCTCTCATCTCATCTGTTCCAACCGATAAAATGTATCCCTCGCCTTCTGCCGTATGCAATACGTAGATCGTGTGGTGGCTTTTCCGGAGAATATTCGTCTCCTCAGTAATGCCTGCATAAGTGATCTGCTTCTGCACCCATTTGTCCGGGGGAGGATTGATGGCTAATATGCTCCACATGATCGCAGCCAAACCCAATGTCGGGATAATAAAAAGCAAAACTTTTGTCCATATGATCAATCGAAGCTCTTTCAAGTGCATATTTTGATTCTTGATGTATCCGTCTGCATGATTGCCGTGATTTTTGCGCATATCCTGCCTCCTTTCGGTGTGTGATCGGTGCTGATTTCATTATAGCATAGGACATGGTGAAATGCAAGGGAATTTTTCGTAGGGGCGTTCATTGCACGTCCGCGAGCGCTCAATGAACACTCCTATGATGTGGCATTTCGAATCTGCCGAAAGCCCCGAAAAGATGCGCGAGCAAAGCTCCGCGCGGAAATGCATCTACAAAATTTCGAAAAACTTCAGAGTCGAAAAAAGAATGTTCAAAGGCTAATGGGCCGGATTTACGAACCGTTGCTTGTGCCAAAGCTCAACCGAATCTTGTGCTCAACCTGCACAAGCCTATCCGATGCCCGCGGGGCATCGGAGCGGTTCAAATCGGTGGGAGAAGC
>JAZNZB010000100.1:0-15850 GCA_045594705.1 Eubacteriales bacterium
ATCAGGCTGACTGCCCAGTTCCAAAGCGGCACAAGCGCAATGGGAAAGAATACTGCGGGAAGATAGTTCATGATCTTGAGTTTAGTAATGCCCATGACGTTCAAACCCAAACCAACGATCAGTACCGAACCGACCATGCTCATGGTATCGATCACGGCGACCGAGAGTCCCTGCCCTACGATGCTTGCAACCAGTGCGATACTGCCCTGGAATACCAGCACGAACAAGGAAGAAAGCAGCACGCCAATGCCCATGGTGGAGGACAGAATGATTGAGGACACCAGATCCAGCAAGGATTTGGTGTAAAGCAGGTCGTGGTCTCCCATCAGCCCGCTCTGAATCGAGCCAACGATGGTCATCGAACCCACGCAAAACAGAAGCGATGCCGACACAAAGCCCTGTGCCACGGGAACCTGCACTGCACTTTGCTCGGGGTTACGGTTAAACATCTTCTCAATCTTTTGGCCAAGCAGATTGACCCAACGGTCGATATCGATCAGGCCGCCGACCAAAATACCAAGCACGATAGACAGAATGGTGATGATGGTATTCTCGCTTGTCAGGCCGTTTCTGAGCACCGAAGGATACGCAACCGCATCAGAGACGACGTCGTTGATCACGCCTGTCAAAGCACCGCCGACGCCCACCATGACCACTGCAAGCCCCAGGCCATTCATGATCGATTTGGACATTTCGGCAAACCTCTGACTTTTGAGCTTGCCTTTCTTGGAGATCGCATGGATCGCAAGGCCGATCAGTGAGCCGAGAATGACTGTGCCGGTGTTAACCAGCGTTCCCCAGAGAGGAAAATGATTCATCAGAACTCAACCACCTTGTCGATGTAAGCCTTGAGCTCGGAAATGGGCAGACGAACCTGCTCCATGGTGTCTCTGTCACGAACAGTGACGCAGCCGTCGGTCTCGGACTCGAAATCGTAGGTGATGCAAAGAGGCGTACCAATCTCGTCCTGACGGCGGTATCTCTTACCGATCGAGCCGGTCTCATCGAATTCGCAGTTATAGTACTTAGCCAGTTCGTCGTAAATCTCGCCTGCCTTTTCGGACAGCTTCTTGGACAGAGGCAGAACAGCAACCTTGACGGGTGCAAGTGCGGGATGCAGATGCAGGACCACACGCACGTCGTTCTTAGCGGGATCTACGATCTCCTCGTCATACGCGTCGCAAAGGAATGCAAGCGCTACACGGTCAGCACCCAGCGAGGGCTCGATGACGTAAGGAATATACTTTTCGTTGGTCTCGGGATCGAAATACTCCATGCTCTCGCCCGAAACGTTCTGGTGCTGGGTCAGGTCATAGTCGGTTCTGTCAGCAATACCCCACAGCTCGCCCCAACCGAACGGGAACAGGAACTCGATATCGGTCGTGCCCTTGGAATAGAAGCAAAGCTCCTCTGCACTGTGGTCGCGCAGACGCATGTTCTCCTTCTTCATACCCAGGTTGATCAGCCAGTTTTCGCAGTAGGATCTCCAGTACCGGAACCACTCAAGATCAGTGCCGGGCTTGCAGAAAAATTCCAGCTCCATCTGCTCAAACTCGCGGGTACGGAATACGAAGTTACCGGGGGTGATCTCGTTACGGAAGGACTTACCGATCTGACCGACACCAAAGGGCATCTTCTTTCTGCCCGAACGAGCGACATTCTTGAACTGCACAAAGATACCCTGTGCGGTTTCGGGACGCAGATATACGGTGTTGGTGGACTCCTCGGTGACACCGATGAAGGTCTTGAACATCAGATTGAACTTACGGATGTTGGTAAAGTCACCCGAACCGCAATCGGGGCAGCAGATGTGCTTTTCCTTGATGTAAGCCATCATTTCGTCATCAGTCCAGCCTGCGGGATTGTCCTCAAGACCGTTCTGGAATGCATAATCCTCGATCAGCTTGTCCGCTCTGTGGCGTGCACGGCAAACCTTGCAGTCCATCAAAGGATCCGAGAAGCCGCCCAAGTGGCCCGAAGCGACCCAGGTCTGGGGATTCATGATGATCGCACTGTCAAGGCCCACGTTGTAGCGGGATTCCTGCACGAACTTCTTCCACCAAGCGCGCTTGACGTTATTCTTGAACTCTACGCCCAAGGGACCGTAATCCCAGGAGTTTGCCAGGCCACCGTAGATCTCAGAGCCGGGGTAGATAAAGCCTCTGTTCTTACACAGGGCTACGATTTTATCCATAGTCTTTTCGCTGTTATTCATAATATACCTCCATACGGAAAATGTGACTGTTCACATATTTACCCATGATAATACTTTATTTTACCACACCAAGACTCGATTGTCAAGCAATATCGCGCACTGCTATCATGATTTTTCTCTATATTTCACCATGTTATGTAGTTTTTGTTTACTTTTCTATCTTTTGTTTATGTTTGCGGCAACAGTAAGGGCGTCACCACAGGGGTGACGCCCTTACTCGGTCTCATCAAATATATCTTTGCAACGCGGCCTGCGCGCTGATTGTCTGCTGCGGGAATTTATATCAATTCTATGAAAATCCCTTAAGGGCAATCCTTTTTTGCAATATTTTTTGAGTGCGAAAACTTGTTTTGCTCAATAAGCTTACTTTGCGTAATCCACTACGCGGCTTTCGCGAATGATGTTGATCTTGATCTGGCCGGGATACTGAACCTCGTTCTGAATCTTCTCAGCCATTTCTCTTGCGACCACCTTCATGTTGTCATCGCTGACGGTATCGGGGTTGACCATCACGCGGATCTCTCTGCCCGCCTGAATTGCATAAGCCTTGTCAACGCCACCGAAGGATTTCGCGATCTCTTCGATCTTTTCAAGACGCTTGATGTAATTTTCCATATCCTCTCTGCGGGCACCGGGTCTTGCTGCCGAAATGGCATCTGCTGCCTGCACGAGGAATGCGATCACGGTTTTGGGTTCAACGTCATTGTGGTGAGCCTCGATCGCATGCACGACCTCACGGCTCTCCTTGTACTTCTTGACAGCGTTCACGCCGATCTGTACGTGCGTACCCTCAACGTCCTGCGGGAATGCCTTACCAATGTCATGCAAAAGACCTGCGCGGCGTGCAAGCGTTGCATCCACGCCAAGCTCCTCTGCCATAACGCCTGCTAAGAAGGCAACCTCAATGGAGTGCTTGAGTACGTTCTGACCGTAGCTGGTTCTGTAGCGAAGTCTGCCCAGCAGTCTGACAAGCTCGGGGTTCAGGTTACGAACGCCAACCTCGTAGATCGCGCGTTCACCTGCCTGCTTGACAGCCGTGTCAACCTCTCTCTTGGCCTTTTCCACCATTTCCTCAATACGGGTGGGATGGATTCTGCCGTCTGCAATCAATTTTTCCAGGGCGAGTCTTGCAACCTCGCGGCGAACGGGATCAAAGCCCGAAAGAATGATGGTTTCGGGAGTATCGTCCACGATCAATTCCACGCCGGTCAGCTTTTCCAGCTGCTGGATGTTACGGCCCTCTCTACCGATGATACGACCCTTCATGTCGTCATTGGGGAGCGCGACGGTCGAAATGGTGACCTCGGCTACCTGGTCGGATGCGTAACGCTGAATGGCAAGGGTGATGATGTCGCGAGCCTTTTCCTCTGCGTCTTCCTTGTACTGTGCTTCAAGCTCTTCGAGTCTTCTGGCAATCTCTTCCTTTGCCTCGTTTTCCACGCGCGCAACCAATTCCTCCTTGGCCTGCTCGGCGGAATAGCCCGCAATTGCTTCAAGCTTGTTCATCTGCATCTTAAGCTGTTCTGCGATCAGCTCGCGGAACTGCTCGTTTTCCTTAATCTTTTTGTCAAGCTGCTCACTCTTGTGCTCGACCTGCTCGGTCTTTTTCTCAAGAGTTTCTTCCTTTTTTGCAAGTCGCGACTCTGTTCTGGAAACTTCGTTTCTGCGGTCCTTCATCTCTCTCTCGAAGTCGTTACGCTGACGCATAATTTCCTCTTTTGCGGAGAGCAAAGCCTCTTTCTGTGCCGAAGCCGCCTGCTTTTGGCCTTCCTCGACCAAAGCCTTGGCCTTCTGCTCAGCAGAGCCGATCGCACGCTCGGCAATCTTTTTACGGTACAGAATGCCCGCAACAACGCCGACCACAATGCAAACCAAAGCCACAACTACAATGCTGATCCAAAAAGCTATGGGGTTTTCCCATGGCATTTTCTTGTGCACCTCCTTTTCCTGTTGGTTTCTATGTTCAGTATAGCAAAAAACACTTCATGCAGTTTACAATACTTACTTTATTATAACCAATTTTGCATTTTTTGTCAAGGGGAATTGCATATTTTCCGCATAAAAGCATAAAATTACCGACCCGGAAAACGTTTCTTCCGAGTCGGTATTGAGTTTATTTCACGTTTGGAAGATTACTTACCTGCCACGCTCATGTCCTTGATCAGCGCAGCGGGTGCGCCGAACACGGTAAAGCCGCCGGGAATGCCCCATTCGACCGTATCGGACAGGCTGTCGATATTCTTGAGCAGCTCGAAGAAGTTGCCCGCGATGGTAAAGGAGCGCACGTAGGTGGTCTTCTTACCGTTTTCAATCAAAAAGCCCTCGCTCTCGATTGAGAAGTCACCCGTGGTAGCGTCCGCACCTGCGTGCAAGCCCTTGACTGCGGTGACGTAAATGCCGTTCTCCGCCTTGGCGATCAGCTCGTCCTCGGTCAAAGTGCCGGGACACAGGCTGAAGTTGAAGGGAGCGACGTTGACCTGCGAGGCATACGAGCCGCGCATACCGTTACCGGTAGACGCAACGCCCGCCTTGGCAGCCGTGGTCAGGTCGTAGAGCAGCGTGGTCAGCACGCCGTCCTTGACGATGTCCTTTTTGTAGGTTGCCACGCCCTCACCGTCAAAGTGAGTCTGCATGGGCGCGCCCTCTCTCATGGGATCGTCGGTGATGCACACGCAGTCTGCCGCGATCTTCTGTCCTTCCTTACCTGCAAGCAAGGAAAGGCCAAGCTGCGCGTTTCTTGCCGAGAATGCGCTGGAGAATACCGAAAGGATGGAGCGCATTTCGCTGCCCGCCAGCACGATATTGGTCTTGCCGGAGGGCACGCTGCCCGCACCGATCTTGAGCACTGCCTTGTCGGTTGCCTTCTTGGCAAGCTCCGCCACCTTGTCCTCGTCCGAGCAAAGCGCGAATGCAAACGCGTCTGCGCTCTCCTCACCGATCTTGACGATGGGCATTGCGTAAACGCCGTTCAGGCCTGCGCGGTTGGAAAGCTCCAGACCGTGAGAGTTGCACAGATAGATCTCGATCTCGGAGGAGATGCAAGCGGCCTGTGTGCCGTCAGTCACACCCTCGTGGGCAGCGTAGATCTGCTTTTGCATATCCAGCGTCATAGCCTTTGCCTCTGCTGCGCTGAGCGGCACGAATTTGGGCATATTGGTAGTGGCATAGCTTTCCGAGCCCGCATAGATGGGTGCGGTGTCTTCCTTTTCAATGTAGCGTGCGTTGTCGCAAGCGCGGCGCACAAGGTCGGCAAGCTCGCTCTCGGCAAACAGCTCGGTGGAAGCGTATCCCATCTTGCCGTCTACCATGCAGCGCAGGCTGATGCCGCCGCCCGAGCCGCAGGAAAAGCCGCTCAAAGAGTCCTTGAGAGCCTCTGCGGACAGGCTGGAGCTGTTCATATAGTAAATTTCATATTCTTCAAGGCCTGCAGCACGTGCAGCGTCGAAGATGATCTGTTTTGCTCTGCTGAGTTCCATATCCCATTCCTCCTTATCTGCCGCCGACCGTGATCTCGGATACACGGATCAGGGGCTGACCTACGTCGGTGGGTACGCTGCCGCTGGACGAGCCGCACATGCCCTGTCCGGTGGCAAGGTTCTGACCGACCATGTCGATGTCCTTGATGATCTGAGAGCCCGTACCAATCAGCGATGCGCCGCGCACTGCCTCACAGATCTTACCGTTGCGCACGATGTAGCCCTCGCGCACCGAGAAGTTGAACGCACCGGTCAGAGGGTTGACCGAGCCGCCGCCCATTTCCTTGGCGTACAGACCGTACTCGATGGACGCAATGATATCCTCGTTCTTGTCGGGGCCGTTGTCGATAAAGGTATTGGTCATACGGCTGGTAGGCTCGTATTCATAGCCCTGTCTGCGGCTGTTGCCGGTCATGGGCAGACCCATGCGGCGAGAGCCCAGGCGGTCTACCATGTAGCTCTTGAGCACACCGTTCTCGATCAGCACGTTACGCTTGGTGGGATTGCCCTCGTCGTCGATGTTGACAGAGCCCCAGCCGTTCGGGATGGTGCCGTCGTCGATCGCGGTAACCTTGGGGTTGGCGATCATCTGACCCAGCTTGCCTGCCATCTGAGACGCGCCGATGGCAACCGAGGTCGCCTCCAGCGAGTGACCGCAGGCCTCGTGGAAAATCACGCCGCCAAAGCCGTTTTCAATGGCAACCGTCATCTTGCCCGCAGGACAGTAGGATGCATTCAGATTGACCACAGCCTGTCTTGCGGCCTCACGGCCGATGTCCTCGGGGCGGAAGAGATCGAATACCTCAAGACCCATACCGCGACCGGGCGCGCAGGAGCCGGACTGGTTCTCGTGTCCGTTGGACGCAACGGCATTGACTGCCATACGGGTACGGATATGTCTGTCGGTGGTGTAAAGGCCCTCGGAGTTGGCAACCAGGATGGAATGGTCCACCATCAGAAGGTTACCCGCCACCTGTACGATGCTCTGATCGTAATCCTTTGCCGTGTTGCATGCGGATTTGAGCAGATCGATCTTGTACTTCATCTCTGCGCTTGCGGGCACGGTGGTAACGGGGTGAATGTTGGGGAAAATACGCTCGCACAGATGCAAGGAAACAGCCCCCTTGATCTCGCCGACAGCCTCGGCTACCGACTTGGCACAGCGGATCAGACCCTCTCTTGTAATATCGGTGGTGGTTGCATAGACGGTCTGCGTGCCGATAAAGGTACGGATACCCACGCCCGAGAGCACGTTGTCGCCTATGGCCTCGATCTTGCCATCCACCATGCGGATGTTGTTGTTCTGCGTCAGCTCCTGGTAGATCTCGGCAAAGTCGCCGCCACCCGAGAGCGCGATCCCAAGGATCTCCTCGGCAAGTCTTTTTTCAATCATGATTCTCGTCTTCCTTTCATGTTTTCAAGTATCGGAATGATCTGTCCGAGCTCTTCAACGCAAGCGTCGGAAATTTCAAGAATGTCCTTTGTGGGTTGTATCATATCAGGTGCCATGACCGTATACATGCCCGCAGCCTTGACCGCGCGCACGCCGTTGAACGAGTCCTCAACGCCCATGCAGTCAGCAGGCGCGACACCAATACGCTCGGCTGCGATCAGAAAGATATCGGGCGCGGGCTTGCCTCTTTGCACTGTGTCACCCGTGACCACTGCGTCGAAATATTTTTTCATATCGGACTGCACCAGATGACGCTCTACGCGAGGCGCATTGGTGGAGGTGGCAAGGCCGATCCTGTAGCCGTTGTCCTTCAGATAATCCAGCAGCTCGTAAGCCCCTTGCTTGATAGGCAATCCCTCGGTCTCGATCATCTCGTCGTAAATGGCGTTGCGCAGCTCCCAGAACGGGCGGAATTCGAATGCATCACCGTAAAACTCTTGCCAGAGCTCGGCAGTTCTTGCATAGTTCGTGCCCGTACAAAGGGCCACAAACTCCATAATGCGCGGCACGCCCATCTCGGCTGCCGCCTCTCGCCATGCGCGGTGATACACCTGTTCGGTATCGTGCAGTGTGCCGTCCTTGTCAAAAATGACTGCCTTGATCATCAGTCGGGATTCCTTTCGCCAAGCGCTATATGATATCTCTGATAGAATTCCTCAAATCTGCCCTCGTCCAGTGCCTCGCGGATGCGGCGCGTGAGCTGATTGTAGAAGTACAGGTTGTGCTGGACTGCTAAGCGCATGCCAAGCGATTCCTTGGCCTTGATCAGGTGACGGATATAGGAGCGGCTGTAATTTTGGCAGGTGGGGCAATCGCAGGTCACACCGATGGGGCGAGGATCGCGCGCATACTTTTCGTTGAGCACGCTCATCTTGCCCTCCCAGGTAAACAGCGTACCGTGACGTGCGTTACGCGAGGGCATGACACAGTCAAAGAAGTCAACGCCCAGATGCACCGCCTCAATGATATTACAGGGAGTACCCACGCCCATCAGGTATCTGGGCTTATGAACCGGCATATGCGGCTCGACAGCGTCAATAATGCGGTACATATCCTCGGTGCTCTCGCCTACGGCAAGACCGCCGATGGCGTAGCCGTCCAGATCCAGCTCTGCGATGCGCTGCATGTTATCGATTCGCAGATCCTCGTACGTACCGCCCTGGTTGATACCGAACAGCATCTGCTGCTTGTTGATGGTCTCGGGCAAGGAGTTGAGTCTTTGCATCTCGGCCTTGCAGCGTGCCAGCCAGCGAATGGTGCGCTCGGAGGATTGCTTGACGTATTCGTAGGTTGCAGGGTTTTCCACGCACTCGTCAAACGCCATGGCAATGGTGGAGGCGAGGTTGGATTGGATCTGCATACTCTCCTCAGGTCCCATGAAAATACGCTTGCCATCGATGTGAGAGGCAAAGTACACGCCCTCCTCCTTGATTTTACGCAAAGAGGACAGAGAGAATACCTGGAATCCGCCCGAGTCGGTCAGAATGGGTCTGTCCCAGTTCATGAACTTGTGAAGTCCGCCCATATCGTGGATCAGCTTGTCACCGGGACGGATGTGCAGATGGTAGGTGTTGGAAAGCTCGACCTGGCAATCGATGGTCTTGAGCTCCACGGTGGATACACCGCCCTTGATGGCTGCGCAAGTACCCACGTTCATAAATACCGGCGTTTCGATATCGCCGTGCGGGGTGTGCAGCACGCCTCTGCGCGCTCTTCCCTCTTGTTTTTTGAGTTCGAACATAATAGCTGTGTCCTTTCTTCGGCCAATATCAGTACAGGATATCGCCTGTTATTGATGTTTTATGATCTTTCAAACTGTCTGTCTAAATTCTTCTTGCTCATTTCCATGGCAACCGGTCTGCCGTGCGGACAGTAGGTAACGTCGGGCAGCTCCATGAGCCGATCGACCAGCCAGGAAAGATGCTCGGGAGCATACACGCGTCCCGCCTTGATGGCAGCCTTGCACGCACCCTGGTACAGTGCCTTTTCAAACACGATGTCACGCGTCAGGGATGCATTTCCCGTTCCGCTCTGCAATCTTTCGGCGATCACGGGCAGCATTTGCGCCACCGCGTCAGATTCAAGACCCGTGGGAATGGCATCCACGGTCACGGTAAAGCGCCCTGTGGAGAAGCTGAAGCCGACTGCCTCCAGCTCAGTGCGGAAGTCACCGATGGTCTGCACCTCGCCCGAGGTCATCATGACCTCGATGGGCAGCATCAAAAGCTGTGAGGAGGCCTCTTTTTCGCGCATGTTGGCCTTGAGCTGCTCAAACAGAATGCGCTCGTGCGCCGCGTGCTGATCGATCAGCAGCATTCTCTCCCCGATCTCCACGATCAGATACGCGTTGAACACCTGACCGACCAAGCGGTATGTGCCCTTTTCCGCTGTGGGAATGGAGACGGGCTCGGGTTGTTGGGGCAGCGGAGTGCGGGAGGGGGCGGTTGCAGCGGCTTTCGGGCCGTCCGCCGCATGCGGCTTGACGTCGGCCCCTACGGGTTGTGCGGGATTTGCGGCAGGAGTGAGCCCCTGCCCTACGGATTGCGCGGGATTTTCGGCAGGAGCAAGCTCCTGCTCTACCTGCTTTGTAGGTTGTGTAGGTGTCGGTACAGCCATCGGCTGCGTCGGCTTTGCAGCGGGCACGGCGGCCTGCTTTTCGGGCTTTTTGCCCTGAATGTACTGCTCTACGTACTGCTGCGCACTCAGGTGCTCCCAGGCCTCGCCCTTTTGGGGCTTTGCGGACACTTGGGCGGGGGTATCCATGGTGATCTGACGCTTTTGCAACGATTCGCCGCGCTCGACCGAGGTAAAGGCATCGGATACCGACGGCTTTTGCTTTGGAATCTGCAGCTCGGGGCGTGCGGTATTTTGCTCTAATGCCTGTCTGACCGCATAATATACGCTCTCAAACACCGGCTTTTCATTGGTGAACTTGACCTCTAACTTAGCGGGATGCACGTTGACGTCCACGCGCGTTGGATTAAGCTCAACAAACAGCACACACGCGGGAAATTTTTCGGGCGCGCAATACGAGGTAAAGGCCTGTTCCAGCGCGGCACTGGCCGTTTTACTCTTGATATAGCGCGAATTGATAAAGAAATTCTGATAGTTGCGGTTGGGACGCACGTTGTCGGGTCGGCCGATGTATCCCTTGACTGTAATGCCGTCAAAGTCCCCCTTGACCTCAATCAGGCGTGAAGCGAAATCCTTGCCGAACACCGCCCACACGGCACTCTTCAGGCTTCCGTCGCCCACCGTTTCCAGCTTTAAGTTGCCGTCCACGATCAGTCTGAATGCGATCTCGGGGTGCGAGAGCGCGATCTTTTCGACGTTGGCGCTGACCGCCATGGCCTCGGTCACGTCGCGCTTCAAGAACTTGCGGCGTGCGGGCACGTTGGCAAACAGATCCTCGGCGATCACGGTAGTGCCCACCGCGCAGCCGCGCTCGGTAATATCCACGATCTCACCGCAATTGACGTCCATCTGCGCGCCAAGCGCGGCATCGGGGGTCTTGGACAGAATGCGCAGGCGGGAGACCGCCGCAATGGCTGCCAAGGCCTCACCGCGGAACCCAAGCGTTGCAATACCGTCCAGATCCTCGGGCTCACTGATCTTACTGGTAGCGTGTCGTCTGATCGCCATGGGCAGATCCTCGGGCGGCATGCCGTGCCCGTTATCGGACACGCGCATAAAGGTCACGCCACCGTTCTGAATTTCCACGGTGATGCGTGACGCCCCTGCGTCTATTGCATTTTCCATCATTTCCTTGATGGCCGACGCAGGCCTGTCCACCACCTCACCGGCAGCGATCAGGTTGGCAACCTCAAAGGAAAGCACGTTGATCTTACCCATATATACTCCAAATTATAAAAGTCTCTTTTTGATATCAAACAAGAACGACATACATTCGTACGGCGAGAGCGTATTGATATCCACGTTTTTGAGCTGCTCGATCACTTGCTCGTTGATTTGATCCTCGATGGTGATCTCGTCGCTCTTCTCTTCGTGTGCAGGCTCTGCGGTGCTCAGCGCACGCGCGGTCTGCTCGACAGAGAGCAGCACCTGCTTGGCGCGCTTGATCACGTCGTTCGGCAGCCCTGCCAGCTTGGCTACTTCAATACCGTAGCTGTCGTCGGTCGAGCCGCGCACGATCTTGCGCAGGAAGGTAATGCTGTCACCGCGCTTTTTGGCAGCAATGTTATAGTTGACCACGCCCTCGAATTCCTGCTCCATGACGGTCAGCTCGTGGTAATGCGTGGCAAAAAGCGTTTTTGCACCGATGCGTCGGCTGTGAGTGTACTCCACAATGGCACGTGCAATGCTCATGCCGTCAAAGGTGGAGGTACCGCGGCCTACCTCGTCGTAAATGATCAAACTCTTCTGCGTTGCGTTTTGCAGAATGTAGGCCACCTCGGTCATTTCCAGCATAAAGGTGGATTGCCCGGAGGCTAAGTCGTCCGACGCGCCCACGCGGGTAAAGATCTTATCCACGATACCGATGCGCGCCTCGTTTGCGGGCACAAAGCTGCCAATCTGTGCCATCAGCGTGATCAGCGCAACCTGACGCATGTAGGTGGATTTACCTGCCATATTCGGGCCGGTGATCAGCATCAGACGGTTATTCTTGGTGTCAAGCATGGCGTCATTGGGCACGAAATACGTGTCCTTGACAAACTGCTCGACCACGGGATGGCGGCCGTCCTTGATTTCTATGACGTCGCTTGTATCTACCTCGGGGCGCACGTACTTGTTGCGCGCAGCCACTGTGGCAAGCGAAAGATATACGTCGGTCTTGGCAAGCAGTGCAGCGGTCTTTTGTACTCTCTCGCTGTTCTGCGCCACATAGGCTCGGATCTCCTGGAACAGCTCGTATTCCAGGGCGCAGACGCGGTCGCCCGCGCCAAGGATTTTGGCCTCCATTTCCTTGAGCTCGTCGGTGATGTAGCGCTCACCGTTCACCAGGGTCTGCTTGCGGATATAGTGCGCGGGTACCTGGTCAGCAAACGACTTGCTGACCTCAATATAGTAGCCGAACACCTTGTTGTAGCCTACCTTGAGCGTCTTGATGCCGGTGCGCTCACGCTCGGCAGCAGCCGTCTGCTCGACCCAGTTCTTGCCGTCGCGCATGATTGAGCGCAGCTCGTCCACCTCGGCACTGTAGCCCTGGGCGATCATGCCGCCGTCGCGCACCGAGAAGGGCGGCTCCTCGCAAATGCCCGCATTGATCTTTGCGCAAATATCCTCCAAGAGGTCCAGCTCGCGGTAAATGCTTGCAAGCTCCTCGCTCTTACAGCTCTGCAACAGCTTTTTGACCTCGGGCAAAACCGAAGCGGTATTGGCGACGGCGCGCAGATCCTTTGCATTGGCCGTGCCGTACACGATACGCGTCATGAGTCTTTCCATATCCAGAACGCCCGAGAGCAGCTCGGAAAGCTCTTCGCGCAGCATGAAGTTGCCAAAGAACTCGTCCACCGCACTTTGACGGCGCGAGATCGCGCCCACCGAGAGCAGCGGATGCTCTACCCAGCTGCGAAGCAGTCGCGCACCGGGCGAGGTCTTGGTCTTATCCAGCACCCAGAGCAAAGAGCCCTTCTTTTCCTTTTGACGCATGGTCTCGGTCAGCTCCAAGTTACGTCGCGTGTTGGCGTCCATTTCAAGGTATTGACCGTCCGAATAGACCTGCAGCTCCTTTAAGTAAGGGCTTTCGGTCTTTTGCGTCTCGTAAATGTAATCGATCAGCGCACCGACCGCACAGATCAGCGGCTTGTCCGCTGCATCCCGGGTCTTGACGCTCTCGCCAAATCGCTCCTTGACTCTCTCCAATGCGTCCGCATATTCAAATCTGCCCGGCTGATTGTCGCCAAGCATCGCGCCAAGGCGATCGGTGACAAACGCAGCCGTTTCGGGGAACGATTTGCGGGAAAGGTTTGCGATCACCTCGCGGGGCGCATAGGTGGCAAGCTCGTTGCAAAGTCTGGTCTCTGCCTGCTCTCCGTCAAAGGAGGTCGCGCAGATCTGCGCCGTAGACACGTCGGCAAAGCACACGCCAATGGCGTATTCGCCCACGTAAATGGCGCAAAGATAGTTATTCTTCTGCTCCGAGAGCATGGTGCTCTCAATGACCGTACCGGGCGTGACCACGCGTACCACGTCGCGCTTGACAAGCCCCTTGGCGGTAGCGGGATCCTCCACCTGCTCGCAAATGGCCACCTTGTATCCCTTGGCGATCAGTCTTGCTATGTATCCCTCGGCCGAGTGGAACGGCACGCCGCACATGGGCGCGCGCTCAGCCTCGCCGCAATCTCTGCCGGTCAGCGTCAGCTCCAGCTCACGCGAGGCAGTGATGGCGTCGTCAAAAAACATCTCGTAAAAGTCGCCCAGGCGATAGAATAAAAGATGATCCCTGTATTTATTTTTGACCTCAAAATACTGCTCCATCATCGGAGTCATGGTCATATCCTCACTTTTTCAGTTTTGTTATCTTAATGTCCGCAGCTGCCGCCACAGGTGGAGCAATCGTGCGTGCAGGACGAGGGCACCTCGCCCGTGATCTCAAACATGATGGTGTTGTTGACCGCATTCATCAGATCGTTGACCGCATTCTGCGCCTGCTCCAGCTCCACGTATACGGGGTGTGCCACGATCTGATCGTACAGCTCGTTGATGCGGTTCTGGATCATTTCCAAAAATCTTGCCTCAACGTCCTTCTGACCTGCAGTCTTTTCCAGCGCGATCTGCTGAACCTGGTATTCGCGCATCAGCGTGCGCAGATCCATATCGTTTTCGTACGCTTCCTTGGCGTTCGCCATACGTACCAGTCGCTCATCCTTCTTGAGTTCCTTGCCGAGCTGTGCGGCCAGTTCAAAAATTTCCATTGTTTTATCCTCTTTTCTATTGATTTCCTTTTTGCGTTTTTTCGCTCTGTCATCCTCGAGCAAGCATTTTTCTGCAAGATTCTTCGCTGCGCTCCAGAATGACGGCAGAAAAATGCGCCGCGAAGGATCTTGAGCGAAAAACGCTTGTCAATTATTTTTTTCTCCCCAAAGGGCAAAGGCGTCTGCCTTGTCAATTTTGACATTGACAAACTTGCCCGTATCAGAGGGGGTTGCGTGGAAGAACACGATCTTGTTGCCCTCCTCGCGGCCCGAATAAATCTCGGGGTTGTTCTTACTCGGCCCATCGCAAAGCACGCGAATGGTCTTGCCTACCATGGGCTGATTCTTTTCCAGCGCGATATCGTGCTGAAGCGCAAGCAGACGGTCAAACCGCTTGCCCGTCACCCCCGGATCCACCTGCTCCATCTCGGCTGCAGGCGTTCCCTTTCTGGGCGAGTAGATAAACGAGAACAGCATATCAAAGCGCACCGTGTCAAGGATCTGCATAGTGTCCTCAAAGTCCTGGTCGGTCTCACCCGGGAATCCCACGATGATATCCGAGGAAAGCGCTGCATCCGGCATCTTCTCGCGGATGTAACGCACGATGTCCAGATATCTTGCCTTATCGTAATGGCGGTTCATGGCCTTGAGTATCTTATCGCTGCCCGACTGCAGCGGCAGGTGGAACTGATGCGCGATGTGCTTGGAATTTGCCATCACGTCGATCAGCTTGTAGCTTGCATCCTTGGGGTGGCTGGTCATAAAGCGCAGGGTAAAGTCGCCCTCAATCTTGTCAAGCTCATAGAGCAGATCGGCAAAATCGTAGCCCATGCCCTTGGCATAGGAGTTGACGTTTTGCCCGAGCAAGGTGATATCCTTGTATCCCTTTTCTACAAGCTCCTTGACCTCGGCCACCACCTCGTGCATTTCCCTGCTGCGCTCTCTGCCGCGCACGTAGGGCACGATGCAATAAGAGCAGAAATTGTTACAGCCGTACATGATGGACACCCAGGCGCGGTAGTTGCTCTCGCGGCAGATCGGCACGCCCTCGGCCACCGTGTATTCAGTCTCCTCGGGGCAGAAAATGCGGCGGGAGCGCGCGATCTTTTGCCAGAGCAGCTCGGGAAAACGGTGCAAGGACGCCGTGCCGAAGGTCAGATCCACGTAAGGATATTTGTGCTTGATATCCTCGCGGCGGTGCTGTTGCGCCACCATGCAGCCGCAAACGGCAATGATCAGCGAGGGCTTTTTGGCTTTTAAGTGCTTATACTGCCCCACGATCGAAAGAGCCTTTTGCTCGGCGTGCTCACGGATGGCGCAGGTGTTGACCGCGATCAGGTCGGCATCAGCCGGGTCGTCGCAAAGCTCATAGCCCATATCCCGCGCCATACCCGAAAGCTTTTCGCTGTCGGCCACGTTTTGCTGGCATCCAAAGGTCAATATATAGGCGCGCCGACGCTCGTTCGTAAGAGCGTGACGGTCGTTTTCCTCGCGCAACAGCTTCATGATCTCATCGTTGGTCATGTGCGCGGTGGGAGATGGTTTTTGTTGGTTCATTTGCTTGATACAAGCCTTTCTGAAATTCAGAATTTCTTTGAGCGAAAATCCCCATGGGGTACAGATGCTCAATATAATATTATATAATATTTATTATAATTTGTCAAGGATAAGGTGACGAAAAGCACGGGGCAAGCGTAAATTTTCAGCGGCTTCCCCTACGGACGCTCACACTGTGCTTCGCACGCGCTCGCGGTTCTGCTTTGTATGTTCATTCTTTGCCGCGCGGCAAAGAACGAACCAAGAAAACGCGCCAAGGCGTTCCCCCTTGGAT
>JAZNZB010000101.1:0-6035 GCA_045594705.1 Eubacteriales bacterium
TCCCATAAGGGAAGAGTCAACGAAACGGATGCGCGCTGCAAAGCCGTCCCCGCAGGGGAAGGAGGGCTCCCGTAGCGTAGCGTAACGGGAGGAAGGGGTTTGCGCAAAGAGATTGGGGAACAGAGATTTTTCAATGATAAAGGGCTGAATCTTGTCTTAACTCAACCCTTATTTCATATTTTCTCGCTAATTTCTCAGCCTCATCGGGCTGCTTTTTTCATTGACAGCAGCATTGGAATATGATATAATGAAATAAAGACAAAGAAAATGTCAATGATAAGAATAAACAAATATCATCATATAAGAAAGGAAACAAACAAATGGCAGTCATTCACGTAACAAAGGAAAATTTTGAAGAGATCAAGAACGGTGCAAAGCCTGTTCTGCTGGACTTTTACGCAGACTGGTGCGGTCCTTGCCGCATGGTTGCTCCCATCATCGAGGAGATCGCAGGCGAGAGAGACGACATCGTGGTCGGCAAGATCAACGTTGACGAGCAGGGCGAGCTTGCACAGCAGTTTGGCGTGATGAGCATTCCCACGCTGGTCGTGCTCAAGAACGGTGAGATCACCAACCAGGTCACGGGCTCCCGCCCCAAGGCTGCAATTCTGGCACTGCTCTGATATGGAAAACGCACGCATTTACGACATGCTGATCCTGGGCGGCGGCCCCGCAGGTTATACCGCCGCGCTTTACGCCGCACGCGCAGGACTTGACGTGCTGGTCATTGAAAAGATCTGCCCCGGCGGACAGATGGCCACCACCGACATCATTGATAACTACCCCGGCTTTGATGCGGGCATTGACGGCATTGAGCTTGGCATGAAAATGGCGGCAGGCGCAGAGCGTTTCGGCGCAAAAAGTGCGTATGCCGAGGTCACCGAGGTCGATCTTGCGCCCGAGATCAAGCGCGTGGTCACCACCGACAGCGAATACCTCGGCCGCACCGTAGTCATTGCCACGGGTGCTTCCCCGCGCGCCTTGGGTCTTGAGAACGAACAGACTCTGATCGGGCGCGGCGTGCACTACTGCGCGCATTGCGACGGCCGCTTTTACAAGGGCAAGACGGTCATGGTGGTTGGCGGCGGCAACAGTGCCGCATCCGACGCGCTGTACCTCTCGGGGCTTTGCGAAAAGGTGATTCTGGTACACCGCCGCGACACGCTGCGCGCCACAAAGATCTACCACGCACCGCTCATGCAGGCAAGTAACGTACAATTTTGTTGGAACAGTAAGGTCTCCGCGCTGCATGCGGACAAGCGCATCGAGTCGGTCACGCTGACCGATATCCCCACAGGGGAGCAGCGCGAGGTCAAGATCGACGGCCTGTTCGTCAGCATTGGCCGCTGCCCCGCGACCGAGCTGTTTGCAGGACAATTGGAGCTTGACGCGCAGGGCTACATTGTGGCGGATGAAAGCACGAAGACCTCGATCAAGGGTGTTTATGCCGCAGGCGACGTGCGCACCAAGACCTTGCGTCAGGTGGTCACCGCTGCAGCCGACGGTGCAGTTGCTGCACACCATGCAGAGGAATATCTGGCGATGATGTAAAAAATAAGAGGAACTGAATCGAAAATCAGACTCAGTTCCTTTTTTAATAAGTTGAATAAAGGCTTTCCGGGAAAGATGCGCGTTCAATGCGGACGCGCGCCGCAAAGGCGTCCCCCGAGGGGAAGCTGTCGCGCAGCGACTGAAGGGGAATACGTAAGTTTGAGTTTGAATTGTTATAGCCGAAGAGAGCCGAACTCACACGATTTTGAGCGGCAAATATCTGCACCTGCGGCAGAGAAAATGCTTGCAATATCTTCCCAATCGGGCAACCTTACAGTTTCGTCCGCAACTCCCCTTCAGTCGCTACGCGACAGCTTCCCCTCGGGGGACGCCTTTGCGGCGCATGTCCTCTTGGTTCACGTACCCATCATGGTTTTTCTACCTTGATTCTTAATTCTGAATGCTAAAGGCAAATTCACAATTTCATCTTGACAACTCCCGAATTCCGTGATATAATCACCACAATAAAATACGTCTGCCACCGGGTAGATATGAATGCTTTTCGCATTCGCCGCGCATCGTTAGGTCTTAGAAGATGCGCTGCGGGTGCTTATTTTTTTGGAGGTTTTATGCGAAAGCTAATAAGATACTTCACCCTCGGCGAATGGCTGTTATGGTCGGGCTCCTGCCTTGCCATTCTCGTCTTTTTCTTTCTCTTTGACGGCTCGGATTTTCTGACGCTGATTGCATCCCTGATCGGTGTGACCTCGCTGATCTTTTGCGCCAAGGGTAACCCCGCGGGGCAGGTGCTCATGATCCTCTTTTCCCTGCTCTACGGCTACGTGTCGCTGACCTTTGCCTACTACGGCGAGATGATCACCTACCTTGGTATGACCGCGCCCATGGCACTCTTTTCGTTGATCTCCTGGCTTCGCCACCCCTTCAAGGGGCAAAAGAGTCAGGTGCAAGTTGCGACTCTGTCCGGCAAGGGCTGGATGGTTGCCATTCTGCTCACACTTTCGGTCACGGCAATCTTCTATTTCATCCTGCGCGCACTGGGCACGGCCAATCTGATCCCCAGCACGGTCTCGGTCACCACCAGTTTTCTTGCCGCCTATCTGACCTGGCGCCGCAGCCCCTATTTTGCCTTGATCTACGCCGCCAACGACGTCGTGCTCCTGGTGCTGTGGACGCTTGCCTCTCTCTCGGACGTCTCCTACATCTCGGTCGTGGTCTGCTTTGCCGCGTTCCTTGTCAACGACCTGTACGGGTTTATTTCGTGGAGAAGGATGCAGAAAAGGCAGGATCAAACGTAAAAGAAGGACGCAAAAGGCTGGTTCTCATAAGGAAGTTTGCCTGATGCACGGTAGGGGCGAACATGCCGAGTTAAACTCGGCGGTTCGCCAGCGGGAGACCGCAGGTCTCCCCTACGGATAAGCAAAATTTGATACGAAGAAGACAAAAATAAACCCCGACAGATTTTCAAACGGTCTGTCGGGGTTAGTTTGTTCAGTTCGATAAATTGGAATTTACTTAATAGATAACTGTTTATCTCTTATCTTCAAACATGCTTCAATATGCATAATCCAATGTCTTGAAAATGGCATCTGAATCAATCCTTTTACATCTTTTCCACACCAATAATCAATTAACCAATATGCGTTTTCATCAGTACTTACCACATCAAGTAACTCCAATTGTTTTCTTCTATCATCGGATATTTTTTCTTTCATATCACTATATGTAAGAGTCTTTAAAATTTGTGTTGTAGATTCATCAACATCCGCAATATAATTATACAGTTCTTCAATAGACAGATTCTTAGAAAACTCTCCGATTTCTTCTTTTACAAGTTCATTTGCAGTTGTAATAATCGGGGATTTTATGCGACTTTGATAATCGTCCTTAAACAATATTTGCTCATCATTTGCAATAAGGGAATGTGCTACAATATCTTCTATCCGAAAGATATGCCACAAGGAATACGCAATCGTTTTGTTATGATAACCCTTGGCATTCATATAAGGCATAGCACAAAAATCAGCATCCGACAGTTCATTCCTAAACTGCATAATTTGTTCCATTAGGTTTTTGCGAAGTTCTAATAATGTATCTATCCCCGTTGTAAAAGTATCTTTTCTTTTAATTTGTAACTGTAAGGTCTTATTCATTTCTGCCCATTCTTTATTCATAAATTAGCACCTCGCTAAATTCTTATTTATCGTCCTGTTTTATCGCCAGTTTCGCCTTTGTAATACAAAAGCATAGGGCAAAGCCCAGATCCCTATTTATTATAACAGAAATCAGCAGAGAAAACAAGAGTGATATTCCGACTCCGTCGGAGTGATATTATACGGCTCCGCCGTGTAGTGATATTGTTCGGCTTCGCCTCACAGTGATATTTTATTCGCCTCCAAACTCGCGTAGCGAATACCACTCGGCCGTGGCCGAATATCACTACGAAGTAATATCACTCGCCGAAAGGCGAATAAAACTGCCCAACTTCCCATAAGGAAGTTGGGCAAAGCGTCCTTCTTTTTTCTTAATCCTTCCCGCTGACCACTCTGCCGTCGGGATAGGTGATGGTAAACTCGCCGGAATCGAAATCGGCGACCACGACCGTGCCGTCCGAGAAGGTGCTGCGGCGCTTGCGGGTGGTCTCGTCCAGAATCTCGTGCTTAACAAGGTCACACAGTGCAACCTTTTGGTGCAGCTCCAGCGCGATCTTGCCGTACTCGACCTCGTCCTCGTCCATATCCACAAAATAATATACGGTATCACCGCACAGAAGTGCCCACAGGAAGGGCTGGTCGGTGCAGGCAATGCCCCACGCGCCTTTGCGGTGCATGCCGTCCCACGGAATGACCAGGCAATCGTGGAATACCAGATTGAACAGCGGGATCGGTACGCCCACGTTGACCTTATCGGGCGCGTCAAAGCTTGTGCAATGGAAGGGCGCGTGATGGCACAGCGCCATGGAATCGATGATGCAATCCAAGGCCTCCTCGGAGGACGGGATGATGCCGCGCTCGGTCAGCAGGTCAAGGCAATGGCGTCTGTTCTGTGCACAGCCCTCGCGTGTGACGGGATGCTCGGGATTGAAGCACTCGTCCAGCTCAACCACCGAGAATACGTCCAGATACGAGCCCTCGATCCTGATGCCCAGCCGCTCAAACTCGTCGTAATTGCGGCGCACGTAGTCGGGTGCGAGCGCAGAGCAAAGGAAGGTGTGCGCGCCACCGTACCAATAATCACTCAAAAAATGGCTGCCATCAAAGTACTGCACGGCATTGTCCAAGGTAAATCCGGGAGAATCGTAATAATAGTCGCGGTACTGGTCGTGAATGCCGAATTTATAGCCAAGCTCACGGCAAGCGTCGCTGAGCTGCTTCATCCCTTGGGTACCGCCCGACTCCTCGTGCACCGGGAAGGGACTGGGATGCAGGTTGTCGTATCCGTGATGCCCCCAACCGTCAAGGTGCAGATATGCCCTCTCGACGCCCATAGATCTGAGTCTGCGCAGCTTTTGCTCGGTGGTAGCAAACGGGATGCACCAATCGTTATGCTCGGGGTGATCGGGGTCGTAATAGTGCGTGCCCTCCTTGATATGCACGGCCGCAATCGTATGCACGATGGGCGTGCCGATCAGGTATGCCACGTTGGGGTTTTTGGCGATCTTTTCCTTGAGCGTGACCAGCTTGCCTCGCTCTGCGCGGTATGCGCGGTAGATCTTGGCAATGGTATTGAAATCGCCGTTTGCAAAAAAGTCGAAAATCATCCCGCGCTTATAGGACATGGTGCCCAGCGAAGGAACGAAGAAGGGCTGTACCTCCTCGCCCACAAGCGCATAGCGCGCGTCAAAGGGCGTATCGTAAATGGCGGCATAGCCGCAGCCATTATGCACCTGACCGTACAGCGGCATATAGCCGTCGCGCTCATAAATAAAGCCGTTGACGATTTGGATGGGATGCCCTGCAGGCACAAGCGTGCCCTGCATGCGCGGCAGGATTGTATATCCCTCGCCCTCGTTCGCCTCAAATTTCATGCGGGGCGGATATTCCAACGCGGCAATTTGTCCGCGACTGTCACCAACCACCCACGCCTGCACGCGCAACTGCCCCGAAGAGGACTCCCATGCCACGTAGGTCTCCAGCGAGAAGGGATATTCCCTGCCCGAGGCGTCGCAAAGCCCTGTGTAGGTGGCGCGAACACCGTCCATGATGCCGTTTTGATACGTGCGGCTCTCGCATTTGGCACTTCTCAGCATAATCTCCGAGCCGTCGCCCATGCGAATCTTGCCCGCGTCCGCCCACGACCAGGTCACGTCACTGCCCGCCACGTGCACGCAAAGCGCGAGCTTTTCGGGCTCGTATTCCATTCTGAGCTTGTCGTTTTGAATGATGTATTGCATATTGCCCTCCTTTAGAGTATTCTGAGTTCATTATAACATACGCAGGTTTTGCGCGCAAGGGGGAGAGAACAAAAAACGGGCCCCACTTTTTGTCGGGGCCGTCCCCTTTCATTTCAAACCCCCAACATCTTCT
>JAZNZB010000102.1:0-27967 GCA_045594705.1 Eubacteriales bacterium
CTATTCTTCTGCAAAAAAACAATCATATTGCCATCTTATCGGATTCTCATAAATATATTTAGCAATTTTTTCGTAGTCTCGCCGATCACGAATGATGTGATCGTGAAAACCTCTCTGCCATATCACAGCATCATCATATTTACCATGTATCTCTTTAGACGCATTCATTTTAACGTATCCAATTACCTTTGAAATAACGGACCGACCTCGTAGGGGCGATTCACGAATCGCCCGCAATTCTTCGTCATCGGTTATTATAATGATTAGGTGAATATGATTCGGCATAATCACATATCGGTCTACTGTTGCCTTATACCGTTCGGGAATGTTCCGTATGGTTTCGTCTGTGATCTTTCCATAATCCGTTAATTCTATTTCGGGCGATTCGTGAATCGCCCCTACAACACGGGACAACGTACATTTTCTGTTATGCGTGCATATCGTTATAAAATATGCCCCGGGTGTACTGTAATCGAAATTCTTTAACCGTAAACGCTTTCTTTGCGGTAACTCTTTTCCACTATCCATTTTCATCACCTATCCCATTATAACACAAATCGGCAGAGAAAACAAGTCCTCTGCCGATATTTATATGTGTATCCGTAGGGGAGACCTGCGGTCTCCCGCGGGCGAACACAGTTCGCCCCTACCATGTTCCGAAAACATCCTTATGAGAACGCTCCTAAAGCGGTGGGCTTTTTGTGTTGGTGGGGGATGGTGGCCTGAGGTCACCGATGCAAGGGTCGCGGTCTACCAAACCCATCTCCTCTTCCCTTCATTCGACCCTTGACCCGAGCGCAGCGAGGATGTGGTCACGAATCCACCATCCGCGCAAAGCGCGGTTTCCCCCCAACGAATTCATCTCTTTCATTGTTGATTACAAAGAATATGCCCAAAAGCACTTGCATGTCGGCTTTGATTTATGATTGTGCTATTTTTGTCGCCGTGCATGCTTTGACAAATGCTTTGCGGTATGTTAAAATAAATCCATGAGCTCATCCACGGCAAGAAAGGACTCTATTATGCAATATTCCCCCGATCTGATCCGCATCTCCACTGAGCTTGAGGCAGACCCACAGATGTTCTCGCTGTATCTTGTGCACGCAGACGCTTTTTCCTGTGAGCTATCCGAGGTTCGGTGCTATCTCAACGGCTACACGCTCCTATGCCTGAACAACACCGACACCGTCAAGGTGCACGGCGGCACGGGCGATGTGCTGGGCTTTTGCTTCCGCCCCGATTTTTATAACATCGGACTGAGTCGCACGGTCATTGAGAGTGACCGCTATCCCGACCTTCGTGCCAGATACAGTTATCCCGATTTTCACCTGTTTTTGACGCGCGACGAGCGGTATTGCGGGGTTCTCCCCTTGAGCGCCGATGCCTACCGCTCCCTGCTCGCCCATTTTCGCGCCGCCGAGCAGTTCATTCGTGCGCACGGCACTGACCCCATGTGGTCCTGCCACGCCCGTTCACAACTCATTTCGGTCATGTGCCTTGCCGAAAGTGCCTATCAGGGCAAGCAAACGGGAGGCGAGGACGCCATTGTCCGCTACATCAGAGAGCACGCCGAGCGTCCCATGTCGGTGGAATCCCTTTGCCGTATGTTCAACACCAACCGCACGACGTTGACCAAAACCGTCAAAGCCGCAACAGGGCTGCCACCCATGCAGTTCGTTTTGGAGGAACGGCTCAACCAAAGCCGCCCCGATCTGCTGTTTACGTCGCTTCCTATTGGCTTTATCGCCATGAAATACGGCTTTTCCGATGCAAACTACTACATCCGTGCATTCAAGCAACGGTTTGGGCAATCTCCCCTGCAATACCGCAACGAGCAAATTGAAAAGTGGCACGCCAACAAAGAATGATAAGGAGGTTTTCATGAACAACCACTATAACACAACCTCGTCCGATACCTACACCCCCGAAAAGCCCAATCACGTCAGAACCGCCGTACACGCATTTTTCTACATAATCGTCTACCATATAGCCACCTATCTGCTGTATGCCATTTTCATGAGTCCCTTGGAAAATCAGATGGTGGGCGACGGCTATGAAACGCGCTACCGCTTTGTGATGTTCGCCTTTTCGCTTTTCACCTTAGCCATACTTTCCATCGTCATGATTACGGTTTACTTTAAGAATAACTCACGCAAGCGTGCCTATCTTGCCGCCACCTCGGCAGAGCTGCGCGGGCAAGAGAATGCGGCAGAGGGGGCAATTCGCTACCGCAAAACCGCGCTTGTAGAGGCAGCTGTCTCCACCGCGGTCCCCGCCGCCCTGTGGCTGATCCCCGCCTGCTTTTATACCTTTTCCCTGATCATGTCCGGCTATGGCTACGGCTACGCACAGGCTTGGGGAATCGAAAACTTTTTCATTGGCACGGTGGGACTGTTCCAGCCCTTCCAAAACGCCCTTATAGGTTGGATTTTGGGCGTTGGAATGCTGTTCTGCGTTCACTATTTCGGGCGCATTGCCGCTCATAAGAGCTGGGAAGATAGCCGCATTCGCCATTAGCCGTACGGAAGTCGAACCAAGTTGGTTTTGACGGGCAGATTTTCCCGATCCCTGCATCTTTTCCCTTGGACATATTGCCTATATGCCCTGCGGAAAAAGCTTTTGGGCTCGAACAAATCTGCGCTGTCAAAACTGCTCGCACCCGCCGGCGAATGCATTTTTGATAGATTTTGGTGGGATTTTGCGAAGCAAGATACCAATCTTGCGAGTAAAAGCACGCCGAAAGGTGCAAAAATTCATCGTCGTCGGGCAATTCGGTTCGACTCCCGTACGGCTAAGCAGATATCAAGGGGGCGAGATGACGTATCATCTTGAAAAGTTCGGCAGGATCCTGTTGGAGCTGCGCAAGGAGCGCGGCTGGACACAAAGTACGTTGGCAAAAAAGATGAACCTTTCTGCGCAGTCGGTTTCCAAATGGGAGCGCGGCACAAGCTACCCCGATATTGAGTTGTTCCCGGTTCTTGCCGAGATTTTTGACGTGGACATAGGCGTTCTGTTCGGAAAGGATAAATAAAAAGAGCACTTGCAGCAAGTGCTCTTTTTTCTATCCAAGCCACAGGCTTGGCATCTCATCACGCGCCGGCGTGTATTCTTCCTACTCCCCTTTTCTCCAAACGTAATTTCTCAATTCATCCTCTTGCGACACAAACGCAAATCCGACCTTTTCAAACAGTCCGATCGACGGAGTATTCGTCTCGTCAATCGAGACCTCAATCCTCTTGTACCCAAGCCCGAATACGTCCTTTTGTATATCCGTCAATATTTTGGTTCCATACCCGGCATTTTGATATTGCGGGAACACCACGACGGACAGATATAGCGTATCCTTTTGCGTTTCCAGATGGATCGTGCCGATCAAGCCATTTTTGTCATTTATCTTGAAAAAATACACGGTTTCATTGCCGGTGACGTAATCAAAATATTGCTCCCCAATCGCTATATACCGCGCGATTTCCGGCAAGTCATAAACGGCCGAAATCTGCGCAATATCCGCGTCATCCGTCCTTGTCATGCGTGCGTATATCAAATTGCTCATTGTTCTTCTCCCGAATGATAATACCAACGTATAGGATTCTCGTAAATGTATTTCACCCTTGTCTCATAATCTTCCCGATTTCGCACAATATGCTCCATATATCCGCGTTGAAAGATCTTATACCCGATTTCTTTATGGCAAAAGCGTTTTAGCGTTGAGATTACGTGCGGCAACATTTCATTGGTAGGGGTCGGCGCCTTCGACGACCTCGCCGGATCTTTGATATATTTGTCCGGATCTAATATAATAATTGCGTGTATATGGTCAGGCATAATGACATATTGATCGATTGTAACGCCCGATATTTTCTCGCTTGATAAAAGGTATTTTTCTACGATAGCTCCTAATTCGCTCAATCGTATTTGTGGCAAATACTTGTCATTAGAATCTTCGCTCCCCGCCATAAGTAGTTCAGGCTTAGCAAGGGCGTCGAAGGCGCCGCCCCCTACCGGAGGAACGATTTCGGATAATATTCTTTTTCTGTCTTGAATGCATATCGTCACGAAATATGCTCCTTTAGAGCTATAATCATATTGTTTAATACGTAGTTCTTTTCTTTTTTGTGATTCCTGTTTTTCTTCCACATGTATCACCCCTTTTACTTTATTATACCACATTCCCCGCCCACTCGCAATGAAAGGGGCGTTTTTTTATTATATATAATGATGATTTTCCCATATGTTCACAGGCAATTTACAATTTTGTGCTATGATGTACTCTGTATAGTTATGAAAACTTTTGAAAGGATCTGTGATCATGATAAAAATCGAACATCTGGTAAAGAACTACGGCTCCAACTGCGCTGTGGACGATATCAGCTTCTCGGTGGAATCCGGTGAGATCGTGGGCTTCCTCGGCCCCAACGGTGCCGGAAAATCCACGACTATGAACATTCTGACCGGTTATCTCTCCGGCACCTCGGGCAAGGTCTCGATCGACGGCATTGATATCCTGGCTGACCCCCTGGGCGCAAAAAAGCTGATCGGTTACTTACCCGAGCAGCCCCCGCTCTACTTAGACATGACGGTAGACGAATACCTCAACTTTGCTTACGACCTCAAAAGCTGCAAGCTGCCCAGACCCGAGCATATCGCAGAGGTTTGCGAGGTGGTCAAGATCACCGATGTGCGCAAGAGGGTCATCCGCAATCTCTCCAAGGGCTATAAGCAGCGCGTTGGCATCGCACAGGCTCTGATCGGCAATCCCAAGGTCATCATCTTCGACGAGCCCACCATCGGCCTTGACCCCAAGCAGATCATTGAGATCCGCAATCTGATCAGAACACTTGGTAAGGGACACACAGTCATTCTCTCCACGCACATCCTGCAGGAGGTGCAGGCGGTCTGTGACCGTATCGTCATCATCAACAAGGGCAAGATCGTGGCCGACGAGCTGACCGAGAACATCTCCCGTGCAGTAGAAAACAACCGCCGCTTCAACGTCAAGATCTGCGGTCCTTCCCGCGAGGTGCTCTCCACGCTCAAGAGCATGAGCGGCATCGTATACGCCGAGGCACTGGCCGAGCGTGACGGCGACGCTTACACCTACATGATTGAGAGCGACTATGGCGTGGACGTGCGCAAAAAGCTGTTCTACACCATGGCTGAAAAGGGCTGGGCCATCATTGGCCTGGAGGCACTGGGCATGAGCCTTGAGGACATCTTTATCACGGTTGTGGACAAGTCCGCTGAGGATAAGATCAGACAAAGCAAGCCCGCTCGCCGCCGCTCGGGTGGCAAGGATGCACTGGAAAAGCAGGTGGCTGAGGCCATGGTGCAGGAAGGTGCTCAAAAGCGTGCGATCGCGGACGCGACCGAAATCGAGGACGAGGAATAATTCCCCGCAAAAATTTTTCGAAAGGAGAACGGCGATCCTTCGCCGTGAATACATAAAATGCTTGCCATCTACAAAAAAGAGATGCGCTCTTATTTCATCAATCCCATCGGATACGTGTTTGCGGGTGTGTTCTTCATCATCTCAGCACTTCTGTGCTGCTATACCACCATCGTATCCTCCAGCTATGATACCTCCACGTATTTTATGCTGATGATCTTTGCATTTGTCATTCTCATTCCGCTTCTGACCATGCGTCTGTTTGCAGAGGAAAGAAAGCTGCGCACCGAGCAGCTGCTCATGACAGCCCCCGTTTCGATTACAAGCATGGTGCTTGGGAAGTTCTTTGCAGCGCTGACGCTGTTTGCCTCCTCCATGCTCATCTCCTGCATCAACTTCATTCCGATCTATGCCTTTGCATCCATCGAGCGCGGCAGTGAATCCTACAACACCACGCACATCGGCCCCGTGACCGGCCAGGTCATCGGTTGCCTTGTGGGCATTCTCCTGATCGGTGCTGCGTTCATCGCCATCGGTACGTTTATCTCGGCTCTGACCGAAAATCAGCTGGCTGCTGCCGTGGTGACCATCTCGGTCATTCTCGGCATGGTGCTGCTCAGCTTCTTGAACACACTGATCGACAATTACGTCATCCGTTTTGTCATCGACTGGTTCTCGGTGCTCAGCCGCTTCAACACCTTCAGCTATGGGCTCTTTGACTTCTCCGCACTTCTCTACTACCTCTCCCTGACCTTCGTATTCCTGTTTTTGACCGTCAGAGTTTACGAAAGGCGCCGTTGGGGCTGATAAATGGAGGAAGACGCACATGAGAAGATCAGCGACAAGCCGCCGCTTTCGCTATGGCTCTCTGTCCGTGGTGCTGACTGTCTTTGTCATTGCCGTGGTCGTGATCGTCAACGTCATTTTCCAGACGCTGGCAACACGCTACGCATGGTTTGTGGACATGACCTCGTCGGGCACGTTTACACTCTCGGACGATTGCCGCGATTACGTGGCGGATAATATCATCCCTTTGATCGACGCGGACAACGCCGCGCTGAGCGAGGACCAAAAGATCCGGATCATTTTCTGCGACGATAAGGCCGCCTGGGAAGAGCAGACGGTGCAGAAATATCTGGTCAATACCGCAACAGAGCTTGCGGATGCATTCCCCGATCACATTGAGATCGAGTACATCAACATCTGGAACCATCCCTCTCTTGCCAAAAAATACAAGGTATTTGCAGACACCAACGTGGTCATTGAGTACGGTGACCGTTACGTGCTGCGTCCCTTGAACGATTTCTATGTATTCAACAGCGCAGATACCGCTACCCCCATCGCCTACAACGGTGAAAAGAGCCTGGCGACCGGTATTCTGCACGTGGCACAAAGAAAAACCCCCATCGCTTACCTGACCGTCAATCACGGTGAGACCCTGGCAGACTCCTCCTTCCTCAATCTTCTGGTGGACGCGGGATATACCTACAATTACCTCGACCTGATGAACTATGAAATTCCCGAGGATTGCGAGCTTCTGATCACCTATAATCCCGTCAAGGACTTTGCCGTCAACGACGGTATCTCTGTCAAGGACGAGATCGCCAAGCTGGACGCATACATGGAACAGGGTGGCGCATACATGGTGTTCGTCAACTCCGACACCTTTGTTGCAGGTGAATTTGTCAACTTTGAAACCTATATGGAAAGCTGGGGCGTCAACTTCATGCACTCCCCCGTGGCGGGCATTGAGCACTGCTACACGGTCAAGGACACCTCTCAATCTCTCTCTGTGGACGGCTACACCGTGCTTGGTAACTATACCACCAACAGCCGCGGCGCAAGCATTGCACAGGCTGCAGGCTACAGCCCTGTGGTATTCTCCCGCGCGACCTGCATTTCCCCCGCAGAGGGCTTCTCTGCAGCAGGTGACGGAACTTACACAAAGAATGGCTGTACCCTCTCCCCCATTCTGACCTCGGGCGAAAATGCAGAGGCATGGGCAGGCGGCAAGGCTGTGGCAAACGCGACTGCAGAAAACCCCTTTATTATGATGACGCTCTCCGAAAAGACTGTTTCGGGCGGCACAGGCTACATTCTGACCTGTACCTCCACCACCTTTGCGGATGAGGACGCGCTCAACTCCCCCGTTTACGGAAACGGCAACGTGCTGCTGGCCTCGATTGAGACCATCGGTAACGACCGCATTCCCACAACGCTGACCTCCAAGCCCTTTGCAGATTCCACCATTGACACCATCACGGTGGCGCAAAAAACTTACATCACGGTGCTGCTTGCCACCGTTCCCGCGCTGATCGCAGCTGCAGCGGGCATGATTATTCTGATAAGGAGGAAGCACGCATGATGCATAAGCTTACCAAAAAGACGCTTTTTTATGCCGTCACTGTTCTGATTATTGCGGGCGTGCTGCTTCTCAACGTCGGATTCCACACGCTTGCCGCCAAGGGTCTTTGGTTTATTGACTTTGCCATTCCCCGCTACCTCTCACAACAGGGCACGCTTTATACCGTATCCGATCCCTGCATTGATCTGCTGGATGCCAATCTGCCCGGTGCAGTGGATGCTGTCAACGAGCAGCGAGCCAAGGATGGCGAGCAGCCCCTGAAGGTGGAGATCATCTTCTGCACAGACCCCGACGTACTGAATCAGGATCAATACACCCGCTACATTCACTACACCGCGCTCGGCCTGCAAAAGGAATTCTCCGACTATATTGACGTGCAGTACATCAATATTATCAAGAATCCCTCTGCCATTCAGAAATTCAAGGCCACCAGCGCAACCAATATCTACCCCTCTAACATTATCGTTTCGTTCGGTACCGAATACCGCGTCTTTACGGTGGATTCTCTGTTCACCGCCAACGACGCCTCCTCGACTGACTACTGGGCTTACAACGGTGAGAAAAAGCTGGCCTCGGGAATCTTGGCCGTGACGCGTGCCGAATCCCCCATCGCTTGCCTGACCGTCAATCACGGTGAGCCCGTGCTGCAGCAGACCGAATTTCTCAAGCTGGTTAAGGCTGCGGGCTTTGAGGTGCAGCCACTTGACCTTGAAAATGATCCCATTCCCGAAAACTGCCGTCTGATCATCACATACGCTCCGCAGACCGATTTCTTTGGCGACGCAGCAGATGACAACGACGAGATCGACAAGCTGGACGCATTTTTGGATAAGGCTTACTCCTTCCTGTACGTTTGCGACCCCGATACCCCCGCTCTGCCCAATTTGGACGAATATCTGGAATTCTGGGGCGTGACCGTGGCTGCCAAGACTGACAGCGCGGGACTGCGCGAAAACTATACGATCAAGGATGACGAGTTCTGCGTGGACGGTGAGGGCTATGCACTGATCGCCACCTACGAAACGCTTGGTAAGGGTGCTTCCTTCACCTCTGACCTGCGTCAGACCGGCTATCCTCCCACGGTCATTTTCGACCGCGCAACCGCCATCAAGCCTGCCGAGAATTACAACATCACCTACATCCTGGAGGACGAGACCACAAATACGCAGGCCTATACCTATTACTCATACCGCAGTAACGGCATTTCCCGCACCATGCACAACATACTGACCGCACCCGCAACTGCAAACGGCACGGTAAGCGGCGAGATCTTTGAGCCTGCAGGCCAATACCCCTTTGGTCTGATGACGCTGACCGTGGAAAACCGCACCACGCAGGAGACCAACTACTCGGTAGCACAAGAGCCCTCGTACGTTTGCTGCATTGCATCGACCGAATTCTTGTCCGATACCGTGCTTGCATCCGATGCTTACGGAAATGCTGACGTCGTGCTCGGCACGCTGCGCTCCATGGGCCGCGAGGTCATTCCGGTCAATCTGGAATTCAAGGCGTTTATGGTCTATGACATTGCGGACACCGTCATGTCCACCTATAATCCCATGCCCGTTACGATCGCACTTGCCATCATTCCCGCGTTGATTTGCTTCGGCGTTGGTATCTTTGTTAACGTCAGGAGAAAATACTTATGATAAAAGAAGAAATTTATACCCTTGTCTTCAAGCCGGAAAAGGGCGAGGTTGCCTGCCGCACGCTGGAGATCAGGGCAAACGAGGCTATCCCCTCCTTGCCCATTCCCACGCGCCAGGGCTATACCTTTGACGGCTGGTACACCGAGCCGGGCGGCAAGGGACAAAAGCTCGTACCCGGTGATGCATACACCCATGACGGCGACGTCGTGCTGTACGCAAACTGGATCAAGCGTAAGGCGGCTAAAAAGAAATCGCTTTATCGCATGCAGAAAAATGCAGCAGTGACGCTGGCTGTCAGCTTTGCGCTGCTGATCGTGGTGCTGATCGGCGTCAATGCCCTGGTCAGCATCCTGACCTATACCGAGGAGGTCAAGATCGTGACCGAGGACGGGCAGGTTGAGGTGATCACCACCAAATATTACGTCAAAAAGATTGACGGCGTCTATCACCTGTGCCACTTAGAGGGCTCGTTCCCCAATTGGACCTTTACCCCTCTGCGTCAGAACAGTGACGGCCTTTTCATCACCGACCACGAATCGCTGATCGAGGTGAACCCAGAAAGCGGCGCATGCAAGGTGTACGCAGTGGTGGAAACAGAGGGCACCGAGGTCGTGGGCTACTCCGGCCGCGTGCTGCTGTACCGCCAGCTGACCTATGACGCATCCTCCTCGCTTGGTAAAACACCCGCCAACCGCATTGATAAGATCGAGATCCACAATGCGCACGGCTCCTACACCTTCATCCGCGAAAAAGACACCAATACCTTTTATATAGACGGATACGACACCACCGCATACAGCCTTGAATCCTTTGCATCCCTTGCAAACGCCTGCGGCTATACCCTTTCGATGGAGCGACTGTCCGACCCCGACCGAGAGCCGGACGGCACCATTCGCTTTGCCGAATACGGTCTTGCTCCGGAAACGAGAAAGGACGAGGAAGGCAACGAATACGATTACACCCCCGCATACTTCACGGTCACTGCAGGTGACGGCAACGCATACACCGTGCTGGTGGGCGATCCCATCGTTTCCGGCGCGGGCTACTACGTGCAGCTGAAGGGCAGAAACACGGTTTACATTCTCTCAGCCTCCGGCTTTGAGGATTTCGTGCTGCAGCCGCTTGAGGTGCTGCTGACCCCCATGATCACCTACCCCTCCTCCATGAATACCTACTTTGACGTGGAGCACTTTGTCATTCAGAACGGCATTGATCACGACAAGATCAGCGGGATCATCATGAAGGAAACGCTGAACCGTCTGGGTCTTGCGGAAGAGGATCTGCTTGATCCCGACAATTACGATCAAGAGCTGCTGACCAAGACCTATGCCGAGGTTTCTGACGAGATGTACGACGAGCTGTTGGAGCAATACTCCAAGAAGGTTTGCGACTTCTCTTACCTTGACCTTGAGGAGCGCGAAAACACCATGTATTCCTCCATGTCCTACAAGACCGATTCGGAATACATGCAGGGCTATTTCCCCAACTATGATAACGTCAACACAGCACTCTACAGCCTGTACTCCTTAGTGCCCCTGCGCATTGTCAAGCTGGATCCCGATGCAGATACAATGGACGAGTTTGGCGTGCTTGAGCCTGAGCACATCATCTCCTACTACTTTGACGACGTGGACGAGGACGGAAACACTTACACGATCTACAACCGTGTCAGCATCAGCAAGAAATCCTCTACCGGTATCTACTACGCTTACGGTGAGATCATGACCGAGGATGAGGATGGTGAATATTACTACCTCTACACACCCATGCTGCTGGAGCTTTACGAGAGTGCAGTTCCCTTCCTTGAATGGAGCGATGTCGACTGGTACGATCCTTACTTCGTACAGCTCAATATCGCTTACATTCAGGACGTCATCTACTCCTGGGGACAGAATAACATCTCGTTCTCACTGGACAACTCCGCTACCTCTCAGATGGTCTACCTGCCCGGCCGAGGACAGGGACACACCGCCACCTTTGACGGCCAGGAGCTCTCCTATACCGTACAGAAAATAGACGGAAAATTCGTGCTTGTGGACAAGGATGGCAACACATTGACTCCCATTCACACGTCGGATTACATGGTATCCGCCCAGTATGCATCCAAGGGTACGGTAGAATATCCCTATCCGCAATACGCAAGAGACTACATGTTCATTGAAAACGTGCAGGATTCGGAAAACGGTCGCTACACCTACTACATGTACTTCCGCGCAGATGCAAGCGAAAAATACAAGCTTTGTGCCGACGTCAAGATTCTCAACGCAGCAGGCGACCTCCTCGGAGCAAACACCATTGAAGGAAAAGCCGCTTACGAAACTGACTATTTCTATACCAAGGCCGGTTATTTGTTCATGCTGCCCAAGGGCAGTGATCTCGGTGCGCAGCTGCCCGAAAAAGCAGGCAGCTGGGGAACGGGAACGGTCTATGTCACAGCAGACGGACAAAATATCCTGATCGACGACAAGACGGGCGCGTTCTACAATGTAAAAACCCTGACCCCCTCCATTTACTTTACCGACAAGGATACCTCCTCGATGGTGATCAACAGTGCCCAGAAGGACGGCTTGATCTATTATCCCACGGGAAACACAGAGCTGAGATTCAACGAGGACGAGGAATACTTTGAAATCTACAATGTAGCAAAGCAAGCCTGGAGCAAGGCTTCTACTTCCAACTGCACGCTGGGCGTCTGGGGCAGCGGCTCTTACTACAAGACCGCTGACGGCTCGTACATCTTGGTAGACGCCAAGACCGGAGAATGGGGCTACCTCTATCTCTCCTCTGTCGGTTCAGGCAATATGACAGTCAGTGCCAACGGTGAGCTGCTGGATTATGAGGTCGTTTTGCACACGGCAGCCGGCAAGGAGCAGAATTCTCTGGCAGCGGACAACTTCCGTAAAATGTACCAGGGTCTGCTGTATGCCTCGGTGGAGGGTGCTACTGATCTATCCGAAGAGGAAATGGCTGCGTTCAGAGCCCTGCCCGACAGCGAATGTCAGCTCAAGCTGACCATTACCGCCAAGGACCCCGACGGCACCGAACGCCATACCATCTACCGCTTCTACCGCTACACCAACCTCAAATCCTACATGACGGTCGAGCTGGTGGACTCCCCCGACGATCCGGGTGATCCTCAGAACGGCCAGGGCACCTTCTTCGTGCTCTCCACCTTTGTGGAAAAGCTGATTGCGGATGCCGAGAGAGTCGTGGACGGCCAAGAGGTCGTTGCGACAAGCAAAAACTAAATAAAAAAGCAAGGGCTGCGCCAATCACTTGGCGTAGCCCCTGTGTTTTTCTTCCCTTATTTATTCTTTCTTTTTCTTGAAGCAAAGCGGGAGCGCAAGGATGGCCACGGGAGCAAGTGCGGCCAAGGAGATCAGCGCGCTCTTGCATCCGCTCTTAGGCGCAGGATCGCTCTGCTCTTCGGAGGTATCGGAATTCCCCGATTGCACGCCGCTCTGTCCGCCCTGATTCTCGCTATCCTCGGGTACAGGCATTGCCGCCTTGAGCGTACGGATCAGCACGTCCATTGAGGTAGAGGTCAGATACACGTTCTCCATGCCGGCCTGCGCCTTTACGTACGCCTCTGCTGCCTTGTCACCGCCTGCCGCCACGTATTCGTCCATGACGCTTTGCAGCGCACTCTTGTCACAGATCGGCTTGCCGTAGGCCTCGATCTCGGAAAGCTGCAGCATATAGCCGTCCGCAGCCGTATCGCGCAGCTTGGTCGCCTCAAATTTAACCATGGCAGCCGCGATCGGCTCGGCAAGCGTGACCTCGTAAGGCTTGCCCGGATTTTTGCTGCCCGTTTGCTTGTCGATTGAGATCCAGTTCTCACCGTCCTCTGACAAAAGGATCTCAAAATCCACAGGCCACAGATCGGTGATGGGATGCACCACGATGCGGTCGACGGCAAACAAATCACCGAAATCAATGATCACGTACTCGGTGGACTCAGCCTTATCGTGGATCTTGACGTTGGAGGTCCAGCCGTTGGTGGTCACACCGTCGTTGATAAACTTGCCCGACCAACCCCAGGCAATATACTCCTGGCTTGTGTCGCTGGACACCTCAAACGGTCTGTTCAGGGCAATATTCATACCCTCGGTATATACGATCTCCTCTGCGGGCTTGTTATCCGTGCCTGCAGCCCCGACCGAGCCGTCGTCCATAAAGATCTCGATCTCGGCTATGGCCAAAGCGCCCGTATATCCCGTGATCTCCAGCTTGACGTAGCGTGCATTGACTGCATCAAAGGTAAAGCTGGGGATCTCTTTTCTTGCATTGACATCGCTCTGCTCATGCACCTTTTGCCAGCTCTTGCCGTCAGTCGACACGCTGATGACCACGGTTTTGCCAAAGCTCTTGCCCAGCGTTTTGCCGCTGCCTGCGGGATAGATATCCACGCGGTTGAGCTTGGTTGCATACCCCAGATCCACCACGATCTCGGATTGCTTGGTCTTATTGGATGCCCATCCGAGCGTGCCGTTTGCCTCGCATGCGCGGTTGCCGTCGTTGAGATTGTCCATATACTGCTCCGACGTACCCGTTGAGCTGTTGCACATGATCTGGGCATCTGCCGCCAGGTTGGCCCCTACGGGAGCCTGCGTGAGCGGCTTGGAGAAATCAAGCCCTTCGGGCAGCGCGAACAGCTCCCCGTCACCCGCAGCCAGCTCCAAGGTCAGCTTGCCGCCGCCAATATCCACCGCCGAGAGCGTGCCGTCCGTCTTGCTGACGCGCTGCAAGGAGGTGATCGAAGCATCAAGGCGCAGTGAAAGCGTTTGCTTTTTGGAGAAATTGTTATTGACCACCATCAGGTAGTTTCTGCCGCTCTCCTTATCCTTGAGCAGAGATACGGTATAGTTTTTGTTATCATCCGGCTGCAGGGGGAAATCCTCGGGAATGCTTTGCTGTCCCCAGGTCTCTCCGTTGAGGTAGATCTCCAATGCATCACAGCCGATCAGCACCTTACCCAGCGCCAACACCTCGTGATTGATCTTACTGACCGCTGCGTAATGCTTGTTCGGTACACCCGTGGAGGAAATGATACCGTCCGTAAACGGCTCGGAGCGATCCACGGGGGTAAACCAGGTAAAGTAAGAGATCTGCTTATAGCCGTATGCTAAGTACATGTAGATCTCATAGCGGATCTCGCTGTCGGTCGGGCGGCGGTATGCGCCCGGAATGCAAACGCTCTGGATATACGCACCGGTCTTGACGTCGTTTGCAAGGCCGACGTCGTGGCAGGCGTCCATGTTGGAAAGGAAGCCCACGCGGTCCATGCTGCCTGCTGCAGTACCGTAGGGATAGCGGTCGTACATCAGATAATCCAAAGGGTAACCCGTGGACGCACAAAGCTTGCACCAGTCGTTCATCTGGCTGATATACGTATCCAGATTGGCATACGCGCCCGCAGGCAGGAAATTCAGATGCATATACTTATCCGGCTCAAGCATTTTGAGCGTGCGATACGCATCGATAAAGGTATTGGGATTGAACGGCTCATCCAGCATGTAGTAGCCGCCCACACCGGGAACGCCCTTGTATTCCTCCACCACGGCCTTGATCTGCTCTTCATTCATACGCAACAGATTGCTGCCCAGGCGGTCGTCGCCCACCGTCATCAGCATGCCGTATTTGTCGCAAAGCTCCAGCATTTTTTCCTGCGTTGCCTTGGCTCCCAGCGCGTCGCCCGAGCCCATGACATAGGTAATGCCTGCATCGGCCATCAGCTTATATTGCTCGTCGTTGATATAGTCCTTTGTGGGCGGCCAGAAGATCGAGATCATGATGTTCTCGTCAAATCTGCTCTTTTCCTCTACCACCTGCACAGTGCAGGTCTCGGTCACGCCGCCCGCCGTTGCGCTGACCGTGGCCTTGCCCTTGGCCTTGGCGGTGATCTTGCCGCTCGCATCCACCGATGCGACCGATGCGTTATCCGATTTCCAGGTCACGGCAGGATTGCTCTCAAAGCCCGAAAACTGCATGGAAAGCTGTGCGCTCTCGCCCACGACCAGCTCCAGGGCATGCTTGCTCAAGGTGATCTTCCGGATGGATTTGCCATAAACGGCCACCTCGGCAAGCTGTACCAAAAGACCGTCCGAGGACTGTGCTGCACCTGCGGATTCCACCGCGTAGCGTTCAGTCACGTGGATCTTGACGTACCTTGCCTTGGTCGGAGCAAAATCATGCACGCCGGGATTTTTATTGACGCCCGGATTGCCTTCGCTGCGCACGACCTCGGTGTACGCTTGATTATCAAGCGAAACCGAAACGGTATACGTCACAGGGAAATTATTTCCGCTGCCCGTGGGGAACAGCACCACACGGCAGATCTCGGTCGCCTCGCCAAGATCCAGCGTCAGCGTCACAGGCTTGGTCTTGTCGGTTTCCACGTCGTAAGGATTGGTCGACCAACCGGTGTTCATCTTGCCATCCACCAGCATGGCCTTGCACCAGTTTTCACTCGCCATTTCGTACGAATTCTCCCCCGAGGTCTTGGACGAAGCCTTGGAGACCGATACCGACGCGCCCTCGGCTACGTTGACGCAGCCCGACGGTGCGTTGTCTTCAATGTCACTATCGGCAGCAAGCGTCGGGATGCTCAGGCACCCTATCATCAGAATCAGCGCAAAAATCGCGCTCAGAATACGGCTCGTTGTCATTTTCACCATAATTTTCCTCCCTTTTTCAAAGGTTATATGCAAATTATACCTTACTGCTATACACTTGTCAAGTACGCGCATCCCACTCTTGACATGATTTTGCAAAAGGTGTATAATTTGTATAATGATACTTTACGGAGGTCCGTTATATGAAACTGACCGAAATATTACAAAACGATAAGCTTTTCCTTTCCTTTGAGGTATTTCCGCCCAAGACAGACTCGGCCTTTGCAAGCGTGGAGCAGGCGATCGACCAAATTGCCGCACTGCATCCACCCTTTATGAGTGTGACGTACGGCGCGGGTGGCGGCACAAGTCAATATACGTTGGAAATTGCCAAGCACGTCAAGGCGACCTACGGCGTTCCCATGCTTGCGCACCTGACCTGCGTTTCGTCCAGAAAGGAAACCGTCGCAAAACAGATCAAAGCGATCAGCGAGGCGGGCATTCAGAACGTCATGGCTCTGCGTGGTGATATCCCCGCGCACCTGCAGGATGCGGATCGCGCAGCCTGGGATTACCGCCACGCCGTTGATCTGGTACGCGAGCTGCGAGAAAGCGGTGCGGATTTTTGCATCGGTGGCGCGTGCTACCCCGAGGTACACCCCGAAAGCCGCAATCAGAAGGATGATTTGCGCTACCTTGCCGAAAAGGTGGACGCAGGCTGCGATTTTTTGACCACGCAGATGTTTTTTGACAACAATCTCTTCTATAATTTCATGTACAAAGCACGTGAAGCGGGCATCACCGTGCCCGTGCTGCCCGGTATTATGCCCATTACCAACGCGACTCAGGTTGGGCGCGCCATCAAGCTGTCCGGCTCACACATGCCGCGCAGATTTTTGTCACTCGTGGACAAATTCGGCAACGATCCCGCCGCCATGCAGCAAGCGGGCATTGCGTACGCAACCGACCAGATCATTGACCTGTTTGCCAATAACGTCACACACGTGCACGTCTATTCCATGAACAAGCCGGACGTGGCCGCCGCCATTATGGCAAATCTTTCAAACATTCTCGGAAAATAGCGGAGGAATTTTATGTCCTTGATCGATCAGCTTTCCAACAATATCATATATATGGACGGCGGTATGGGCACGCTGCTGCAAGCAGCGGGACTTGCACCCGGAGAGCAGCCCGAGCGCTGGAATCTCTCGCACCCCGAGGCGGTGCGCAGCATTCACCGCGCGTACCTCGAGGCGGGCAGCCGCATCATCACCACCAACACCTTCGGGGCGAATGCCCTGCACTATTCTGACGACGAGCTTGCCAAAATCATTCCCGCAGCCGTGCAAAACGTGCGCACCGCTATGCAACAGGCGGGCGTGAGTGACGCTTACGTCGCGCTGGATATCGGCCCTTCGGGCAAGCTTTTGCGCCCATACGGTGACCTTGACTTTGAGGATGCCGTTTCCCTGTTTGCCAAGACCGTGCGCCTGGGTGCGCAGGCGGGTGCCGACCTGGTCTTAATTGAGACCTTTAACGACTGCGCCGAGACCAAGGCCGCCTTGCTTGCCGCCAAGGAAAATTGTACACTGCCCGTATTCGTTTCCAACGCATACGGTGCGGACGGCAAGCTGCTCACGGGTGCTTCGCCCGAAGCCATGGTTGCCATGCTGGAGGGCATGGGTGCGGATGCCATTGGCGCAAACTGCTCGCTTGGACCTGCACAGCTGGCCTCGGTTGCGACGCGTCTTTTGGATGCCGCATCCGTTCCCGTGCTGCTAATGCCCAACGCGGGACTTCCACGCGCAGATGCTGCAGGCAATACCGTTTACGACATAGACGCGGAGCAATTCGCAGCCATCATGGCAGAGCTTGTTTCGCTTGGTGTGCGTCTGCCCGGTGGCTGCTGCGGCACGACTCCCGCGCATATTGCCAAAACGATGGCTTTGACGCAAAACGTCAAGCCCGCACCCATCCAAAAGAAAAACGACACCGTGGTGTCGTCCTATACGCACGCCGTCAATTTCTCGGATGCGCCCTTGCTGATCGGGGAGCGCATCAATCCCACGGGCAAAAAACGCTTTAAGCAGGCCCTGATTGAGGGGGATATGTCCTACGTGCTCGACCAGGGGCTTGCGCAGGCCGAGCAGGGCGTGCACCTCTTGGACGTCAACGTGGGCATTCCCGAAATCGACGAGCCATCCTTACTTTGCCGCACGGTCTGCGAGCTGCAGGCCGTGACAGACCTGCCCTTGCAGATTGATACCGCCGATCCCGTAGCCATGGAGCGCGCCCTGCGCAGATACGTGGGCAAGGCCATGATCAACTCTGTCTCGGGCAAGCGCGAGAGCATACAGACCATCTTCCCGCTTGTCAAAAAATACGGCGGCGTTGTGGTGGCGCTGACGCTGGACGAGGACGGCATTCCCGACTCGGCAGACGGTCGCGTGGCCATTGCCAAGCGCATTTTAGAGGCCGCTGCCGAATACGGCATTGACAAAAAGGACATCGTATTTGACACGCTGACCATGACGGTCAGCACAAATCCCGAGGCGGCCGCGCAAACGCTGGGTGCTCTGCGCGAGATCCGCGAGAGCCTTGGCTGCCACACCGTGCTGGGCATTTCCAACGTATCCTTCGGGCTGCCCGAACGCGAGGTCCTGACCTCTCATTTCTTCACGCTGGCCATGCAAAACGGCCTATCTGCAGCCATCATGAACCCGGGCTCCGCTGCCATGCGCAACGCATACCTTGCATACCGCGCGCTCTTTGGCATGGACGTGGGCTGCGCCGACTACATCGCGCGCGTCACCCCCGTGGGGGCTTCGGGCGCGGTACAGGCCACGGCAGCCAAGGACGTGCTGCCGCCCCTGCAGGGGGCCATTCTCAAGGGTCTTGTGGAGGCTGCCGCACGCGAGACCGACGCGCTGCTGACTGTGCGTGATCCCATGGACATCATCAACGGGGAGATCATTCCCGCACTGGATCTGGTGGGCGCACGCTTTGATGCAAAAGAACTGTATCTGCCGCAGCTTTTGCTTTCGGCTGAGGCCGCAAAGGCTGCATTTGAGCGCATCAAGGCGCAGAGCGTCAAGGTAGAGAGTAACGAGGCGCAAATCCCCTTTGTGCTTGCCACGGTGGAGGGCGATATTCACGACATCGGCAAAAACATCGTCAAGCTGCTCTTGGAGAATTACAATTTCAAGGTCATCGACCTTGGCCGTAACGTGCCTGCCGAGCAGGTGCTTGAGGCTGTCAAAGCACACAATGCCCCGCTTTGCGGGCTGAGTGCGCTCATGACTACCACGGTGCCCGCCATGGAACGCACCATTGCCCTTTTGCACGAGCAAGCGCCCGACTGCCGCGTAGTGGTGGGCGGCGCAGTGCTGACCGCAGAATATGCAGCACAAATTCACGCCGACTATTACGCCAAGGACGCCATGGAGACCGTGCGGTACGCTGAACGCGTCAGAAAGGACCTTTTATCATGAAATATTACGTAGAACAAAAAGTATTTTCCTGGAACGATAATTTCTCGGTGTACGACGTTGCGGGCAACGAGATCTTCTTGGTCAAGGGTGAGTTTTTCTCGTTTGGCAAGAATCTGACCATCATGGACACGCGCGGCAACGAGCTTTACCGCATTGAGCAGGAGCTCTTCCGCTTCCGCCCGCGCTACCATATCGTCAGAAACGGCGAGATCCAAGCCACGGTGGTCAAGGAGTTTTCCATGTTCACCCCCTACTACACGGTCGAGGGGCCGGGCTGGGAGATCGAGGGCGACTTTTTCGACCACGACTACGACGTCACGGATAACGGTCGCCACGTGGCAAGTGTGCAAAAGCAGTGGTTTACCTGGGGTGATACCTACGAGATCGAGGTCAACGACGGCGAATACGACCCCGTCGCAGTCCTTGCCGTGTGCATCATCATCGACTGCGTGCTGGATAGCCGGGATAACTGATCAAAATAAAAACCGACAGATTGGCGTGATACTCTTATCGGAGTATCACGCCAGTTCTATTCGCCTTTGGCGAGTGATATTGCTACGCAGTGATATTCGGCTTACGCCGAGTGATATTTGCTTCGCGAGTTTTAAGGCGAATAGAATATCACTGAAGCCGCAAAGCTTCAATATCACTATCGCGTTAGCGATAATATCACTCCGACGAAGTCGGAATAGCACTCTTGCTTTCTCTGCCGATTTATGATATAATATAATCAGCACTTTAGGGGTATGGGCTTTGCCCGATGCGTTTGTAATACAAAGGCGAAACTAGCGCGATAAAACATAACGATAAATAAGAATTTGACAAAGGAGTGTGATTATATGAAATCGATGAAAACTATAGCTATTCTACTAACACCGCTTTTATTATTCGCTATCTTGTTTATTCCTTATAGTTTAGCTAATCAACACTTTATTGTCGATTGGCTGGGTTGTGGCTGCCCTGTAATAGATGAAGCGGGCAATATGGTTGAAAACAACTTTAACGCTAATGATTTCACGGCATTATTTTGGTTAGGTATCTCTGTTTGTGTGGTTGCAATTTCGGTGTTTTTATCAAAAAGAATACAGAAAGAAAAGATGTGGTTCAGAGTTCTGTATATAGTAGGTATGCTTTTGATATCACTCGTGATAACTTATCAATTCTGCCAAATGATGATGTGGAATTGACAAATTCCAATTTATTGAACTGAATGAACTAACCCCGACAGACTTTGAAAATCTGTCGGGGTTACTCTTTGTTTCCTGCGGAGCAGGTTTTGATGCCAACAAGCAAGCTTCCTTATGAGAACCACCCTTTTCTCTGTCGGTTTTTCTTATTATCCAATCAGCATACTCAGGTACGAATGATTCTGAATAAACACGTCGTTTCCAAGCATCATCCGCAGCGCAAGTCCGCTGACAACGCGGCCTCTGCCGCTTGGGTTGAACAAATAGTATCTGTCATCCCATTGGTAGGCGTGATTCCCGCGGATATCGCTGTAACGCCACGTGACGCGCACGATTCCGTATACCTTGCCGCCCACCTTGCGGTAAGTGCCCTCGGCATACACATAGTCAAGATTGAGATTCTTTGTAGCGATCATGTGTGGGGGCTTGATCCGGGCCAGATCCAGCCGCGCAATCGCAGACCCGATATCGGGGGCTCCTGCAAGATCGTCCGCTGTGTACTGCACTCCGCCGGTGGTCACGTGGCCTTTTTCATGATTGACACCGCCAATCCAAATGATCTCCTCGGTGGTCACACCGTTGATCAGACGCGTATACGTTGCAATGACCCGATCCTTTTTGGGCGTGACGGTATGCATGAATACACTTATGCCGTCGGGCTGAACGTATTCTCTGATTTCCCTTGCCTGCTCAGAAACAAACACGTCGTCCGCGGTGACGTAGTCGCACCCGTTTTCCGTCACGTGCCAGTTCTCCTCATCGTTTGCCAGCAGAAGGATATTTTCCTTGACCTCGGCAAGGGTAGAATGGCGGCTTGCGGGATAGATGCTCGGGGAGGATTGAAAATCCAGGATCGTATTCCAAATGCTCTTGCTTTGGGTAAGTGCAGTCAGATGATCTGCTCTGTCCCAAAAGCCCGCATCCACCTTGCCATCCCGAAAAGCGATCACACAGCCATGGCCCAGATCTCTTGTCATTGGAACCTCGAACATATTGGGAAAAAACTCCACCTTGCCCTCGGTTTGGTTGATCAACACGTAGTTTTCAATTCCAACCTGCTCCAGCGACATGATAAAACGATCATAGCCGCTGAAAATCTCGGTATCATAATACGGATAACACAAATAAATATACTCAGGCAACCCTGCGCCGCGGATCTGATCGACCACGCGCAGCTTGACAACGTGACAGGCATTGTACCATGCAAGGTTATAATACGCATCGGGCAACACCTCGGCCACCTCGACCTCCAACACCGTCTGAATATCAAAGGCGGGCTCGTAGATCTCCATATTGTCGCCTCCTTGATCGGACGCATTTCCCTGCAGGCTCTGCGGGTGGTACGTCACGGTATCCGTGCCCTGCACCGTGCCAACCGACGGCACACGCCGCACAGCGGCTATGGTCACAATCAGCGCAAGACATGCCGCCAATGCACCGATACGCAGCCAAAGCTTTGTGCGCTTGGACCTTTTTTGCTTGCTTTGCAGCTCCCGATCCATGGAAACAAAGTGCTCCACCACGTCAGATTCCACGCAGCTCACACCGTCTAAAAATTCATTTTCTTTCACAGAACGTACCCCTCCTTTTCCAGATACGCTTTCAGATCGCGCTTGATCGCAGCGATCTCCTTATGCACCGTGGATTGACTGCAGCCCAATAATGTCGCGATCTCCCCGATCGGGCGCGAGATATAATATCGGCTCATGAAGATATACATCCTGCGCTCCGGAAGTGCGCGAAGAAACTCGCTGATCATGCGCCCGAGCTCCATGGCCTGCTCTTGTGAATCCGCATCCCGGTCAGTCAAAAACTCTTTTACCTCGCTCAAGGACACGGTCAGCTCGGAAGAGACGCGCTTTTGTCTCTTTTTGGTCTTGTAGCAATCAATCGCTGTACGCCGCATGATGGTAGCCAAAAATGCCTGCAGCGCAGTCGGTCTTGCAGGGGGAATGGTATTCCAGGCATCCAGGTACGTATCATTCAGGCATTCCTCGCAATCGCCGACGTCATGCACGATATTGTACGCAACGGAAAGCAAGAACGCGCGATATTTGGCATCGGTCTGCTTGATCGCACGCTCGTCACGCTGCCAGTACAGCTCCACGATCTGCTCGTCCGACATGTGCTCAACCTGCTTCTTTCCAAGTGCCATCTCATCCCTCCTTTTTGTTTTCTCAAAGGCCTTCACTATTACAGTCGACAAAACTCCGAAAAACTGTAAAAGAATCCTTTTTTATATGCGATCGGGGACTGATGCATCAGTCCCCGCCATATTTTTCACTCACACGTACCATCCGTGCGCTCGGATCTGCTCCTTGACCTCTTGCGCATCCGGCAGCAGCACGTGCAGCTCCTTGCCGTCCGAGAGGTACAGGTGCAGCTGTATCTCCTCAAAATCGTATTTGAGGATCTCGCTGTTCTGGATCTCCACGATCAGATACGGTCTTTTTTCCACCGAGACCACGTAAATCCCCTGTTCGCAGAAATATACGTTGCCGTTGATCAGCGACTTGCCCCACATGATATTGCCGTTTGCCTTGTGGTAATACGGAATTCTGCTATCCTTCTCCACCTGCGCAAAGCGTTTGTTGTTGCGTCTCTCTTCCACGACCAAGGAAATATGCATAAAAGGCGGCGCAATGGCAAACGCAAGCAGCGCAAACAAAACTGCCATTTTTAGCGGCACCAAGAGCAGCGTCAGCACAAAGGTCAGCACGCTGAAGATCACGCCGATAAAAATGGAAAATGCAATTTTTCCTTTCATATGCCACTCTCCTTTTTCCCTGACAAAAATGCGCACGCAGCCAAATATCCGAACGTAATCACCAACCCAAGCAGTACGCCGCCCACAATATCAGTCAGCCAATGCACGCCACCAAGCAAGCGACAAGCCACCGTGGCCATCGCGAGCCCGATCAGAAGGCCTACCGGAATGCCGATCAGCGCGCCCTTTTTGGGTCTTGCATGCAAATACGACGCCCCCATGCCCGCAACCGCCACCGCCAGCATGGCGTGACTGGACGGATAAGATGCGGCAAGCTCGCCCTCGTCAAGCACGGGACGGCAGTTTACCACAAAAATTTCAAAGAATACGTACGCGGCAGCCAGCAGCACAAGCCCGCCTGCCATAACGTAAAGCTCTTTGTCAGCGCGCAAAAATCCCTTGCGGCGAATGACCTGCACAAGCCCCGTGATGCCAAACGCGCCCACAGCTGCGATCATGCAAAGTCCGCAAATCTCGGACGCCTGCAAGGCAGCCTTATTCTGCCCGATCGCCTGCCATACCTGTTGGTTCAGCGTGGCAAAGCCTACCCCTGCTCCGCTCTCGCCCGCAGCACGTACGTCCACAAGCAAAAGGCACACGGTCAGCACGGCAAATGCAAGCAAAAGCGCGGCGCAAACGCCCAAATATATATATCCATGTCTTTTCATCTCAGTCCTCATTTTTCGAGTTTTTTCCATTATACCATATCCGTTCGCATATGGCAAGAGAAAATTCCATACCGTTGGTAGAATGAATAATAAAACCTTAACATATCGGTATCATTTCGCAAACAATCGGGTGGTAGAATATCGCCAGAACAAAAGAAAGAGGTAATTTATCATGAACAGAAACGATCAGGACTACGTAATCAGCAAAATTCGCAGCGCATACACCCCCAAGCAGAAGGACGCTCTGGACGAGCTCCGCCGCCTGGATGCGCAGGTCAGACGCCCCGCACAGGTATTCTCCTACGTGTTCGGCTCTGTTTCCGCTATCATCATGGGCGCAGGCATGAGCCTTGTGATGACCGATATCGCAGAGCTTCTCAGCATTGCAAACTCGCTGCCCATCGGCATCGCAGTCGGTGTGGTTGGTTTGATCTTGGCCATTGTCAACTATCCGCTGCACAATGCAATCTTGAATTCCCGCAAGAAGAAGTACGCTCCCGCAATCCTTGCTTTGAGCGACAAGCTCTCCCGCGGCGAATAAAATAACATGGAACAGGGCACGCTCTGTTCCATAATTTTTGCAAGCATGGAACAATTCTCGGGAAATACTAACAAAACCTTAACATTTGTATGATACAATTATGATGTATGCCAAGAATCAGGAGGTTTTTCTATGTTTGCAATCCTTGTTGTGGAAGACGACGCCAATCTGGGCAAAACGCTTTGCACCTTTCTTGACCGTAACGGCTACAGCGCCGTGCACTGCACAAGCGCACAGGATGCTTACGACGCCATGTATAAGCAGATGTTTGATCTGATCATCTCGGATATCATGATGCCCGGCATCGACGGCTTTGAATTTGCCGAGACCGTGCGCACGCTTGATAAAAATATCCCCATCATCTTTATGACCGCGCGCGACGACCTGGGCTCCATGCAGCGCGGCTATCTGACCGGTGCGGACGATTACGTGGTCAAGCCCGTGGATTTCAACGCTCTTCTTCTGCGTATTGGCGCGCTTTTGCGCCGTGCGGGCATTGCCGCGCAAAGAAAGCTGACCGTAGGCAATTTTACCATTGACCTTGACGAACATACCGCATATCTCGATGAAGAGGAGATCTCACTGACCGCAAGAGAATTCAACATTCTCTACAAGCTGCTCTCCTACCCCAAAAAGACCTTTACCCGCACGCAACTCATGGACGAATTCTGGGATGCAGACACCGCCTCGGGCCCCCGCACCGTGGACGTTTACATGACCAAGCTGCGCGCCAAGCTTGCCGATTGTACCTCGTTTGAGATCGTAACCGTGCATGGGCTTGGCTACAAGGCGGTGATCAAATGAAAAAGGACTTTTTGCACAATATCACGGACTTTCTTTTCTCCTGCCTGATCTTTTTCGGGCTTGTGGGCGGTGTGGTCACGGCAACGTTTTACGTGTTCTTTGCCACGGTTTCGCTGCCCGAGGAGGATATCCGCGCGTTTGCCCCCGTGGTATTTGTCAACGTGGTGGTCATTTCGCTGATCTGCGCCATCGTGGATACCATCCGCCGCCGCGTAGCGGTGGACCGCCCCGCAAGACGCATCCGTGAGGTGCTGGACAGACTTGCCGCGGGCGACTTCAAGGCGCGCATTCCGCAAGAGTACGTGCAGATCTCTCCCCCCCCTTTTGGCGAGATCGAACAGAATATCAACAAGCTGGCGGACGAGCTTTCGGGCATTGAAACGTTGCGCACCGACTTTATTGCCAACGTCTCACACGAAATGAAGACACCGCTCTCAGTCATCAGCAACTACGGCACGCTTTTGCAAGACCCCGAGCTTGACGACCAAACGCGCATGGAATACGCAAAGCAGATCTCGCGCACCTCGCGCCGCCTTGCCCTGATGATGACCAATATCTTAAAGCTCAATCGGTTGGAAAACCAGCAGATTTATCCCCAAAAGCAAACCTTTGACCTTGGTGAGCAGCTTTGCGAATGCCTCTTACAGTACGAAGAGGTGTGGGAAAGACGCAACATCACGATCGAGACCGATATTGAAGACGAGGTGCTTGTTACAGAGGACGCAGAGCTGCTCTCCTTGGTCTGGAACAACCTGCTTTCCAATGCCTTCAAGTTTACCGAGGACGGCGGCACGGTTTCGCTCTCCATGCACAAGGACGAGGATCGCGTGACCGTGACTGTCACCGATACCGGCTGCGGCATGACACCCGAAACCGGCAAACACATCTTTGAAAAATTCTATCAGGGAGACACCTCCCGCGCAACCAAGGGCAACGGCCTTGGACTGACGCTGGTCAAGCGCGTGATCGACATCGTGCAGGGCGAGATCCGCGTGCAAAGTCAGCCCCGCGTGGGCAGTACCTTCTCGGTCACTCTCTTTCTGAGGTAACGATATGAAACACAAGCTCAAAAAAATCGGATTGCACCTGCTCTATCCGCATCCCTTACTGATCGTGCTGTTTGCAGCCATCTCTGCAGTGCTGCTGACCGTCACCTTTATGCGAAACCGCTCAGAGCATCCGGTCGCCTACGTAACCTATGTGTTCTCGTTCTATTCGCTCACAGTTCTTTGCATGCGCATTCCCACCGTCATCCGATTTGTCAAGAATTTCAAGAAAAACAACAAATATCTGGTGCGCTACTCGGACGACGCCACGCTTCGCATCAAGATCTCACTTTACGGCAACTTTGCCTATAACGCAGCCTATGCAGTATTCCAGTTGGCTCTCGGCCTTTGGCATTCCTCACTTTGGTATTATGCTTTTGCAGCCTATTATATCATGCTTGCTGTCATGCGACTTTTCCTCTTGCGTGACGTGCGTTCCACTGCGCCCGATCAGGCTCTGAGGGCACAATGGCAACGCTACCGCTTCTGCGGCATCATGCTGGTGGTCATGAACCTGGCTCTTGCGATCATCGTATGGATGATCAACGTGCAAGGATCCCAGACCACGCATCACCAGATCACCACCATTGCCATGGCTGCCTCGACCTTTACACTCATGACCATGGCCATCGTCAACGTGGTCAAATACAGCAAATTCAAAAGCCCCCTCTTCTCTGCCGCCAAGACCATCAGCCTTGCCACCTCAGCCGTTTCAATGCTGACACTGGAAACTGCCATGCTGAATGCCTTCGGGTCTGCTGAGGATACACAGTTTAATGAGCTGATGCCGCTTTTGACAGGCCTTGCTGTCACTGCCTTTATCTTTGGTATGGGTATTTATATGATCGTACTTGCAAGCAAGAGGATCAAGAAAATTCAAATGATGGAGAATCAACGTGAATCAGAATAACGATCAACAGGAATTTATATACACGTACAGTGCAAAGGATCAGAGCGAGATCGATCGCATCCGTCAAAAATATATGACCAATCCTAAGGACGATAAGCTCAAGCGTTTGCACGATCTGGATGCCGGTGTGCATAGCCGTGCAAGTGCAGCTTCGATTGCTGTCGGAACGATTGGTGCTTTGATCATGGGCGTGGGTATGAGCACGGTTATGACCGAGCTTGGTCAAATACTGGGGCTTGGCGCGTTCGCCGCCCCCGTCGGCATTGCCGTGGGCATTGTCGGCTTAGCCATTGCCATTTGCGCATATCCGCTCTATCGCGCCATCAGTGAGCACAGAAGAAAAAAGATCACCCCCGAGATCCTCTCGCTGCTTGACGAGCTGGATCGGGAGAAGGGAAAAAAGGACTGAGAAATGAGGCTGCGGAATTAGCGAAAAAACATAACCCGATAATTACAATAAACACCGTAGGGGACGGCGCCCTCGACGTCCCGGGTCAGCAGCTAACTTTTTGCAATAAGTCGGAGGCCAAGCGGTCTTA
>JAZNZB010000103.1:0-26246 GCA_045594705.1 Eubacteriales bacterium
CGGGACGTCGAGGGCGCCGTCCCCTGCAAATGCAAATCTATGGGGGGAACAAGGCTTTTCATAAAAAACAATGACCGTATCACTTGGATACGGTCATTGTTTTATGCGTATTTTAACGCTAATTTCGCAGCCCCATGAGTAAGTGCTTTTTTATTTCAGCCTCGGCTTCCATCGAACACTGTTCCAATAACGGTTCATGAGAAGGGACACGTTTGCCGCGGTCTGCTTGAACTTGAATTTTTTCGAATGCTTGGTAAAATAAGAGGAAGGCATATCCGAGAGCGTCAGAGGGGCGTAGAAATGTCCCTCGTAAATCTTGTATTTGTTCAGATTGCGCGCCAGTCCTCGGATCGAATAAAAGCGGTCGGCGGAAATGCCCGCGTCGGTCATGGCGATCAGCTCGGTGGCAAAATCCACGCAGGTGTGGCATTTTTCCAGCGCGACGCGGCGACGGAACAAAAAAGAAAGCGCGCCTATGTAATTATATACGTACTCCTGCTCCTTGGCAACGTAGCCGTCCAGGTGCGCTCGGATAGTGTCGTATACCTCGTCTGTGACAGGAATGGCGCAGATCTGCACAGTAGCCGCCGTGTTGCGACGCAGATAACGCTCGGGTGTTTCCACCACAAAGCCGCCGCAGAAGGGCGTGTCGTCGTAGCGGCGGGCAAACGAGTAGAGCGTTTGCAGATTTCCGTCCAGTGAGATGGATACGTGATTGTAGCGGTGGTTGGTCATGGCACGGATACACTTGGCGATCATATATTGCGTGGAAGAGAAAATGACGTAAACGTATTTGGGGGAATCGGTCATGAGCGTCCACCTCCTTTTTTCAGATACTGTAGAACATGATGATACCGATGAGGTTGGTTGCCAGGTTTGCTGCCATATGCACAAGCCAGGAGGGCAACAGACTCTTGGTCTTGTGATTGAGAAAGGCGAAAATACAGCCGCCTAAGGCCATGCCCAGAAGGGCGAGCGCGAAGATGACGGGGGAGAGCCAGCCGTCCATGAATGCGATGTGATAGGCCGAGAACATAAGGGCACTTGCAATATATGCAAAGGGGATGCCCAGCGGCAGCATGCCGAAAAAGCAAAAGCCGCGGAAGAAAAATTCCTCCAAAAGGGAATTGATCAGCGCAATATACAGCGCAACGAATACAAAATTTTCGCGTGTCACGCCCGCGTCGGCCGTTACCGAATCGGTGATCGAGGAAAAGTCAATCAAGCCGCGCAGGGCAAAGAATGCCGCCATGATCACGGAAAAGATGCCCACGGCCAGTCCAAGGATCAGCGCAAGGTGCTTTTTTTGCAGCGAAAACAGCTGTCGCGGTGCAAACGATTTGGTGCATACGAGATAAATGATGGGAATGGCACCGAACAGTATCAGCTTGATGGCACTTTTGACGGCGTAAGGGGGGGAGAGCACAGCGTCCACAAGCCCCATGCAAACGCACAGCGCAAGCGTCAGGATCAGGATGATGATCGCGTTTTTCTTTGTTTTGTCCATGATATCTCCCTCCATTCCGCGCCTTATTATAGCACACACCCACGCCCGCGTCAAGCAAATTTTGGCTGATTTAAGAAAACCTTCATGTTTGTGACGGGCAAGTGATGCCTTTATTACAATACAGAACTATCCCGATGTGTTCATACAGCCCCTTCCCCTCGCTACGCTACGCTGCGAGGAACAATCTGCTTGCAGATAATTCCCCTGTGGGGACGGCTTTGCAATACGTATCCGTTATGCCGACTTTCCTCTTTGTGGGATACTTTTTTGTTGTTATCAGTCTTGTGACATTCATTGATGCGGGCGACTAACATAAGCTGTCCCCACAGGGGAGGGGCTGTGTAAAGAGATTGGGCAAGTGATATTTTTTGGCAAAGCAAAAGGCTGAATCATTCTTGACTCAGCCCTGTGACTTCGGTTCTTTTCTTTATGCGGTGACGATACTGTCAGCCTTTTGCAATCCAAGCTTTTTGACAGCGTCCTCGCGCATTTTGTATTTGAGGATCTTACCCGCCGCGTTCATGGGGAAGGAGTCCACGAAGTCGATATACTTGGGCACCTTATGGCGCGCCATGTGATCCAGGATATATCCCTTCATTTCCTTTTCGGTCATGCTCTCGCCCTCCTTGAGGATGATGCAAGCCATGATTTCCTCGCCGTACTGCTCGTCGGGCACGCCGATGACCTGTACGTCCTTGACCTTGGGATGGGTATAGATGAATTCCTCGATCTCCTTGGGGTAGATGTTTTCACCGCCGCGGATGATCATGTCCTTGAGTCGGCCCGTGATACGGAAGTTTCCGTCCTCGGTCATAGCCGCAAGGTCGCCCGTGTGCAGCCAGCCGTCCTTATCGATTGCGGCAGCGGTCGCGCGGGGCATTTTGTAATAGCCCTTCATAATGTTATAGCCGCGGGCAACGAACTCGCCGTTCTGTCCGACCGGCATCTCTTCTCCGGTCTCGGGATCAACCACCTTGCATTCGATCTCGGGAAGCGCACGGCCAACCGTGCCCACGCGGACCTCCAGTGGGTCGTCGGTCGAGGACATGGTGCAGCCGGGAGAGGCCTCGGTCTGACCGTACACGATGGTGATCTCGCTCATGTGCATCTTATCCACCACGTCACGCATGACAGAGATGGGGCAGGGGCTGCCTGCCATGATACCGGTACGCATGTGCGAGAAATCGGTCTTGGCAAAATCGGGGTGCTCCAAGAGTGCGATAAACATGGTGGGCACGCCGTGGAATGCGGTAATGCGCTCCTGATGGATGCAAGCCAGCGCAGGACGCGGAGAGAAATAGGGCAGGGGGTAGATCGAAACGCCGTGCGTCATGGAGGCGGTCATGGAGAGCACCATGCCAAAGCAATGGAACATGGGCACCTGGATCATCATGCGGTCCGCGGTAGAGAGATCCATGCGGTCGCCGATGCATTTGCCGTTGTTGACGATATTGTAGTGCGTCAGCATCACGCCCTTGGGGAATCCGGTCGTGCCGGAGGTGTATTGCATGTTGCATACGTCGTGCGGAGAAACCGTGGCCGCTATGCGGGTCAGCTCCTCGCGCGGAGTATTCTTGGAATAGGTCAGAGCCTCTTCCCATGTCAGCGCGCCCGGCTCCTCAAAGCCGCAGGTGATCACGCGGCGAAGGAAGGGCAAACGCTTGCAGTGCAGGGGTTTGCCTGCGGGGGTTTCTGCCAGCTCGGGGCAAAGCTCGCGGATGATCTGGCGGTAGTTGGAGTCTCTGTATCCGTCGATCATGATCAGCGTGTGCGTATCCGACTGGCGCAGCAGGTATTCCGCCTCGTGGATCTTATACGCGGTGTTTACGGTAACAAGCACGCCTCCGATCTTGGTGACCGCCCAGAAGGCGATGTACCATTCGGGAATGTTGGTCGCCCAGACTGCCACCTTTGCACCGGGACGAACGCCCAGGGAAAGCAGTGCACGCGCGCACTTGTCCACGTCACGGCGGAACTGTGCGTAGGTGCGGGTATAGTTGAGCGTCGTGTACTTGAAGGCGTACTGGTCGGGGAACAGCTCTACCATACGATCCAGCACCTGCGAGAAGGTCATGTCGATCAAGGTGTCCTTTTTCCAGACATACTTGCCGGTGTGTGCCTTATTGTCGTACAGGTGATCCTGTGCCCGCGCGGTGTTGGCAAAACGCTCCATGTAGGTGGAGAACTGGGTCAGAATGATCTCGGGATCGGCAAGGTCGGGAATCCAGTCGGGATCCCACTCAAGCGAGACAAATCCGTCGTAATTGACCGAGGAGAGCGCGCGAACCAGATCCTCCATGGGAAGGTCGCCCTCGCCCATAAAGCAGTATTCGCCATCCTTGGCGTCACGGACGTGCACGTGCTTGACGTACGCGCCCAGATTGGTAATGGTGGTCTCGGGAGATTCCTTAGCCAGAATACAGGTGTTGTACATATCCCAGAGCGCACTCAGGCTGTCGCTTGCAAAGAGGTTGAGGATTTCGCGCAGCTTGTCGGTATGCGCAAAGCAGCCCGCGGTCTCTAAGAGCAGCGTCACGCCTGCCTGCTCTGCATAGGGGAGCAGAGGCTCGAGATTTTTGCAGACTGTTTGGAAGCAGTCAGTCTCGTCTGTACGGGTGTGCACGCGCACGAAGGGTACGCGGAACACGGCCGCCAGATCGATATAGGAGCGCAGAACGCTCGCGCAGTCTCCGTCGGGATCGGAAAGATCTGCGGAGGTATCAAAGCAAACGGGGGTGATATGGTTGTCGATCAGCGTGTGCGTAGTAAAGCGCGCATTGGCAACGTCAAAGGGCTGACCGGGTGCGCCGAGCGTGTCGGCTACGTCGTAAAGCTCCAGACCCTGCATGCCCGTCGCATCGCACAGCGCGAGCAGATCGGCGTAGGAGCAGGACGTCCATTTACGGTTGGAAAACGAAAGCTTCACGCGCGGCCCTCCTCGTAAACGATCTTGTTGAGCGCATCAAGGTAAGCAAGGATGGATGCACCGATGATATCGGTGGAAACACCCTGGCCTGCGTGCAAAGCGTCGCCCGAGCGCAGCTTGACCAGCGCCGAGCCCACTGCCTCGCGGCCTTCGGTCACGGCGTGGATCTGGAAGTCGTCCAGCTCGTAGTGGTGTCCCACGATCTGCTCCAATGCTCTGAAGGCTGCGTCGATCGGGCCATCGCCAAGCGAGATGGCCTGCAGCGTCTTGCCGCCCTTGTCCACCGTGATGTGCGCGGAGGACTGGAAGGTATTGCCGCTATTGGTGACGTAGGAGATCAGCTTATAGGTAGAGGGCACCTGCATGGCAACTGCTGCTACAATGGTGTCCAGCTCGCGCGTGCCGATGACCTTGCTTTTCGCGATTCTCTTGCATTCCTCATACACGCGATTGGAATCCTCTGCAGAGAGGGAATAACCGAGCTTTGCAACCTCGGCAAGCACGGTGTACTTATCTGTCTGCGCGTCCAGCTTGATACCCTCGCCCTCGCTCTGCACCGTGGGCATGGATTTGTTGCCCGCCTTTTTGTCAAACAGTGCAGCCGTGCCCTTGGCGCAGCTCTTGGCCTCGGTGTAGAGCACCGAGGTAGTCACGCCCATCTGCTCGCTTCTCTGAGAGAGAATGGCCAGCATGGCGGCAGTGTTGGGGGCTTCAGCTCCGTGGCTGCAAACCGAGATCTGCGAAATGCCTGTCTGCAAGGATTCCAGTACGGTAGCAAGTGCCAGTGCGCAGGCGTCCGAGCAATGCAGTCCGAGCGTCACGTTTTCCAGTGCGGGAACGTCGGCCTTGAGCTTGTTGATAAATGCGATCATCTCGCCGGGCAGTGCATATCCCTCGGGATCGCACAGCGTCACGGTAGTAGCACCCGCCTCAATGGCAGCTGCTACGCAAGAGGTCAGAATCGAGTAATCACTGCGCAAGGCATCCTCAGCCACAAATTCCACGTCGGGGCAAAGCGCGCGTGCGGCTGCGATGCCGTTCTTGACCGTGTCAAGCGCGCCTGCAGGCTTGAGGTGATAGAAAAACTCCAGCTGTGCTTGCGACATGGGCAGAGCCATGGCGAGCTTTTTGTTCTTGGCAGAGCTGATCGAGGCAAAGACCTCTTCCGCATCCGAGCCGTCCGGTGCGATGTGGGCGCACAGCACCGAGTCGGTCAGAACCGAAGCGACGGTGCGGGCAAGCAGCGCGTCTGCCTTATGGCTTTTCATCCGGGGCAGCGTAATCTGCGAAACGTGCATTTTTCCAAGCAATCTTGCCGCCTGGACCTTTTCGCGGAAGGAGAGCGCGTCTGCTGCTGCCTTGGTGCAAAGAGTAATATCGTTGATGATGAGAGTGCGCATGATGGTTTCTCCAAGTTATCAGATTTCGTAAGTCCAGCCCTTGCTGTCGGCAATTTTGCCCCACTGAATACCGGTCAGGGTGTCATACAGGGACTGGGTCACAGCGCCGATCTTGCCGCCGCTGACGGGATAGCGGACGCCGCCATAGCAAAGCTCACCAATGGGAGAGACGACTGCGGCGGTACCCGTGCCCCAAGCCTCCTCCAGCGTGCCGTTCTCGGCAGCTGCGATCAGCTCGTCAACCGAGAGGCGTCGCTCGGATACGGCATAGCCCGCATCGCGCAGTACCTCCAGGCAGGATTTTCTGGTAATACCGGGCAGAATAGAGCCGGAGAGTGCGGGGGTGACGATCTCACCGTTGATCTTGAACATGACGTTCATCGCGCCCACCTCTTCGATGTACTTGCGCTCCACGCCGTCCAGCCAGAGTACCTGAGAATATCCCTGCTTTTCGGCCTTGTCGCCCGCTCTTGTGCTGGCTGCATAGTTGCCGCCGCACTTGATGTGACCCGTACCGCCCTTGACGGCGCGCACGTCCTCGGATTCGATCATGATCTTGACGGGGTTGATACCCTCCTTATAGTAAGAGCCGCTGGGAGAGGCGATGATCATAAAGACTGCCTCATTGACACCGTGTACGCCAAGATAGGGGTCGTTACCGAACAGGAAGGGACGGATATAGAGCGAGGTGCCCTCGGTATGGGGGACCCATGCCTGCTCGTGGCGGACAAACTCGGTGTAGCACTGCAGCGCATCCTCCTCGGGAATGGCGGGCAGGCAGAGTCTTTCCGCGGAAACGTTCATGCGGCGAATGTTTTCAAGAGGTCTGAACATCTGCACCTTACCGTCGGACAGGCGGCGGTAAGCCTTCAGTCCCTCAAAGATCTCCGCGCCGTAATGCAGCACGGTGGATGCGGGATGCAAGGAAATGTTGCCGAAGGGAACGATTCTTGCATCGTGCCAGCCTTCTTGCTTATTGTAGTCCATGATAAACATGTGATTGGTAAAATAGCGGCCAAAGCCCAGCTTGCTCTCCTCGGGCAGCTCCCAGGTCTTGTCGTTTTCAATGATCTTAATATCCAACATGATAAAAACTCCTTATGCGTTGTAATCGTAGCCCAGCTTGATGGCGTTCAGATTCTGCTCGATCAGGTTGGCTCTCTTGGCACTGACCACCTTGCCCATAGCGGCCTCGAGGTAGTCCATACCGATCTCGGGGCACTCACGGAGCACCTTGCCGAGAATGATCATATTTGCCAGCGTGGGAATGCCCATGTCGTTGGCGATCTGCGTTGCGGGCACGTAGAATGCGTCCACGTCGTTTCGTTCGATCTTGCGTGTGATCAGCGTGCTGTCCACAAAGATCTTTCCGCCGGGAACAACTGCGTTCTCGTATTTATCAAGAGAGGGAAGGTTCATGGCAACCAGGCAGTCGGGATTTGCCACGATGGGAGAGCCGACGGGGGTGTCGCTGATGATAATGGAGCAGTTTGCCGTACCGCCGCGCATTTCGGGGCCGTAGGAGGGCAACCAGCTGACCTGCTTATCGGCGATCAAGCCCTGATACGCCACGATCTTGCCAAGGAACAAAACGCCCTGGCCTCCAAAGCCTGCAATCAACATCTGTAAAGTTTTCATGCCTTTGTATCCTCCTTGCTCTCGGCATCGCGGTCGCGATAAACGCCGAGCGGATAGTAGGGCAGCATATTCTCGTTTGCCCACTGCATTGCCTTTTCGGGCGTCATGCCCCAGTTGGTCGGGCAGGTAGAGATGACCTCAACCAGCGAAAAGCCCTTGCCGTCGATCTGGTTTTGGAAGGCCTTGAGAATGGCCTTCTTTGCCTTGCGGATGCCCGCAACGCTGGTGACGGCCACGCGCTCGATGTACTGCGGGCCTTCCAGCTGTGAGAGCATCTCGGATACTCTGACGGGGAAGCCGCAATGCGCGGTATCTCTGCCGTAGGGCGAGGTCTGGGTGACCTGTCCGGGCAGGGAGGTGGGAGCCATCTGACCGCCGGTCATGCCGTAGATGGCGTTATTGATGAAAATGACGGTAATGTTCTCGTTACGGGCAGCGGCGTGGACCGTCTCTGCCATACCGATTGAGGCAAGGTCGCCGTCACCCTGATAGGTGAATACGATATTTTCGGGATTTGCGCGCTTGATTCCGGTTGCAACGGCGGGTGCGCGGCCGTGTGCCGCCTCCACCATGTCGCAATTGAAGTAGTTATAGGCCATAACGGAGCAGCCAACGGGGGCAATACCCACGGTGTTTCCCTCAATGCCCAGCTCATCCATGGTTTCGGCCACCAGTCTGTGCACGATGCCGTGCGTGCAGCCGGGGCAGTAGTGCATGGTCATATCCGCCAGAGCGTGCGGTCTTTTGAAAACTACCATGATCAGTTACCTCCTGCGATTTTTTCAATGCTCTCGAGCACCTGCTCGGGAGAGGGGATCATACCGCCCGCTCTGTTGCACAGATATACGGGGCGGATGCATTCCTCGGCCAGCTTGACGTCGTCGATCATCTGACCCATGGAAAGCTCCACGGACAAGAATGCCTTTACCTGATCGGCTGCCTTGCGGAATGCCTTTTTGGGGAAGGGCCAGAGCGTGATGGGACGGATCATGCCCACCTTGATACCCTTGGCTCTTGCTGCTATGATGGCGTTCTTGGAGACGCGCGCCGCAATGCCGAAGGCTGCGATGCAGATCTCTGCGTCCTCCATCATGAATTCTTCATACATGACCTCGTTTTCCTCGACCAGACGGTAACGCTCAAAGCGGTCGAAGTTCTGGGTCTCCAGCTCCTCGGGAACAAGAGAGAGCGAGTTGACGATGTTGTGCTTTCTCTCCAGCTTGGTTCCGGTCACGGCCCAGGGCTTTTCCGTCGCGGTGGGCTTGATGTCGGAAAGCGACACCGGCTCCATCATCTGACCCATGGTGCCGTCTGCCAGAATCATGGCGGTCATGCGGTATTTATCGGCCAGATCAAAGCCCTTGACGGTCAGCTCTGCCATTTCCTGTACCGAGCTGGGAGCCAGCACGATCAGATGGAAGTCACCGTGACCGCAGGAGCGGGTGGCCTGGAAGTAGTCGGACTGAGAGGGCTGAATGCCGCCAAGACCGGGGCCACCGCGCTGGACGTTGACGATCAGCGCAGGCAGATCAGCACCTGCTAAGTAGGAAATGCCCTCGCTTTTGAGCGAGATTCCGGGGGAGGACGAGGAGGTCATGACTCTCTTGCCCGCAGCGGAAACGCCGTAGACCATATTGATGGCCGCGATCTCGCTCTCTGCCTGCAAGAAGCAGCCGCCGATCTTGGGCATCTTCTTGGCCATGTAAGCCGCAATCTCGGTCTGGGGAGTGATGGGGTAGCCGAAATAGTGACGGCAGCCCGCCATAATGGCAGCCTCGGCGATTGCCTCGTTGCCCTTCATAAGTACCTTATCAGACATGTTTGTTTACCTCGCTTTCCGTCAGCGTTCCACCGTAATCACGCAGTCGGGGCAGATCAGCGCACAGTTTGCGCAGCCCACGCAAGCGGACATATCGGTGATCTCGGCAGGGCAATGGCCCTTGGAGTTGATCTTATCTTTTGCGATCTGCAAAAGCTTTTTGGGACAATTTGCCACGCAAAGCCCACAGCCCTTGCATCTCTCGGCATCAATGGTTAATTTTGCCATAGTAGGGGTCCTCCGTAGTGTATCAATAGTATTTTTTCTGTAACGTAATGGGGAAGGGATGCTGCACCTTGTCTTCAAGAGACGAGGCAAGCCGCTCTTCAAACGCGGTCATGACCAAGGGCAAGCCCGAAAGCTCACACAGTCGGTCCACGTAAGCCTGCGACGCAAGCACGGTGTCCGCGTCGGTAAATTCACCCAGGTGAGAGTTGTTGGCGATGGCACTCACGGGCAGCTTGCATGCCTGCTCGATCTCACGCATCACCTCAAGTGCATCCTCGGGGGTGGGGGTCAGCGCGCGGTGCGCGTTGGCCACGAAGATCATTTGATAATCGTTCTCCTCCCGAATCATATCCACGTATCGGCCAAGTGCGACCGCACCGCGGTCGTCACCGCCCACGTCCAGCACGGCATACGAATCGCGATGCTCGAAAATGCCGTAAAACGAGGCGGGCATGGCGGGTGCGTCCAGATTGGTGTTGGCGTAGGGGGAAGAGAGCGTTTTAATGCCAAGGGCAGAGAGCTCGTCCTCGCTGTCCTTGGAGCGGAAATAGGGATTGACGATGTCCATGTCAGCCAAAATTACCTGCTTGCCCTGCCTGTGCAAGTGTATGGCGTAATTGACTGCCAGATTGGTTTTTCCGCTGCCGTAATGGCCCACGAAAAGTGTCAGACGCGGGGTGTGCATCACAGCTTGTTACGGATGATCTTTCCGCTTGTTGTTTTGGGCAGGCTGTCGCAGAAGACCACGATTCTGGGATATTTATAGGGAGCTGTACGCGATTTGACGTACTGCTGAATTTCCTTTTTGAGCTCTTCGGAGGGCTGCTTGCCGCCCGTGAGCACGATGCTGGCCTTGACCACCTGGCCGCGGATCTCGTCGGGGGAAGCGCTGACGCCGCATTCCAGCACGTAGGGCAGCTCCATGATAACAGACTCGATCTCGAACGGACCAAAACGGAAGCCGGACGACTTGATGACGTCGTCCACGCGGCCGACGTACCAGTAGTAGCCGTCCTCGTCGCGCCACGCCACGTCACCGGTGTGGTAGTAGCCGTCGTGCCATACCTCTGCGGTCTTTTCGGGAGCGTTGTAGTAGCCCTGGAACAGACCGTTGGGGTGCTCTTTATCGGTGCGGATGACGATCTCGCCCGATTCACCTACGTCCACGGGATTGCCGTCGGGGTCCACGATGCTGACGTCGTAGAGCGGTACGGGCTTGCCCATAGAGCCGATCTTGGGCGTCATGCCGGCAAGGTTGCCGATGACCAGGGTGGTCTCGGACTGGCCAAAGCCCTCCATGAGCGAAAGACCGGTCAGCTCCTTGAAGCGGTGGTAGACCTCGGGGTTGAGCGCTTCGCCCGCGATGGCCGCGTGCTTGACCGAGGACAGATCGTATTTGGTCAGATCCTGCTTGATCATCATGCGGTACATGGTGGGGGGAGCACAGAAGGTGGTGATGTTGTATTTTGCAAACATGGGAAGAATGACCGACGCGTCAAAGCGGTCGAAGTCGTAAACGAAGGTTGCGCCCTCGCACAGCCACTGACCGTACATCTTACCCCACATGGCCTTGGCCCAGCCGGTATCCGAAATGGTCAGGTGCAGACCCTCGGGATCCACGCAATGCCAGTACTTGGCGGTATGGAAGTGACCCAGCGCATACTTGTAGCTGTGCGCTGCGATCTTGGGGTAGCCGGTCGTGCCCGACGTAAAGAACATGAGCATCAGATCGTCGCCACCGGGGGAGTTTTCGTCTCTCTCCCATTTGCCGCTGAACAGCGAGTACTCGCTGTCAAAGTCGCGCCAACCGTCTCTCTTGCCGCCGACCAGGATCTTGGTGGTCAGTGTGGGGCTTTCGGCTGCCGCCAGCTCAACCTGGTGCGCCACGTCGCCGTCTGCTGTGCACACGATGGCGGAAACGCCCGCAGCTTCGAAGCGGTAGGAAAGGTCGTGCTCCTGCAGCTGGTTGGTGGCGGGAATGGCGATCGCACCGATCTTGTGCAGTGCCAGCATGGAGAACCAGAACTGGTAGTGACGCTTGCAGATCAGCATGACGCGGTCGCCTCTCTTGATGCCCAGCGACTTGAAGTAGTTGGCACACTGAGAGGAGGCGCGCTTGATGTCGCCAAAGCTGAAGCGGCGCTCGGTCATGTCGCCTGAAACGTGCAGCATGGCAAGCTTATCCGGCTTTTCGCGGCCCAGGGTGTCGATGATGTCGAATGCAAAGTTGAAGCGGTCGGTATTCTTGAACGAGATGGACTTGAGAATGCCCTTGTCGTCCTCTACCGTGTCCACGAAGTTATGGTAAACGCGCTTCTGATCGTCGCGCACCGGCAGCGTGGGAGCAGAGCCGGTTTCGACTGCCTTGATCTGCTCGGCCGCATCCGGGTCAAGCACGATGGCATAGAAGGTACAGTCCTTACCGCCCACGGCAACCATACCGTGCGGAATGGACGAGTCGTAATAAATGGTGTCGCCTGCGCTCAGGATCTCCACGTGGTCACCGACCTGTACCTTGAGGCGTCCGTCGATGACGATGTCACATTCCTGGCCCTGGTGGCTGGTGACAGCGATGGGCGCGTTTTCGGCCTCTTCGCTGTAGGTGGCGCGCACGAACAAAGGCTCGGCGATCCTGCTTTTGAAGGTGTAGGCCATGTTGTAGTAGTTCATGCCGTGCGCCTGCTCGATCTTCTGACCGGCACCGCGGCGCGTCAGCGTATAGGTCTGCAGCTTGGGGGCTGAGCCCTCGATGATCTCGGTCACGTCTACGCGAAGCACCTGTGCGCAGCGGTAGATGAAGGCGAAGTTGAGGTCGCGCTTGCCCGCTTCACAATCGAGGTATTCCTCGGTCGAAACGCCGGTGGCGTTGGCCATGTATTCTACGCTCAGTCCCTCGATCTCGCGCAGCTCGCGGATACGCGCGGCCATCTCTATGATTTTTTGTTCAAGTCCTGTCAGAGTACTCATGTCTGATAATTCTCCTTGTAATTCGGTTGGGTGTCGGGGAAAAAGTATGCCCGTCTCAAGTCGACTTGAGACGGGCAAAAAATATGTCCGCGGTACCACTCAAATTGCGCAAAATGCGCCACTTTGGGGATGCATGATCCCGTGCCTTAACGCGGCCGTTACGGAGGGGTCTACTTGCCTTGTCGCCAAATAGGGGGACAGATGCTTTCTTCCCTCGGCTCGGAAATCAGATCGCAAAGAAATCCTTATCGGCTCACACCTGCCGCCGACTCTCTGAAAATGAAAGTTCCTTGCGAATTTTTCGTCATCGCCTTTCAAGAAATTACCTATAATTATATCATAGATAGCCTGCTGTGTCAAGGCTTTTTTGCAAGTTTCATTTGGTGAAGTTGCAAAAAATACCCATCAAAATCAAAGCTTATTTCGGATAATTTTACCGCTGATGGTTTTGGGCAACTCGTCCTTGAATACCACGATACGGGGATATTTGTAGGGAGCGGTATGAGACTTGACGTAGTCCTGGATCTCCTTTTTGAGTGCGTCGGTGGGCTCGGTGCCCTTGGTCAGCACGATGCTGGCCTTGACTACCTGGCCTCTGATCTCGTCAGGCTCTGCGCTGACGCCGCATTCCAGCACGTAGGGCAGCTCCATGATGACCGACTCGATCTCAAACGGACCGATGCGATAGCCCGAAGACTTGATGACGTCGTCGATACGTCCGACGAACCAAAGGTATCCGTCCTCGTCCATGGTTGCCTGGTCACCTGTGTGGTAATAGCCGTCGTGCCATACGTCGCGGGTTCTTTCCTCGTCGCGGTAATAGCCGATAAAGAGGCCGCAGGGAACGTTTTCTCCGACTCGGATGCAGATCTCGCCTGTGTCACCTGTCTTGCAGGGATTGCCGTCGGGATCAAGCAGCACCACGTCGTAAAGGGGACTGGGTCTGCCCATAGAGCCGATCTTGGGGGTCGTGCCCACAAAGTTTGCAATGGAAAGCGTGGTTTCGGTCTGGCCAAAGCCCTCCATGATGGTCAGGCCGGTTGCCTTCTTGAACTGGATCGAGACCTCGGGGTTGAGTGCTTCGCCTGCTGTGGTCGCGTATTGGATCGAGGACAGGTCGTACTTGGACAGATCCTCCTTGATAAAGAAGCGGTACATGGTGGGGGGAGCGCAGAAGGTGGTGATGCCGTACTTGGCAAACATGGGCAGAATATCCTCGGAGCGGAATCTGTCAAAGTCGTAGGTAAAGGTTGCCGCCTCGCACAGCCACTGGCCGTACAGCTTGCCCCAGAGTGCCTTGCCCCAGCCGGTATCCGAAATGGTGAAGTGCAGGCCGCCGGGCTTGACGTTATGCCAATGCTTTGCGGTGGGGTAGTGGCCCAGCGCGTACTTATAGGAATGGGTTGCGATACGGGGGTATCCGGTCGTGCCCGAGGTAAACAGCATCAGCATGGGATCGTTGCCGCAGGGGGAGTCCTCGGTGCGGAAGTAGTGCGTGCTGAAGCGTTCCATCTCAACGTTGTAATCGTGCCAGCCGGGCTTTTTGCCGCCCACCAAGATCTTGCACATATCCGGGAATTCCGCAGCCGCCTTTTCGGCCTCGTCGGAAACCGCACCGTCCGCAGTGCACACGATAGCCTTGACGCCTGCTGCCTTGTATCTGTAAGAGAAGTCGTGCTCGACCAGCTGATTGGTCGCGGGAATAGCCACCGCGCCGATCTTGTGCAGTGCCAGCATGCAGAACCAGAACTGATAATGACGCTTGAGCACCAGCATGACCGTGTCGCCTCTCTTGATGCCGAGAGACTCAAAATAGTTGGCGGTCTTGGCCGAATACTTCTTCATATCGCTGAAGGTGAACTTGCGGTCGGTCTTGTCGTTTGCCACCCACATCATAGCCAGCTTGTCGGGCGACTTTTGCGCAATGGCGTCCACGCAGTCAAAGGCAAAGTTGAACTTATCCTCATTCTTGAACTTGATACCGTTGAACACGCCGTTCTCATCGTAGTAGGATTCAACGAAGTTATCCGCAACGGTGACGGTATCAGTCTCTGCGACGGTTGTCTTGGGAGCGACAAAGGGCGTTTCGGGATACTCCTCGCTGACAAGGCCGTCCTGCGGATTGAGTACTACTGCATGGAACTCACAGCCGCCCTCACTGACTGCGATCATACCGTGGGGGATCAAGCTGTTATAGAAAATGGAGTCGCCTTCGTATAAGACGTCCACGTGGTTGCCTACCTGCACCTTCAGAGCACCCTTGACAATGACGTCGAACTCCTGGCCATTGTGCGAGCTGAGCTTGATGGGCGCGTTCTGCTCCTCGGGAATGTAGGGGAACTTGACAAGGAAGGGCTCTGCGAGCTTATCCTTGAACTTGGGGGCCAAGTTGTTGTACTCGACGCCGTGCTGCTTCAAAATCTTCAGACCGTCGCCGCGTCTGGTAATGGCAAAGGAGGTCAGCGTGGTGCTTCGACCCTCCAGAAGGTCGACCACCTCGACGTCGCACGCCTTGGCGCACTTGTAAATAAAGGTAAAGCTGAAGTCTGTCTCACCCTGCTCAAGCAGCAGATAGTCCTCGACCGAAACACCGGTCAGCTTTGCCAGCTCTGCGGGGGAATAGCCCTTTGCTTCTCGCAGGTTCTTGATTCTCCCTGCGACTTCCTTCAAACTGTAATCCATGTTGTAATCTCCTTTCATTCCCGAAGCAGCGATCTGCCTCGGATGATCTGACAAAAAACAAAAACCCGCCTCAAAAGAAATCCTTTGAGACGAGCAAAAACTCGCGGTACCACTCAAATTACACCCATAGGGGGTGTCACTCTGCGGGGCGCATGACCCCTGTGCACACTAACGCGGTGCCGCATCGGGTCGTCCTACCTATCGAACGACCGGCTCGAAAGTGATGGGGAAACGGTCTGTCTTGCCGCGGCTCTCACCAAACGCCGCTTCTCTGTGCCAATCCCTGACTGTCCCGTCTTTGTCATAGCCTTTGAAATTTTGACCCCATTATAGCAAACCAAAAACCGCTTGTCAAGTACTTTGCACAAAAAAATCGTCATTTTTTTCACAAAACATACAAAAGCACACTCAACGCGTGCAGAGTACTGCCGGCCAGCACCAACAAGTGAAAGACCGAATGCATATAAGCAAAGAAATGTCCCAGTCCGAACAGGACCACGCCCAGCGTGTAGGCCACGCCGCCCGCAAGCAGCAGGGCAATGCCGCCGGGCTCGACGGCCGCGCGCAGCACGTCAAACGAAAAGGCAACGCACCAGCCGAGCCCGAGGTATAGCAGCATGGAAACGGCGCGAAAGCGGTGCATATCCAGTGCGCAGAGCGTCATTCCCACGGCTGCCAAGCCCCAGACAAACGTAAAATACCCCCACCCGAGCCCGGGATCGACCTCGCGGATGGCACACAGGCAATAGGGCGTGTACGTACCCGCGATCAACAGGTAAATGGCGCAGTGATCCAGCACGCGGAACACCCGCTTGGCGACCGTGCGCGGCGAGAGCCCGTGGTAAATGCTGGAGACGGTGTAGAGTAAGATCATGCAAGCTCCGAACACAGCACCGCTGACAATGCCGTAAATATTTCCGCGCAGCGCACAGGATACCACGCAAAGAGCCAGTACCGCCACGCCCAAAGCGCCGCCGACGATATGAGAGATCATATTGAAGCGTTCCTCGCCGCGCGTGTACGCGGGAACGGTGACCTTATCAAACGTGGTATTTTTCATAAATCCCCCTTCAGCCCTTGACCCGGGGCAAGCAATTTGGTATAATAAAACAGAATATGATTACATGGAGAGAATGGCAAATGATTACAGTTACGAATTTATCCTTTCAGTTTGGCGGACAGGTGCTGTTCAAGGACGTCAATCTGAAATTCACGCCCGGAAACTGCTATGGCGTCATCGGCGCAAACGGTGCGGGCAAGTCTACCTTCTTGAAGCTGCTTTGCGGCACGCTTGAGCCCACGCACGGCGAGATCAGCATCCCGGCCGACGCGCGCATGTCGGTGCTGGGCCAGGACCACTTTGCCTTTGACGAGTACACCGTGCTGGACACGGTCATCATGGGCAACCGTCGCCTGTACGACGTCTGGAAGGAAAAGGACGCCATCTATGAAAAAGAGGATTTCTCGGACGAGGACGGCGTGCGTGCCTCCGAGCTGGAAGCCGAGTATGCCGAGCTTGGCGGTTGGGAGAGCGAGTCGGATGCCTCCAAGCTGCTCCAGGGTCTGGGACTTGACGAGTCCTGCCTGTGGGAGAGCATGGCAGACATGAACGAAAAGGACAAGATCAAGATCCTGTTGGCGCAGGCACTGTTCGGAAACCCCGACATTATTCTGCTTGACGAGCCCACCAACGGCCTGGATCTGGACGCGGTGGCCTGGCTGGAGGATTTCCTTGCAGACTACTTCGGCACGGTGCTGGTGGTCTCGCACGACCGTCACTTCTTAAACGACGTCTGCACCAACATCGTGGACATCGACTACGGCGCCATCCGCATGTTTGTGGGCAACTATGAATTCTGGTATGAGTCCTCGCAGCTCATGCAGCGCATGATCAAGAACCAGAACAAGAAGGCTGAGGAAAAGATCGCCGAGCTGCAGGCGTTTATCTCGCGCTTCTCGGCCAACAAGTCAAAGTCTCGTCAGGCAACCTCGCGCCGCAAGCTGCTGGACAAGCTGACCGTGTACGAGCTGCCCGTTTCCTCCCGCCGCTATCCCTTCATTGGATTTTCGATGGATCGCGAGCCGGGCAAGGATATTCTGACGGTCAAGGAGCTGACCAAAACGCAGAACGGCAAGCCTCTTTTCAAGGATCTCTCTTTTATGGTAGGCAAGGGCGACAAGATCGCCTTTGTGGGCAATGAGATGGCGATCACCGCGCTATTCCGCGTGCTTATGGAGGAGGACGAGGCAGACAGCGGCAGCTACAAGTGGGGCGTGAGCATCTCTACCTCGTATTATCCCCACGATAACGGCGCGTATTTCAACGGACATAAGGAAAATATCCTTGACTGGATGCGCCAGTATTCCAAGGATCAGACCGAGAGCTATCTGCGCGGCTTCCTTGGTCGCATGCTGTTCTCGGGCGATAGCGTCTACAAGAGCGTGGAGGTTTTGTCGGGCGGCGAGAAGGCAAGGTGCATGTTCTCGCGCATGATGATGTTCGGCTCTAACTTCCTTGTAGTGGATCAACCCACCGACCACCTTGACCTGGAGTCTATTTCCGCGGTCAATGATGGCCTTAATGATTTCAAAAGTAACATATTGTTTAGTTCTCACGACTATGAAATGGTCAATACCGTGGCAAATCGCATCATTGAGATCCGTGAGGACGGCACTTGGGTAGACCGCGCGGGCACGTATGAGGAGTTCATCGAGTGGCGCCGCGCGCAAGGGGAGAGTGTGTGAGAATGAGTCAGAACAAGTACAAATACGCGCTCTTTGACCTGGACGGTACGCTGACCGATCCGGGCGAGGGCATTACCCGATCGGTGCAATATGCATTGGCCAAATTCGGGATCAACGTCGAGAACCGCCAAGAGCTTTACTGCTTTATCGGGCCTCCCTTGCACGAATCCTTCGAGGTCTATTACGGCTTTTCGCGTCCCGATGCCATGAAGGCGGTGGAATATTATCGCGAATACTATGCCGTCAAGGGCATTTTTGAAAATCTGGTATACGATGGCATTCCCGAGGTGCTGGCCGAGCTTCGCGACAGCGGTGTCGGGATCTGCCTTGCTACCTCCAAGCCCGAGCTATATGCCAAGCAGATCTTGGAGCATTTTGGACTGGACGGCTACTTTACGGCGGTTGCGGGCAGCGAAATGGACGGCACGCGCACCAAAAAGGCGGAGGTGGTCGAGCGTGCGCTCGAACTGCTGGGCAGTCCGGACGTCCGGGATTGCGTGATGATCGGCGACCGCGAGCACGACGTGCTGGGCGGTGCGGCGCACGGGCTTGATACGATCGGCGTGCTGTTCGGGTACGGTGGCCGCGAGGAGCTGGAGCGCGCGGGCGCGACGTATATCGCGGCAGTCCCGACCGATATAGTGAAAATCATCAAACAATGAAAAAATATGGAGGGCTCTATGAAACGTTCCGCACTTCAATTTGCGCCCCACGGCGCAGTCCGTCAAAGGGGCGAGATTGCTCAAAGACTTGCGCGACAGATCTCGCGCCTGGAATCCGATATGTACCTGCCTCCGCTGGTGTTCGAAAGCCAATCCATCGACACCTGGCCGGGCGACTGGGAGGGAAGAGCTATGCTCTCGCAGACCCTGACCGCCATGGCGACAGGCCGTGAGCCCGCCCATTTGGACGCTGCTATGCAGCAGCTGGCAAAGGCCTTGAGCGGAAACGGCTTTCTTGGCCGCAAGCTGCCGCACCCGCAGGCGGACGAGCAGCAGCTTTCGGGGCACGGCTGGCTTTTGCGCGCACTTTGTTCCTATTATGAATACAAAAAGTCGGACGAGACGCTGTTTCTGATCGAGGGCGTGGTCTCCAATCTGTTCTTGCCCTTGCGAGAGACCTATCGAGAGTACCCCACCGATCCCGCACTGCGCACGGGCGGCGGTGCAGCATCCGGCCACGTGTTTGCAACCAGCGGCAACTGGCACCTCTCCACCGATACCGGCTGCGCGTACATTCCGCTGGACGGCCTTACCCATGCGTATTGCATCTATCCCGAGTCGCCAATGAGGCAAATGCTTGGCGAAATGCTTGAGGAAATGATCGAAAAGTTCCTCTCGCTTGATCCCGTGGGCATGAAGCTGCAGACGCACGCCACGCTGACTGCCACGCGCGGCATTTTGCGCATGTATTTTGCCGAGGGTAAAGAGAAATACCTCGAAGCAGCTAAGCGCATCTTCGAACAGTACCTGGCGCACGGTATGACCGTCAATTATGAGAATCAGAACTGGTTCTTGCGTCCCGAGTGGACCGAGCCCTGCGCGATCGTGGATTCGTTTATGGTCGCTTCTCAACTGTACGCGGCAACGGGAGATGAAACATACCTGCCCATCATCAACCGCATTCTGTATAACGGTATGCTGCGCACCCAGAGATGCAACGGTGGCTTTGGCTGCGATTCCTGCGCGACCGACGGCATGCTGACCGCGCCCGACTACGAGGCATGGTGGTGCTGCTCGATGCGCGGCGGCGAGGGACTTTCCGCGTGCGCGCGCTACGCGTATATGATCAAGGAAGATATGATCGTTGTACCGTATATGACCGATTCCGAGGCGGATCTGACCGTTTCGGGCAAAAAAGTGCACGTTTGCTGCAAAACACAGTATCCGTATGCCTGCCGTGCAACATATACTGTCAGCGGCGAGGTTGAGGGCGTCGAGCTGGCAATTTATCTGCCCGGCAAGGGGCTTTGCACCTTTACGCCCGACGAGAACGGCGTGGTGGAGATCTGCGAGGAGCTGCACGTGCAAAAGGAGAAGCCTGCCGTGGGCGAGGGCGGATACGTGCTGATGCTGGGAGACCTGATGCTCGGCAGGGCAACCGATCCGACGCCATTCAAGAATCGCATCATGCGCGATGGCTATGCCGATCTGATCCCGCTTTGCGAGAGCACGTGGCTGGATAAGGAAACGCTGTGCAAAACACCGCTTCAACTGGTGTTTGAGGGATGATGGCTAAAATGCACAAAAATTCAACTCGAAGTTTGGTGAACTATACCGACAAGCACAAAAAATACCTCCAAGGTTACAAACAGTTAACAAAAAATACATAATGCAGACAAAAATAGTCTGTACCATAGTAGGGTAAACAACCGCGGCGAAGCGGTAAACAAAAATAATCTTAATGGAGGAATTTCTAATGAAGAAGTTTTTTGCAATGCTCGTAGTAGCAGCTATGCTGGCTTCTCTGGGCGCTCTGACTGTTAACGCTGAGGTTGACGAGTCCGAATGGAACGCTTTCGGCGAAGTGAAGGCAAATTACGTAGAAGATCTGGCTACTCAGATCACTCTTGATGGCGACGTTTCTGACTGGCAGAACGGCGGCTTCCAGAGATACGACATCGATAAGTACAACCTGGATGCTTGGGTTGGCGAAGTCAAGGACGACTGGTCCATCAACCTGTGGTTCAGCGCAGATGCTGAATTCTTGTACATCGCGTTCAAGATCAATGACCCCGACGTTCAGTTCTCCGATGACAACGCATACAATAAGGACGCATTCCAGATCCAGCTCGACTTCAACGGCTGGGCAGCAAATACCGAGGCGTTCGGCAGAGCAGTATTCTATTCCTTCGGTCTGCAGGAAGACGGCACCGTTGATATGACCGTTCAGTGCATCGAGGGCGACACTGCTTCCACCATTGACTACACCATGGCTTCCGACGATGAGGAAGAATGGAGAGAAGGTCACGTAAAGGGCGCTACCAAGAAGGCAGAGGACGGCTCCGGCTGGTATGCTGAGTTCGCAATCTCCTGGCAGACCCTGTACAACGATATTTCCGAAAAGCTGACCGTTGGCGGCGAAGAGGTTCCCTCTTGGACCGGCGGCGATGACAAGGTTTCTCTGAACATGCTGGTTTGCTATCTGGACCACGACACCAAGGAGGATGGCTCCGATGCAGGTATCGTAGGCGCATGGGGCACCTCCAACGCTCTTGGCTCTCTGGAAGCCGGTGACGGCTGGTATCCCGAGGCTGCAGGTATGGTTCTGACTCTGGACGGCATGACCTCTATCACCATTGAAACCACCGAGGCTCCCACCGAGGAACCCACCACTGAGGCTCCTGAGACCGATGCTAAGACTGAGGCTCCCACCACCGAGGCTCCCACCACCGAGGCTCCCAACGCTGAGCAGACCACTGAGGCTGAAAAGGAATCCAGCTGCGGCGGCATCATCGGCGCAGGCGCACTGGTTGCAGTGCTCGCTCTGGGTGCTTGCGTAGTTGCTAAGAAGAAGGACTGATTTCTTCCGGCATAGGGTCGACTGATCCGACATCATAAGCACACTGGCCCGTGCATCCCAAACAGGATGCACGGGCTTTTTATTGCGTGTCTTTAATAGTTAACTAAAAATTGATATATAAACACAAAGTAGAAGCATGGGCGCCGGAAGTGTACATTATTGAAATAAGCGCGCGAAATGCCTGTGCGCGCGCATACGCGCGTACGGGTGAATGGATTGGGAGTGTTTCTGTGGGGCGTGTCATGAAATTGAGAAAATCCATAAAGGACACGTGAACCGGGGGGGCGTGCGATACAAAGGTGTCCCCCCGAGGGAAAGCTGTCTCGCATCGGCTGAAGGAGGGGGCAAACGGTGTTGTTGAAGCGGGACGGAGGGCAGTCTTGCACGGCAAATATTCGTGCCTGCTGCGGACGAGATGCGCATAATAGCTAAGGGCTTGAATGGACTTGGGGTGAGCCTCTGATCGGGTGATTTTTGGCATTTCGTGCAGGCGAAATCACATTGTGTGAAAAAATGTTAAAAAAATGTTGTCGAAAAATGTAAACAATTTGTGAACCGAATCGGATGTGACGCTTGTAACGCGAGAGTGGACGGCACTGAAATCAGGTAAAAATGCGACAAGTTGACAAAATAGTTCATGAAATGAGATACATTTTGTGCAACATTTCGAAAAAACGCCGACAAAATTGGGTTGCACGGAAACTTGCGCACTGTTTTTGCATAATCTGTTTGGAAGGATGACTTTTTCTTGACAAAACGAAAAAAATGTGGTATAATGCCCGTAATGTAGGGCACTGGGTGCATTATGCTCTTTTTGGGTGTGATCACCGGCTGTCATATATAATATAATGTTAAGGCGCCCACCCCGGAAAGCCGGTAGGGGTTTCAAATATCCCGAGTCTTAAAAATCATTTTATTGTTCGGAGGAATAAACCAATGAAGCAAACCGCAAAACTTGGTTGCAGAGTTTTCGTAGCACTGCTGTGCCTGGCAATGCTCGCCTCTGTAATCACCGTTCCCACGTTCGCTGCAGGCAACTCCGCCCTGACCTCTTTTGCAGGCCAGGATCTGAGTGCGTTCATCGACCTCATCAACAAGTACAATGAAGTCAAGGATCAACCTGACGCCGCTGACCAGTTGAAGGATTACGTTGATGAACAGTATGCAACCAACGAGAGTTTTAAAGAGTCCGCTGATGAAATCCTCGGTGTAAAGGACGAAGAAGATGCTAAGCAGAAATTCGACACTGTCATCGACGACGTTCTGGTAAATGAGGAGCATGTTGGCGACATCGATACCGTTGTGGACGCTGTCCAGAACGGTGCATCCTTTGATGAAATCAAGGACGCGATCGAATACCAGAAGGAAGAACAGAAGAAGAAGGATGAAGATCCTACTTACGTTTCTCCCACCTGCACCGTCCTCTGGAAGGTTGACGGTGTAACCGTTCACGAAGAGACTCTTGGCTACAAGAAGCTGATCCCCACAGTTGCAGGCAATGCAGTTGCTGGTGAGTACATCAAGTGGAACAACGAGTACGTTATCGTTCCCGAGGGCGCAACCGAGATCGTCATCACCGGTCACAAGGTTGACATTGTAGACAAGATCGTGACCGAAGTCAACGGCCTCGCTATGAACTATGGCGAGTACGAGATCGTTTACGAGAACGGCGTTGCTACTCTGTACGTAAACGTTGACGCAAGCAACTACAAGCAGATCATTCTTGACGTTCTGGGTGACGTTCGCGAGGGCGGCGTCAAGAGCGCATACAAGCAGGCAGTTACTTCCTTTATTAAGGCAAGTGCTACCGAGATCTACAACGGTAAGGTCAACACCGTAACCGTAAACGGCTACGAGGTAGTTGCTGTGGAAGGCTACGGCATTTCCCAGCTGGTTGATCTGCTGGACACCGTTGAGGCAGGCAACTATGGCGAGATCATCTCTGCAGCAGGTCTGAAGAACGCTCTGCTGGTTGATCCCGTAACCCCCACCGATATCGCTGAAATGGGCGATGACGGCCTGCTGGCTACCTATGACGTTGTTCTGGATGCAGAGGATAAGGCTGACAGCGCAGTAACGCTCAACGTTGCTCTGCGCGGCGACCTCGATCTGGTACGCAAGGGCGCTAAGGCTATCCTTGCTGCAGGCGATTTCGTTCTGAGCACCGGCGGCGACCTCGATGTTGAGATCTTCGTTCCCGCAGCTTTCTCCAAGTATCTGGCGAAGGCACTGAACTATGCAGGCGTTTCCGATGAGACCAAGCAGACCCTCGTTGCCGGTATGAGCGAATGCGCTACCGTTGGCGAGCTGCTGGCTCTGTTCGATCTGCTTGACTATGAGCAGTTCGTAAACGTTGTTGAGTATCTGCTTGACCACGTTCCCGCTGAAAACGAGCACGAGCAGGCACTGCTGGACAAGATCGAGGAGATCCGTCCCGCACTTGCACTGACCAAGAAGCTTGGTAATATTCTGATCGACAAGGTTCCCGAGTCCGTTTCCGGCAAGGAAGCTTCCGTAACCTTCAAGTCTATCTACAATCTGACCCAGATGGTCACCTATGAGGATCTGGCAGCTCTGACTCAGCTCAAGGATGCAGACGCTCTGGTTGGCAGCACCCGTCTGAACGACGTTGTTGCTCGCGTTGCAAACAAGCTGAATGTAAACTCCGACCGTGCACAGGATATCGTCATGAGCATGGTTGAGGCATTTGCCGACTACCAGAATCGCATTCCCGATTCTGCCAAGGCACAGAAGGCATTTGATTACGTAAACCGCGCTATCGACCTGGTTTACAACAAGATCCCCGAGAAGTTTGCAGACGCTAAGCTGACCGACACCTACAAGGGCGACGGTAAGTTCAGCTTCAGCTTCAGCAAGACCTATAATCCCACCGCATGGCTCAAGAACATTCTGGACGAAGTAAGCATTACCGTTTTCGGCAAGACCATCGTTCTTGGCAACTATATCCCCAGCCGTGACATCACCTCCGACGTTTCCATTACCGTGAATATCTCCGACCTGTACTCCGTCACCTACATGGATGGCGATAAGGTCGTATTCCAGGGCTTCCTGCCTTACGGTGCAGAGCTTGCTCCCTACGGTAAGGATGCAATCCAGACCGGCCACAGCGTTGTTTGGGTTGACCAGTACGGCGAGGAGCTGACCACCATGCCCGGTGCAGATACCGTTCTGTACGCAAAGCACGTTGCTGACAAGCACACCATCACCTTCAAGGTACTGGATCAGGTTTACGTACGCGAGTTCGCTTACGGCACCGTTCCCGCACTTGAGGATGAGCTGTACCTCTTCTCCACCCTGAACTTCAAGGGTTGGGCAGGCGTTGAGGGTGAGCTGCCCGTAGTTACCGGTGACGCTACCTACGAAGCAGTTTACACCGCTACCATCACCTTCAAGGTACTCAAGGATACTTACACCGTTGAGGTCAACTACGGCGAGATTCCCGCTCTGGATGCCGGACTGACTGCAAAGTCCACTCTGAACTTCAAGGGCTGGAAGAACTTTGAAAAGGGTCTGCCCGCAGCTGTTGCACACGCAACCTATGAGGCATCCTATACTGCTAACGTAAACTTCTACGTTGAAGGCAAGCTGTTCGACAGCGCAGAGGTTGCTTACGACGAAACTCCCGTTGTGGCTACCCCCACCAAGCCCATTGACATGGATTACAGCTACAGCTTCAACGGCTGGACCGTTAACGGTGTTGCTGTTGTTCTGGGTCCTGTAACCGCACATACCGACTACTACGGCACTTTCACTGCTAAGGCTCACTTCGGTGAGGATAGCAACGTTGTTCGTGAGGGCAACACCTACGTTATCACTCTTGGCGATTACGTTGTGGTCGACAACCGTCTGACTGCATCCACTGTCATTCCTTCTGTCATCTTCGAGATCGCAGCAATGAACGATGAGATCTCCCTGAAGGCAGTTATCGACGGCGATGCCGACGTTAAGGGTGCACACGCTGTCAGCATTCTGCTTGACAACCTGGCACTGCTGAACATTGAGGCAAATGCAACCGAAGAGGAGATCACCTTTGCAGTTTCTTCTCTGATCGATGCAGAAGCAGATTGCCCGCTCTACGGCGACTACTATGCAGTTTACAGCTTTGATCTGATCGGCTCTGCATTCGATGGCGCAAACGGCGGTAAGGCTACCGTAACCGTTCCCTTCGAGGAAAATGCTGCTAAGTTCCATGGTTACATTTACTACCTGGTTGGTGAGACCGCTGATGACCTGCCCGCTACCGAAAGCGCAGACGAGCTGACCTTCACCACCTCTCACTTCTCTTACTACGCTGTGAACTATGAGCAGTTCCTGTTCAACATCAAGTTCTTTGACGTGAACGGCGACCTCATTAAGGAGTGGACTCTCAACTCCGATAACGGCGAGACCCTGCTTGACAGCCACGTTCCCGCATTCACTGCGATTGCTGATCCTGATGCTGCAGGCCACTACGTTGCATACTGGTACTTCGGTTCCAGAATGAACGTTAACCCCGTTAAGCAGTTCGAACAGGCTGCTCGTGACTACGAGTTCCACGAAATGCATGAGTGCGTAGCGCACACCTTCGGCGCATACGAGTGCATCGACGATGCAACCCATAAGCGCGTTTGCTCGATCTGCGGCTACGAAGAGATCGAAGCACACACCTACGTTGACGGCGAGTGCGTCTGCGGACACACCGAGACTGAAGTCACCACTCCCGAGGAGACTACTCCCGAAGAGACTACTCCCGAGGTAACCACTCCCGAAGAGACTACTCCCGAGGAAACCACTCCCGAGGAGACTACTCCC
>JAZNZB010000104.1:0-3289 GCA_045594705.1 Eubacteriales bacterium
ACATGGCTACGATCCGACTTAAGTCCGCTCTGCAACCAACGCAAAAAGGCACCCTGATGGGTGCCTTTGCGTTGGTTGCGGAGGTGGGATTTGAACTTGCAATCTGCGATTGCGATCCGACGAGCGTAGCTCGTTGGGTTAGTTCTGTCGCAAACGATTGAATATCGTTTGCGACAGAACGGTCGAGCCAAAGCAATGAGCCGAAGGAGCGAGTGTATCGAGCGACGCGCGGCGACTATGCGACGCGAGAGGGCGTAGGTTAGCACGACTTAGTAGGCACCCAACAGGGTGCCTTTTTGCTTGCTTTCGAAGCGAGATTTTGAATTGCCACCATGACCTTCGAAGGAGCGAGTGTATCGAGCGACACGTGACGACTATGCGACGGTGGCAGCACGAACGATAACCCGGTGGTTGTGACAACCAAACCGATTTAGCCCCACGAGCAGACAGCATCGGTATTTGATTTTTCTGTTCAAGGTCTTCGCAGACTTGACTTCCATTCTGTTCCGTGCTAAAATAAATACGGAAACATTTGACATTTGAGGAGGAACTTTTTATGCAAACAATTGTCATTACAGGCTCGGGCAGAGGGCTTGGCTATGAGCTGGCAACCCGCTTCCGCAAGGCGGATTTCAACGTGGTGCTCAACGACATCAACGCTGCGCTGCTTGAAAGTGCGAAGGCTAATCTGGAACAGGTTAAAGGCGCAGGCAAGGTGTACGCTTGTGCGGGCGATGTTTCAAGCCTTGCGAGTATGCAAGCCTTGGTGGCCTTTGCCGTTGAAAATTGCGGCAGCATTGACATTTGGGTCAACAACGCAGGCATCAATCAGCCCATGAAGGCACTTTGGGAGCTTTCCGAGACAGAGATCAGACTGGTGCTGGATGTCGACCTCAAGGGCGCGGTGTATGGCTCCAAGGCTGCGATGGAGCAGATGATCGGGCAGGGGCACGGTGCGATCTACAATCTGGAGGGCTACGGCAGCAATGACGCTATGATGCTGGGACTGAATATGTACGGCACAAGCAAGCGCGCTGTGACGCATTTTACACAGGCGCTGGCCAAGGAGAGCGAGGAGAGAAAGACGGGCGTGATCGTGGGCAGACTCAGCCCCGGTATCATGATCACCGATTTCACCACGGGTGCTTTGGGCGGTAAGGAGAAGATCGACCTTCCCGAGAAGACCAAGAAAGTTTACAACATTCTTGGCGACTACCCCGATGTGGTGGCCGATTTCTTGGTTGCACAGATGCTGAAAAACACCAAGAACAACGCGCACATTGAGTGGCTGACCAACGGCAAGGCGGCTTGGAGATTCATGACCGCGGCATTCAATAAGCGCGATTACTTTGCATAAGAAAGGATTGTTATGACAGAACTATCGGTACTGGAGGGCATTCGCCGAGAAATGAGCACCATGCAAGGTCATCTTGGGTTTTACTACAAGAATCTTGTCACCGGTTTTGAATACGGTATTGGGGAAGAGGAGATCTACGGTGCTGCCAGCGTGATCAAGTTTCCGCTGTTTTTGCATATTTTGGCCGAATGTGAGCGTGGGGATCTGTCGCTTGACGATCGTATTGTGACCGAGGACAGCGATAAGGTGCCAAGCTGCGGTGCTTTGAACATGTTTACGGGTAGCATTGAGACCGATATCCGCACCGTGTGCAGACTGATGATCTGCCTTTCCGACAACACCGCCACAAACCGCCTCATTCGCCTTTGCGGCTTTGAGGCCATCGAGCGGGGCTTTGCCGAAATGGGATTGGAAAAGACCCGCATTCGCAGAAAGCTGTTTGACCGTGAGGCGTCTGCCAAGGGCGTGCAGAATTCCATCAGCCCCCGTGAGCTTGGGCTTTTGCTGGAGCGGCTGTATCGCGGGGAATTTATCAGCCGCGAGGTCAGCGACTATGCAATCGAGGTGCTCTCGGAGCAGCAGATCATGCACAAGCTTGGCGGCAAGCTGGGCGAGAATATCAAAATCGCGCACAAAACGGGCGAGGACGATGGGCTCAGCAATGATATTGGCATCGTGTACGCGGATCAGCCGTTCGTCATCTGCTTTACCGGGCATGATACAGACGTCTACCCCTGGGAGGATCTGATGCGCAGGGGGGCGTATGACCTTTACTTTGCCAATGCGTCACCGGAGAAATGACGCGCAAAACCTGCAAGAAAAATTCGAAGAAATTCAAAAAATGTCAGACTTTTTTGCAAAAAAAGCGTCAGTATAGGTGAAAGACAATTTGCGTCGGGAGGTTTTTATGCGTCATTTAACCGTGAAAAGAAATAAGACGTTTGTAGGCTGTGCGTGTAAGCTCAAGGTCTACGTAGAGGATGCAGCGTCTGCAGAAATCCAAATCAACGACGTTGGCTGTCGCAAGCTGGGCGAGTTGAAAAACGGGGAGGAAAAGACCTTTGAGATCTCCGAGGATGCAGCCAAGGTTTACGTCATTGCCGATCAGTTGAGTAAAAGCTATTGTAACGAGTATTATCAGCTGTCTACAGGGCAAGAGGATATTGCACTGGCAGGGCAATGCAAGTTCAATCCCGCTGCGGGAAATGCGTTTCGCTTTGAGGGAAACTGCAGCGCAGAGGTGCTTGCCCACCGCAAAAAAAGCACGGCCAAGGGGGCTGTCGTTTTGACTATCTGCTTACTGCTCGGGCTGATCTGCGGCACTGTGGGCGTGGCATTGTTTGCAGACCTGTTCATTCTTCGGGATAAGGAATTTTCTGCCGAGGGCATGAGCATCACGCTGACCAATGAATTCCGAAGGACTGAGTATGAGGGATACGTGGCAGCGTATCACTCCCGTGAGATCTTTGTTGCCGTGTTCAAGGAACCCTTTGACTCGGCAAGTGTCTTGGAAAACTATTCTGTTGAGCAGTATCTGCAGGAAATGATCGAGTATAATGCTGATAAGTTGGGTCCTGTCTCTGTGACAGAAGCGGATGGACTTACAGGATTTGTGAGCAAGGGGGATGACCCCGACACGAAAAAGCCGTGTCATTATTATTACTATTGCTATAAATCCGAGGATGCGTTTTGGCTGATCCAGTTTGCCGTGCATGAGGAGAACGTAGAAAAATATGAGCAGGACCTCATCGATTGGGCAAAATCGGTGGAGTTTGAAAATTGACCCAAACAAAAAAAGCAGCCCGATGGGGCTGAAAAATTAGCGGGAAAATATGAAATAAGGGTTGAGTTAAGACAAGATTCAGCCCTTTATCATTGAAAAATCTCTGTTTCCCAATCTCTTTGCGCAAACCCCTTCCTCCCGTTACGCTA
>JAZNZB010000105.1:0-11406 GCA_045594705.1 Eubacteriales bacterium
GAGAGGAGATCTGCAATCTGTGTCATCTCCGCCTCCGTATCGTTAAATCCGGGAATGACGGGGGTGCGTATCCATATCTCCTTTCCCGTCTGGGACAGCTTTTTCAGATTTTCGATGATCAGAGAATTGTTCACACCGGTAAAGGCTTTGTGCGTGTCAGCGGAGACACATTTCACGTCGTAGAGGTAAAGATCGCAACAGTCAAGCGTTTTTTCGATGGCTTCCCATGTCACATAGCCGCAGGTGTCGATGGCGGTGTGGATGCCTTCTGCTTTTGCGAGGGATAGGGCGGAGGCTACAAAATCGGATTGAAGGAGACATTCGCCACCCGAAAAGGTGATGCCGCCCGAGCTACCGTAATAGATGCGATCCTTTAAGACCTCACGCAGTATATCCTTCTCTGAAACAGAACGACCGCACACGGTCAATGCCTCCGCAGGGCATTTTTCGGCAGCTTCAAGCCCTACTCTGTCGTCGCAACGATGGCATCCAATGCATTTTTCCTTTTCGAAACGAAGTTGAGGAGGCATGGAAAGTCCTTCGGGGTTGTGACACCATTTGCAACGAAGAGGGCATCCCTTCATAAAGACAGTGGTGCGTATTCCGGGACCGTCGTGGACGGAGAAGCGTTGGATATCAAATATTGTACCGAGCATCATGCTCTCCTTTCCGAAAAGCGTGTTGATTCTACGGTTATTTTAGCATGTTCGGGAAGTTTTGTCAATACTTGAAAAGGGATTTTAAAAACGAACTGTTAAGTTTACTTAACAAAGATTGCGTTTTGACGAAGACCGTTATATGATTGATTGTAACAAAAAACGACCCTAAGGTCGATAAAAAACATCAATGATGAGGTGTGGATTCAGTGACCCCTGTTCTGCCGCAAGCGCAGAACCACAAATCCGCAAGCGGATTTGGCGTAGTAGACCGAGCGACTACCGTCACACAGCAAAAAAGCACTATAGGCTGAAGAAGTTGAAATTTGTGAGTGGTGGATTCAGGACCCATGCACAAATCCGCGAGCGGATTTGGCGTAGTGTTCCTCAACACTACAGCATCTCCACCAAACAAAAGAAGCACTTCGTAAGAAGTGCTTCTTTTGTTTGGTGGGGGATGGTGGATTCGGACCACCGAAGTCAGTGACAACAGATTTACAGTCTGCCCCCTTTGGCCGCTCGGGAAATCCCCCATATATGGAGCTGGTGAACGGAGTCGAACCATCAACCTGCTGATTACAAATCAGCTGCTCTGCCATTGAGCCACACCAGCGCATTCTCACGAACAGAGTCTCGTGAACGGAACATGCAGTATTATAGCAGATTGTAATCGGTTTGTCAAGAGCTTTTTGAAAAAAATTTTGACAAAATATTTTTTAGCGTTTTTTGCTCAGAATCTCATATAAACCTTGGTCAAAGGTCAGCAAAACCGCGTTGCCGTCGCGGTCGTAAACGGCTATAATTTTGCCCGGAATCATGTCTGCGCAATAGCGGAACACTTCGCCACCGTCCTCGCCGGGGGCTTCGATTTTTGCATACCCGTTCTTTTTGGTGGCACGTGCGGGACGCGCGTCCACCTGCAAAATGTCACGCAGGGCAATGCGGCAGACCACGCGTCGTCGGCGACCGCCCACTGTGTCTGTGACCACCAGATCGTAGATCTCGTCGCCGTTTGCATCAAAAACGCCACCGGGTTGCACGGCGTAGGTGAATTGGTGCGCAAAATATTTGGTGTAGAGGTAAATGCCTGCGCCCAGGCACAAAACTCCCGCAAGCTGGCCTGCAAGCGTAGCGTAGGGGATCTCGCTCTGCCCGATCGAGGCGACAAACAGGCCAAGCCCGCAGATAAAGCAGGCGGCGCAGATCAAACCTGTCAGCTTTGATTGCTTTTTCGGTGTGACGGAATACATTTAGTTCTCCTTATAGATATCGGCTGCCAAAGAGAGCAGCATGTCCTTTTGATTGAGCGCGGGGTCTTCCATAACCCGAGCAAGCAATGCGTTCAGTACTCGGCCCATTTCGCGCCCCTTGGGAATGCCGACGGCGGTAAGGTCTGCACCATTGACCGCAAGGTCGGCAATCTTGACGCAAACGCCTGCGCGCATCTGCTCGGAAACAATGTCCGAAAGGGCAGCGGTGTCCTCGCCCTTAGCAGCGCGCAAAGAAAGCGCGGGCAGGATAACGTCGCCGTACTTGGCGATCATTTTTCTTGCAAACAAAGGGGAGTTTTCAAGTTTCTCTGCTCGGAAAGCTAACAGTGTGCGCACAAATCCCGCGTCCGCACCCGACATTTTCAGGTCACTCGTGGTCTTTTGTACCGCGTCATCGGGGGTGTTGTAAAGCAGGAATGCAAGGCGGAAGAGCGGTTGATCGGCAGGCGTCTCGTTGATACCGCGCGCAGCGGCGGTTACGTCGGCATAGGGAAAAACGTATTTGAGCAGTCCGCGCTTTTTCATGGTCTTGATCGCCCATTCGGGGTCGGGGCTTTGCAAAATGCCCATCAGCTCCTCGCGCACACGCTCGCGCGAGATGCTTTTAAGGCCACCCGCGGCAGCGTACATGGCGTTGGCGGTCTTATCCTCAATGGCAAAGCCGAGCCTTGCTGCAAAGCGCACGCCGCGCAAAATACGCAAGGCGTCCTCGCCAAACCGCTTGATGGGGTTGCCCACGCAGCGTATGGTGCCCGATCCCAGATCGTCCCGACCGCCAAAGGGGTCAATGATCTCCCAGCCGTCCGCCGAGGGTGCGGCGGCCATGGCGTTGACGGTGAAATCGCGGCGGGCAAGATCTTCTTCCAAGCTTGGCGTGAACTTGACGCTTTCGGGGTGGCGGGAGTCCTTGTAATCGCCGTCAATGCGGAAGGTGGTGCACTCCACGGTCACGCCGTCCGAGAGCACCGAAATCGTGCCGTGCTTGATGCCCGTACGGAAGGTTTTGAGCCCCGAAGCAAGGGCGGCCTGCTCGGTCTGCTCGGGATAAGCCGAGGTGGTCACATCCCAGTCCTTGGGCACAGTACCAAGCAGACTGTCGCGTACGCAGCCTCCCACGATATACGCCTCGTGGCCCGCGTCGTGCAATGCCTTGAGCACCGCCTGCACGTAAGGGGGGCAGAGAATTTTTATGGACATGGGATCACCTCGCTTTCATCAATCGTTGTGTGGAAATGGGATCAGATATAGCGCGAAAGGAACTGCTTGATCGCGCTTTGGTACAGCTCGGTCTGCTTATACATGCCGTTGCCGTGGTCGCAGCCGGGGAGAATGATGATCTCGGTGGGCTGCGGGTTGCGCTGCCTGAGCTCTTCAAACTGCGACTCACGTCCTTCGTTGCTGCCCGCGGCAAGCAAAAGTGGATATTTGCAGTTCTTGATCAGCTCCGTGGCTTCAAAATCCTCGGCATCCGCGCCGAATTTTTTCTTGAATATTGCCAATGCGTGCGCGGCTACCGTGTCGCCCTCTTTTTTGAAGGCGGAGCGCGAGACGTTGATGAAAAATTCCTTGATGCTTGTACTGGGTGCGTCCGCGATCAGTGCGCAAACGTTTTTCATGGGCTTGTTACACACGTCCAGCACAATGCCGCCGCCCATGCTCAGGCCGTGCAGGACAATGCGGCCGTTCGGGGTCTTTTGATTGATCAGATCCACCCAGCCCAAAAGGTCGCGGTGCTCCAGTGCGCCAAAGGTGATGTAATCCCCCATGCTCGGACCGTGCGCGCGTTGATAGGGAATGAGCACGTTGTAGCCAAGAGAGTGGTAAAACAGCCCGGGGAACGCCCATTCGCGCTCGGCGTGGCTGGTGTATCCGTGAACGCAGATGACCGTGACGTTGCTGTTGCCGGGGTAATACACGGCTGTGAGCGTCAGACCGTCGTGGCTTGTCAGTGTGGGAACCTCTGCGGGCAGGGTATGGATCTCCTCTAAGGATGCGTGCACCCGGGAGATGGTGTCATACCACGCGTCCTCGGGCCCCACCATGGCGTAAGCCTTGCCGATATCGGGGCGGGAAAGCAGCTTATGAAACAGTATTTTCGCCTTGAGCTTTTCGAGCATATCGTTTACCTGCCTGTACTTGATTGCCTATATCATAACACAAATTGCGGGAATTGTAAAGATAAAAACAAAAAAGGACCAACTCAAACGAATGACTTGGCCCTTTTTGCTTAAATCACGCCCTTTTGCAGCATGACGTTGGCGTAGAGTGCCTTTTCACCGGTGGCGATGATGGCGTAAGCCTTTCTCGATTCCTCGTAAAAGGCAAAGCGCTCGATCTCGGCAAAGGCGTCCGCACCGCGCGCGTCGTGCTTGGCTATGATGGCCTTGTATTCCTCCCAGATCGGAGTTTTGACGGTGTCGCCGGGCATGACCTGCATCAGGGATACGGGGTGCTCTACGTAGGTGTCCAGAGGGTATAGGGTCAATATGGCGTCCAACAGATCGGTCGCGCGATGCCCGTCCGCGCGCAAAACAATGGCATTCTTGCCCATGCTGGCAGCGGGAAAGTTGGCGTCGGCAATGACAAGGCGGTCGCCGTGCCCCATTTCGCACAGCACCTTAAGCATTTCGGGGGAGAGGATCGGGGGGATATTCTTCAACATGATATGGTTTCCTTTCAGTATCAAAGAGTCAGCTGCAACGTTTTGCTTTGTTCTGCATCCAGCGTCAGGCGGCAACGCTCTGTGCCACCCAGCAATAGGCTTGCATTCATGGGTCGCGCAGCATGAACGGTCAGCGTCACGTTGCCGTCCTCGCTCCAAGCAATATCTGCCGTACCCTCGGGGAATACAAGGCCGTTCGCATGTCCGCTTGTCAGCCTTTCGGGCAGCGCAGGCAGGATGGAAAGCGCGTCCTTTTGTGCACAGAACAGCATTTCCTGCAGCGCGTTGACCGCACCATAGGCCGCATCCAGCTGTACGAATGCCTCGCCCTGCCATTCCAGCGTAACGCCCATGCCGCGCCAGTCGTTGTGGGTGGTCATGAGCGAATCCATGATCACGCTCTTGGCCATGACGTCAATGCACTCCATGCTTCTCTCTGCCTCGCCCATGCGCGCGTAAATACTTGCCATATGCGCGAGCGACCAGCCCGACTGTGCGCCCAGCTTGCGCAATCTGACCGCCTGCCTGAAGGCCTCAAACAGCTCGGGCTGTGCGTGCGCCGAGATCTCGTTGCCGGGGAATACGGGATAGATGTGCGAGAGATGGCGGTGGTGGTAATTGTCTGCAAGATCGGGGCTCATCCATTCCTTGATCGCGCCGTCCTCGTTGAGCATATAGGGCGGAATGCGGCAGAGCAGGTCGGCAAACTCTGCGGCCTCGTCCGCATACATCCCGGTGATCTTTATGCCCGAGAGCAGATTGGTCAACAGCTCCTTGAGAATGGCAAAATCCATGGTCGCGTTTTTGGCTACGATGCCGGGGTTGCCGGCGGGGATATTTTCGGGGGAGACGGAGGGGGAGAGCATAATCAATTCGCCGTCGCGCTGCGCGTAATCTAAGTAGAACAGCGCGGCCTCGTGCATGAAGGGCAGGATCTCGTCGCGCAAAAGCTGCTCGTCGCGCGTGTAGAGGTAGTATTCCCAGAAGTGGCGGCAAAGCCAGCCCGCGCAGCCCGTCCAGTTGAGAATGATGGAAACGGGCACGCAGGGTCCGGATGAGCCGGGCGTGGTGTAGGCCGAGATCCAGATGCCTCTTGTGCCGAACATATTTTTTGCACACTCGCGCAGCTTTTGCGTTTTGGCGGTGTAGTAACGCAGCAGCGGCGGGATGGCATAGGAAAGTCCGCCCGCCATGGTGTGCCAGTAAGTGATCTCCACGTTTTCGTTGGCCACGTACTGGCTCCACGCAAGGTGGTGATCGGCAGGCCAGATGCCGTAAAGCGGTACGGGATTGCCATGCTCGGATGCGGCAGAGATAAAGAGGTAGCGGCCAAATCTCCAAAGACGCTCAAAAAGCGCAGGGGAGACCCGCTCATCGTAAGCGTCTGCGAGCATTTGCTCGTTGGTTGCGTCAAACTCTGTGTCGTTCGCAAGCTCAATATTGACGCAATCGTAAAGCGGACGGTGCTTGGCCTCGTGCGCGGCCAGAAGCTCGTCGTAGGTTTTGTCTGTGACGGCGTCAAGCGAGAGATCCGAGCCGTGCGAGGCCGTACGGATCAGGAGCATATAGTCAGAGCCTGTGACCGAAAGAGCCGAACCCGAGACGGTGGCGGTGTAATCTCCGATGAATTGTACGCAGGCAGCGGTATAAGAGTCGGCAGACGCGCGGTAAAGCCCGCTTTGCGTCGTCTTGGTTTGCGCGATCTCGTTATAAAGCCTGAAATCGTAGGTAGCGGTAAAGGGCTTGTCTGCAGTCATGCGCAGAACGGTGACGTCTGCATCGCGCGAGACAAAGGCGGTACGGCGGTAGCGGCATCCGTCCACCCAAAACTCCACGAATGCCTCGCCCGTTTGCATATTGACGCCGCGGCGGTAGTGCACAAAGGGCTTGGCAGGTGCAAATTCCATGTCCAGCCAACCCAGCGGATGCGGGCATTCAATGGGTGTTGCGCCGCCCTGCTTGTGCAGCGCCTGCGCCAGATTTTCTTTGTTGGCGGCGGCATAATCACCGCGCGCAAGTGCCGCCCGCATCTCGTACAGCGTGTCGGTCACGTCCGGCACGGGACGCTCGTCAGCCCCCTCCCACAGATCGTGGCGGGTAAAGGTCAGGTGCTCGTTGCCCACCGCTCCGGGGATCAGAAGCCCCGAAAGGCCGTTGCCCAAGGGGAGTGCCTCGCGCCAAAGCTCCTTATGCCAGCTTGCCGGCTTTTTGAGTGTATAGATATGTCTGCTCATAAAAAACCTCCGAAACAGGCCGCACGTGCGCGTGCAGCCTGTTGTTTTGGTGATTATTCGATCACTTCGATGATCAAATCGCCGTCTTTGTTGTAAAGGCGGGTGATCTGATGGGAATTATCTTGTTTGTCCTCCCACAGATCAATCTCCAGTGTTGTACCGCACTCCGGGCAGGCCACCTTTTGTACGGTGTGGATATATCCGTCGCTATCCCTGTGCTTTTCCATGCTTGAAGTGTCATTCAAGTCAACAGGGCAGGAGATCTCAAAGTCGTAGACCTCGCAGATCTCATCGCTGGCGGCATTTTTCATGACGATCAGATGACCGGCACAAGCGCCATGCTCGGTCAGATCAAAGGTGTCACGAATCAAGGATTTGGATTGGAATTCTCTGACAAAGCTATCCACGCGATCCTCGTAGCCCTCTTCCACCAGCACGGGGCATTCCTCGTGGTTCTTGTAGGCTGCGATATATTCGATCATCCACTTGTAGTACTGATCTCCGTGACCGCCCTCCATGGGCTCAAGGTCGCGGCTGTATTCCTGATTGTAGTTGTCCACGAATACGTATTCGCCTTTGTCGTCGCGCAGCCTTTGCGCGCACCATTCGTTCCACCAGGTCAACGTCACGATCTTGGGGCGGGTCTCAAAGGCGGATTTCCATTGTGCGTGCCAGAAAAGGCCGCCCTGGCGTCCGTCTGCGGTATCGGCGTAGGTCATGTAGTAGCGGAAAGCTGCCGTTGCGATGTTCATCTGCTCGGGCTTGCCGTCGGGGCCGGTTGCGTACTGCTTATAGTTGCTTCTTGCCATGTAGCTCCACTGTCCCTCGGGACGTCCCTTACTCAAGTAGTTCCACATCGAGCGGACGGTAAAGATGTCCTTGTCTTTTAAGGGAAAGTCCTCGGGCTGGGTATAAGCGGTCAGCAGAAGCGGCTTGTTATCCCAGTAAACGAAGCAGTCAAGATATTCTTGCTTGGAATAGTATTCATCGTAAAGCTTCTGGTAAAGCGGGCCTTCGCTCGGTCCTACCCAGTCGCCAACCCACAGTACCACGTAAGGGGTGGCAAGACCCTCGGAGCGCATCTGCACGATGGTGGAAAACAGCGCATCAAGAGGCTTCTGAATGAAACTGTCCCATTGCGCCGTGCCGAGATAGCCGTCGTGTGCGTTGGTCAGGTCAATGATGATAAAGTCTACACCCGCGGTGCTCAGCTGGGTCATGTGGGTACGGATGACCTCTACGTTGGAGCTGGAGTAGTAGCCTAGTGCTGGCTTTGCCCAGTAGTGGAACTGGGGATACGGCCCCCACTGGCCCTTTCCCGCTTCTATTTCGGTGACGTTGTACCAGTGGTTAACACCGCTGCCCGAAACGCCAAGAATGGCGTCAAACCAAACAGAGTAGCAAATGGATACAAGGTCAGTCGCGCGGGTGACGTCAAGGCCCGGGCCTTCATAGACGTAAGGAGGCTCCGGTTCGGTTTGACTTTCGGTTTCGGTCTCGGGAGTCGTGGTCTGCTCGGGGGTTGTGTCTTCTGCGGGCGCTTGCGTGTCCATTGAGATATCGGAGCTCTGCTCGGGCTGTTGTGTGTCGGGCGTGCAGCCGGCCAGCATACAGAATGCCAGCATGGGGCAAAGCATGCTCAAGAGGAATGTTTTGATTTGTGCTTTCATAAGTATCTCGCTTTCATAGTGTTAGGTAACCAGGCGGAACAGGTAGCTCTCGCCCTTTTTGCAATCAAGTTGCGTGGAGTGCTTCTGCCCCGTGAAAACGTCCTGCAGATCCATGCTGCCCGGGATGTTGAGCACGCAGGTTCCGTCCTTGACGGCGTGCAGAAAGACGTAATGGGAATTGCCGTAGATCACCGCGTCCTGCGTGCTCCAGAGGAACACGTGTGCCTTGCGTAAAAAGCTGCGCAGCTCGGCAGGGGTGATATCGGCGTTTTGCGGGCGGATCTCCAGATATGGCTTTCCCATGTTATAGGCAAGCGCGGAGAGTCTGTCGCCAAGCGGGGAATCTGCGGGTCTTAGGGAAATGACTGCCTTGTATTTGCCCAGCACGGCGTCGGCGTCCGAGCAAAGATACAGGTCGTAGGGCGCACCCATCATGCCCAGAGCTTCACGGATCAGATAGCACACCGAGGTCGCAGCCCCGGGGTCCTGCATGGCAGCGTACGCCTCCTCGTCCACAAACACCGCCACCTCTGTAGCCGATTGGGTGGGCAAATCACGGCTCTCGGCAAACACTAAGCGCAGCTGCTCAAGCAGATGCATGTAATCCTTGTCCGCAAACCAACCGCCCCACATATCAAACCACCAGGCAGCGTGCCGATTGATCAGCGCGCGGGCAGCGTGCAGCTTGATGACGTCCATCGAGGCCGATTTTTCGGGGCCAAACCAGATGGGCGAGGTGTACCACGGGGTGTCGTTGACGGGGAAGGAGAGGTGCGTGCGGGTGTCGTTTTCGCAAAAATACAGCTTTCCGTGGTGACGGATCGAGGCCAAGGGCGTCATGTAAGGATGATCGCGCCCCGGTGCGCGCACCATGGAGTAGGAGATGGGGGAGCAGAGAAAATCGACGTCCTCGCATTCCAGCAGCATGCGCAGCGCGTGGTGACCCGAGGTGGGATCGGGACATTCCAGCGTGTAGCCGTAAAAGCTGCCCACGATCACCGAGCGGTCGGTCAGTCTTTTGACCTCTGCGGCAAATTCGCAGATGCGGGATGCTACCAGCTCGGAGTAAAAGCGATAAAAGGATTGGTTGCTGTCCACAAGCGCCTGCTTTTCCAGATACTGCGCGTATTTTTGCTGTGCGCGCAGACCGCTGATGCCGTGCTTTTGGTCAAAGGGCAACCATTCCTCGGTATTTCCGCCCGCGATCTGGTAGCCCGCGATGTGCGGTGCATAGCGGCTTTGGATGACGTGCGCGATAAAGATGCCAAGCTCGCGCTTGACCTCGGCAGCCCAGACGTCGGATGCAAAGCTGACGCGACCGGGCGTGCCGTCTGGCCTCTGATCACACAGCTCGTCCTTGTACGCAAGCTCCCAGCTTCGGCTTGGCGAGACGTTGATGCGGGGGAGAATGTACGCATCGGGACATGCGTCCAGAATCTGTGCGATGTCCGCGTCAAAGCGCGAAAAATCGGGCTGGGGGTGATCAAAGATGCCCTTGGTAAACACGTCAAGTCCGGAGTTTTCATTGAGATGATTGAATCCGAAAAAGACGGGAAGAGAGAACAGGCGATACCCCGCACGGGCAAAATCGCCGTAGCGATTTTGCTCGGTCAGGTAAGTGACGTACGCCAGGGGAGTCTGCTTTTCCCGATTGATGTACAGGCAAGGAGCACCGTTCTCAACACTGACACAGGAGACCGCGTGATTGAACCTCCTTTGTACAGCGCCGGGATCGGCAGCCTTTGCCATATGTTCAGATTTTGGCATGTAATGCTCCAAAAAAATTATTTCTTGAAAAGGGGACCGAAGCTTGCGCAAGCGCGGTAGTCTGCACCTTCCTTATCCATGCCGAATGCGTTCCATGCGGCGGGACGGAAGATTTTATCCTCGGGCACGTTGTGCATGCAAACGGGGATACGGAGCATGGAGCAAAGCGTGATCAGATCTGCACCGATGTGGCCGTAGCTGATCGCACCGTGATTTGCGCCCCAGTTGTTCATAACCTCGTATGCAGTTTTGAAGGGAGAGCCCTCGCGGCCGTCGCAGCGAGGAGCGAACCAGGTGCAGGGCCAGGTGTAGTCGGTCCTCTTCCAGAGCGCGTCCGAAACGTCAGCGGGAAGCTCGACCGTCCAGCCCTCTGCGATCTGCAGCACCGGGCCAAGACCCTTGACCAGATTGAGACGGATCATGGTCGCGGGCATTTCACAGCGTGTTTCAAAACGGGAGGAGTATCCGCCGCCGCGGAAGTAGCCAAGGTCGGCGTAGTTCCAGGTGGTGCTGTTCATCACGGCCTTCATGTCCTGCTCGGTCATTTCGTACCAGGGCTTGATCACGCCGTTGCCGTTCTCGTCCTTGACCGCGCCCGAGGCATCCAGGCAGCAAGCCCCCGAGTTGATCAGGTGGATAATGCCGTTTGCATCCTTGGCCTTGCCATCTATTTCATAGCCGGTCACGCGTTGTACGGATTCGCCGCTCCAGTAGGTGCGAACGTCGGCAAACATCTGTGCTCGGTTGGTCAAAAGCTTCATGAACAGCATGCCGATGCCGTTGAGCACGTCGTTTTCGGTGGCAAGCACGTAGGGCTCGCGCGCACCGTTCCAGTCAAAGGAGGTATTGAGCATTGCCTCGGGGAAGTCACAGTTGGGGTAGAAGTCGGTCCACTGTCTCTGACCCTGAAATCCTGCGGCAATGGCGTTGTGCCCAACCATTTCCTCGCGGCAGGTTTCGGGGAGATCGGGGTTACCGCTCATCAGATCCTTGATGATGACCATCATCTTGGTCACAAATTCCCAGTCGGCATCCTTTTCTGCGCGGGTCTTCTGCAGCTGTTCGGGATTTTTGTCAAAGCCCTCGATGCAGTTTGCCTTGACCCATGCAAGTGCCTTTTCGTATTCGTTCTTATCGTAGATCTCC
>JAZNZB010000106.1:0-19042 GCA_045594705.1 Eubacteriales bacterium
CGACGCCCCGTGCAGGCATATAGAACTTATAGCATAGCGAAAAGATTTGTTTATGTAGGACGGGGCGTCGGGGACGTCGCCCCCTACGGCTGTTTTTATGCGTATCTCGGTTTATTTTTGACAGAAACGAGGCTGATTCATACCCATTTCTCCGCTTATTCCCCAGCCCGATGGAGCTGCGCTTTTTATTATTCCAAAATCCCCGCGTGCTGCAAAAGCGCGGTGATTTCCTTTTCGTATTCCTCTTTGTGGTCAAGGTAGCTCATGCCGTGGGGTGAGTCCTCGAAGATGCAAAGCCTCTTATATTCCGAGGTGCAGGCGGCATAGTTGCGCTCGGAATTGGAGGGCAGCACGAAATCGTCCGCCGCACCGTGCGCAAACAGCGTGGGAATCTTGGCGTGGCGCAGCTCCCTTTCCACCTCCGCGTCACCCAAGAACGCACCGCCGTACATGCGGCACAGCAGGCTTGCTGCGGGAAGTACGATGGGCACGGGCAGCTTGAAATCGCTGCGCAGCACCTGCGCGATCTGATCCTTGGCAGATGCATAGCCGCAATCTCCGATGACTGCCTTGACCTGAGGCGGCAGATCGGGAAGGCAGGAGGCAAGCAGCACGGTGGAGCAGCCCATGGAAACGCCGTCCAGGATGATACTGTGATCCTCTCCGTATCTGTTCACTAAGTACTTGGCCCAATCGCGCACGTCAAATCTCTCCTTTGCGCCAAAGGTCAGATAATCGCCCTCGCTCTCGCCGTGTGCACGCTGATAAATGATCAGCATGGCGATATTCCTCTGTGCGTAAAAATCAAACACGCAGCCGAAATCCATCTCGCCCTTGCTGTGGTATCCGTGCACCAAAATCACGGTTGCGCGGGGATTTTCGGGCGCGAACAGCTTGGCGCAAAGCCTGTGACCATCGTGCGAGGTGATATACACCTTCTCATGCTCGGCCGCATCCAGAGCAGCCCAGCCGTGCTTGACAACCTCCACCTGCTTATCAAAGCCCTTTTGGCGAAGCCCCTCCAAAAATTTGCTTTGATGATCCGGTGAAGGATCGCTGCGTCCGAAGGATTGCTTGAACAGCTTATGGATATACGGCGCAGCGGCTGCCGCGGTGATTGCCGCAGCACCGACCAGCACGCCCGCGCCGATCAGCGTATAATGAAATGCATTCATGATTCATTCTCCTTGGGTACAGATCAGATCAGCTGCACGTTCTGTGCAAACTCCCCGATCACGAAATTGGCCGCCTCGTGGGATTCCAATCGCTCACCATTGAAATACAAGCCCTCCACGCGGACATTCCGCACGCCGTGCGCCTCGTCAAGGCCTCGGAAGATCGAACACGGCATAGGCATAGGCGCGTCGGTCAGCACGTAAATATTCTTGAACAGAACGTCGTGCACGCAGCCGTGCAGGCCGTCCTTGGCAAACAGTCCCATGTCGTAGAGCGCGACGTTGAGAAGCACGGGCTGCTGCCCTGTGCTGCGATATTCCTGCTCCTCGCTTTGCTGATGCAGATCACTTTGCTGATGCTGCGTGTACTCCACGCGAATATTTTCAAAGGTCACGTGGTGGATCTCGGCGCGGTTATGGTGCTGGATGTCCAGCTGAATGGTAGAGCCGTGAATGACGTCGCAATCCGAGAACAGGATGTGATAAAACGCGGGGGCGTTGGTCTCGGCACCAATCTCAAGTGCCCTGCCCCAGTCGCACCAAAGCACGCATCTCTCTACCGTGATATTGCGGTTGCATGCGTCATCCCAGCCGCAAATGCCCTTGATGACCATGCAATCGTCAAAGTTGCGCAAGAAGCAATTCTTTACGCTGACGTTGGAGCAATTGAACAGATCGATGCCGTCCGAATTATATCGCCACATGCCGATACACTTGACGTTATCAAACGTCACGTTCTCACAGCCCGCGGCAATGATGGAAAACGATGCGCTGTCACGGCATACGACACCCTCGACGTACACGTTTTTGCATCTGTAAAAGCGTAGATTGCCGCGCAGTACGCGATGCGCGTGCATAAATGCTCGAATGCCCTGACTGTCGCGCGGGATGGCCTTTTCGTAATCACAGGCCAGAAGCGAGGTATCGTCACTTCTCTCCTCGCGGCTTCCGTCAATGATACCGTGGCCAAGAATTTGGATATTTTCCGCGCAAATGGCGTAAAATGAGCCGTATACCACAGCTCCCGAGTCGATATAGACCGTATCATTATCGGTCAATTCGATCGAACCGATATGATGCTCACCGCCCGCAAAGCGATAGGTGGTACGCAGGCCGTCGGTCTCTTTAATCGGATTGACGAAAATATGCAGCGCATTATGGTGTCCGTCCGCCTCGACCGTGTATTGCCCACAGCCGGGCAAGGTAAAGGTAGCGGTATCGCCCACAATCTCTGCCTTCACGCCACGGGAGAGCGGACGCACAATCACGTGCGCAGGAGCGGTCGGCCAGCTGACGCTGACTTCTACCTGCTCGTCCGCCTCAAAGGACAGAAAGCCGGCCATCTCTGTCTGCTCCAAGGAGCGCTGATGCCCCGGCCAGGCACGGTTGAACGGCATTGCAGACACACGCGCCGAATATGGCTTGATCTTTCTTTGATTAACGGTTACGTTGCAGCCCTCATACACCTGCTGCCCTACGGGGAACACGGGAATTCGAATCATAAGGAAATACCTCACCTTCTCAAAATTCACGGCATAACGTACAGTATACCTATATTATAGCACTCAAATACGCCAAATGCAACATGTCTTTTCGGATTTATATGCAAAAAGCAAAAACCGGGCGGAAATCCGTCCGGTTCTTGACTGTCAATCAATTCAATAACTGCTCTGCTCTTTCCCGATAGACACGGTGCGCACCGGGAATGGGATAGGTGCCGCCCATCTCGTCCTTGGTAGCAGCGCACAGGTGCATGGGGATAGGGTCAACACTTGCCACGCGCACAGCGTATCCCGTCATGTGCCACTCCAGATGCGTGAAAATATGCTTTGCGGCGAGCGGCTCGCTGACCTCTTGTACCTCAAAGCCCATCTTGCATACATGACATGCAGCCTTTGCCGCATCCATATATCCTTCAGTCTGATAAAACTCATACATCCCCGCCAAAAGTCCTGTGTCCGGTCTTTTGTGCAGAACGATGCGCTTGCCGTCATGGATGAGAAGCACGGTCATATCCATGCTCTTTCGGGGCTTTGCCTTGGATCTGACAGGCAGCTCATCCGCCCTTCCCTCGGCCATAGCCTTGCAAAACGCCTGCAAGGGACAGATATGACACTTTGCCTCCCCCGCCGGCACACAAACGGTTGCGCCAAGCTCGATCAACGCCTGAGTGAAATCCCCTGTCCGATCTGTGGGAATGATGGCAGCCACGTCCTCTCTTGCATCTTTTTGCACGGCGGGCTGTAGAATATCGCGCCCGTCTGCCGTCAGCCTTGCCCAGACGCGCATGACGTTGCCATCCACTGCGGGGGCGGGGCGTCCAAACGCGATGGACGAGATAGCTCCCGCGGTATACGCACCGATCCCGCAAAGCTTTTGCAGCTGATCCGGATCAGCCGGCAATTCTCCGCCGTATTCGGTACAAACCTGTCTTGCCGCCTTTTGCAGATTGCGGGCACGGCTGTAATATCCCAGCCCCTCCCAAAGCTTGAGCAGCTTTTCCTCGGGCACCTCGGCCAAGGCCTTGATGTCCGGCAGCTCATGCATAAAGCGTTCAAAATAGGGCTTGACTGCCTCCACGCGCGTCTGCTGCAGCATGATCTCGGAGATCCACACGCGATACGGTGTGATATCCTGCCGCCAAGGCAGCTGCCGTGCATTCTGAGTGTACCAGATCAGAAGCGGCTGAACCAAAGATTGAGGCAAGCTCATATCAAAGACCGGCAAATTTCTCGCACGCCACCTTATACTGCGTACGGGAAATGGGGATCAGATGCCCGTTTCGCATGGTGTATTCACGGTTGCTGATGCGGCTGGTGTGACGCAGATTGACACTATAGGAGCGATGGCAACGGAAAAAGACATCCGCAGGCAGCTTTTCACAAAACGCCTCAAAGCTCCCCATAAAGGTATATTGCTTACCGTCACGTGCATACACCACGATATCGTGCTTTTGGCTCTCCAGATACAGTATATCGTCATACTCCATCATGACCTGCCCGAGCTTGCGGTCATTGATCACAAGACCCGGCTGCTTTTCCATCTTTTCCAGACACATCTGCACAGCGCGGCGCAGCTTGATGGGATCGACCGGCTTTGTCAGATACGTCAAGGGATACACCTCATAAGCATCCAGTGCAAACTCCGAGCTGGACGTCATAAACACGATATTGACGCGACTGCCCGCGCGACGCAGCTCTGTGGCAAATTCGAGTCCCGTACGCTTATCCATCACAATATCCAAAAGCAACAGCGAATAATCACATTTCTTCATAGCCGCCTGCAGCTCGTCTGTCGATGAGAAGCAGTCTGTACGGTGCGTAATGCCCTTTTCGTCAAGCATCTGGTCAAGCAGTGCTTTGGCTTTTTCGGAAAAGACCGATTCATCGTCACAAATTGCGGTATAAAACATAACTTCCTCCCGATTTCATCCCATTTACGGATGATTTGTTTCGAATTGACATAGATCTGATTCTATTATACCAGAAAACCTTTGATTTGTCTACAATAACGCAAGAAATTTCTCTAATTCCCTTGACAAACGCGCTTGCACGTGCTACACTTAACGTATCATACAGAAGGAGTTATTTGCATGAGACACGCATTTGCAAACAGCGATATCTTCCTTTATTATTATGCTTACGCCATGTAATAAGGGTGATTTTTGCTGCCATGTCATTCGTTTTTCATGTAAAATCTGACACGCCGCAGTAAAAGCTGCGGTATTTTTGTTTTTCCATGGAGGTTATCATGATCGCCGTACTTAAACCGGGTGCTACCGAACAACAAATCCAAAGCCTTGCAGACTGGATCCGCTCTCAGGGGCTTTCCGTTCATCTCTCGACCGGCCGATACCAGACCATTGTGGGTCTTGTGGGCGACACTACCCGCATTGACGAGGATCTTTTGGGCAGTCTTTCCTACGTAGAGACAGTCAAGCGGATCAGTGAGCCCTTCAAGAGTGCCAACAGGAAATTCCACCCCGACAACAGCGTCATCCGTGCGGGCGACACCTTGGTGGGTGACGGGCATTTCGCCGTGATCGCAGGCCCTTGCTCGGTAGAGAGCGAGGAGCAGGTGACAGAGATTGCACGTGCCGTCAAGCAAAGCGGTGCGACCATGCTGCGCGGAGGCGCGTTCAAGCCCCGCACCTCCCCTTACGATTTCCAGGGTCTCAAGGCGGACGGCATTGAGATCTTGCTGCACGCCAAGCGCGAAACAGGTCTTCCCATTGTTTCCGAGATCATGAACGCAAATCACCTGCCCATGTTTGAACAGGTGGACGTCATTCAGGTGGGTACACGCAACATGCAGAATTTTGAGCTGCTCAAGGAGCTGGGTAAAACGCAGAAGACCATTCTGCTCAAGCGCGGCCTTGCCGCCACGCTCAAGGAGTTTCTGATGTCAGCCGAGTACATCATGGCAGGCGGAAACGAAAACGTCATTCTATGCGAGCGCGGAATCCGCACCTTTGAGACCTACACGCGCAACACGCTGGATCTCTCAGCCGTACCCGTGCTGCACGAGCTTTCCCACCTGCCCGTGATCGTAGATCCCAGCCATGCGACAGGCTCTGCCAAGCTGGTTGAACCCATGGCGCTGGCTGCCGCTGCCGCAGGCGCGGACGGACTGATGATCGAGGTGCACAACGACCCCGTGCACGCTATGTGCGACGGTGCGCAGTCGCTGACCCTGGAGCAATTTGACAAGACCATGCGTCACGTACGCCTTGTGCTGGACGCCATTTCCGATATTGAACACTAAGGAGACCCCACATGACCGTTGGAATCTGCGGCCTTGGACTGATCGGCGGATCTGCCGCCAAGGCCTACAAGCAAAACGCGCCCGAAATCCGCGTTCTGGGCTATGACAAAGACCCCACCTCGCAAAGCTACGCGCTGCTCTCGGGCATGATCGACGCGCCCTTAGATGAGACCACCCTTCCCGAGTGCGATCTTGTCTTGGTCGCGCTCTACCCCGATGCATCGGTTGCATACATGCAGCAGATCGCTCCCCTGCTCTCCCAAAACTGCATCCTTATGGATCTTTGCGGTGTCAAGGGGCAGGTCTGCGAGGTTGGATTTGCCCTGGCAAAGCAATACGGCTTTTGCTTTGTGGGCGGCCATCCCATGGCGGGCACGCACAATTCCGGCATCAAATACACGCGCGCCAACATGTTTGCGGGCGCGCCCATGGTCATCGTTCCCCCCACCTACGAGGACATTGCCCTCTTGGGCCGCGTCAAGGACATGCTTTCCCCTATGGGATTTGGCTCGATCACGGTCAGCACCGCAAAAGAGCACGACCGCATGATCGCCTTTACCTCACAGCTTGCGCACGTGGTATCCAATGCCTACGTCAAAAGCCCCACCGCTCGCGCGCACAAGGGCTTTTCGGCAGGCAGCTACAAGGACATGACCCGCGTGGCATGGCTCAACGAACACATGTGGAGCGAGCTTTTTTTACAAAACAGCGAGCCCCTGCTTGACGAGATCGACGCTTTGATCGCGTCCCTGACCGAATACCGCGACGCCATCGAGGCGAGAGACAAGGACACCCTGCGAAAGCTTTTGGCCGAGGGCAGAGTGGCCAAGGAAGAGATTGACGGAAGGAAAACGAGCAAATGATCACCATCCAAGTAAACGCTTCAACAAAATACGACGTGCTGGTGGGCAAGGGTCTGCTTGCGCGTGCGGGCGAGCTTGCCAAAGAGGTACTCTCCCCTTGCCGTGCCCTGATCCTGACCGACGATCACGTAGCCCCTCTGTATGCAAACGCGCTGTCCGCCTCCTTGACGGCAGCCGGCTTTGTGCCCGAGGTTTACGTAGTGCCGCACGGCGAGGGCTCCAAATCACTTGGTACGCTGGGTGCTTTGCTTGAGCACCTGGCAGAGCAAAAGTACACGCGCACCGACGCCATGTTCGCGCTTGGCGGCGGCGTGGTAGGTGACCTTTGCGGCTTTTGCGCCTCGGTATATTTGCGCGGCATTCCCTTTATTCAGATCCCCACCACGCTGCTTGCCTGTGTGGATTCTTCGGTCGGCGGCAAGACCGCCGTCAATCTGGACGCAGGCAAAAACTTAGCAGGCGCGTTTTATCAGCCCCGCCTTGTGATCTGTGACCCCGACACACTCTCGACGCTCTCTCCCGAGATCCTTGCGGACGGTTGTGCCGAGGTGATCAAATACGGCGTGATCAACGACCGCACGCTTTTCTCGTTGCTCGAAGACGGCATCTCCCCCGCATCCGAGCAGATCATTGCGCGCTGCGTGCAAAACAAGCGCGACGTGGTGGAAAAGGACGAATTTGATACCGGGATGCGCCAGCTGCTCAATCTTGGGCACACGGTGGCGCACGCGATTGAAAAATGCTCGGATTTCAAGATCTCGCACGGCTCTGCGGTCGCCATCGGCACCGTAACCATCATGCGCGCGGCCGTGGCGCAAGATCTTTGCCCCGCATCCGACCTTGATGCGCTGCTATCTCTGACAAACCAGCTCGGCTTGCCTGTTTCCTGCGACTTTGGTGCAGACGAGCTGGCAGATGCCGCGCTCTCCGACAAAAAGCGCGCGGGCGGAAGCATCACGCTGGTCGTGCCCTACGCCATCGGCGACAGCCGTCTTTGCAAGATTCCCGCCGCAAACATTGGCTCTTGGTTTGCCAAGGGGCTCGCCTGAAGAGGTGCGCCATGCAAGTAACACTTCACACCCCCGCGCCGCGCGGCACGCTTCCCTCCTTCCCCTCCAAATCCGAGGCGCACAGATATCTGATCTGCGCCGCCCTCGCAGACGCGCCCACGCATATCGCGTGCACGGCCTCCAACGACGACATTGACGCCACCGTCTCCTGCCTTTGCGCGCTGGGTGCATCCATCGAGCGCACGCAAGACGGCTTTGACGTCACGCCCATAAAGAATAGCGCGGACGCCGCCTCCTTGGATTGCGGTGAATCCGGCTCTACCCTGCGCTTTCTCTTGCCCGTGATCTGTGCGCTTGGCACAAAAGCGCAATTGCACCTGCACGGCAGGCTGCCCGCGCGCCCGCTCTCGCCGCTTGATACGCTGCTTTCGGAGCACGGCGCAACCCTCTCCCCCCAAGGCTCAAACCCCTTGGAGGTATCGGGCAAGATTTCCGGTAACGATTTTTCAATCGCTGCCAACGTTTCCTCACAGTTTATCAGCGGACTTCTCTTCGCGCTCCCGCTGCTTGACCTCGATACGCCCGCAACCGTCCGCTTGGTTGGAAAGATCGAATCCCGTCCTTATCTTGACATGACGCTATCCGCGCTTGCCGCCTTTGGCATTGCGGTCAAGGAACAGGACGGTGTGCTGACCCTTCCCGCGCACGCGCGCTTTACCTCACCCGGCACGCTTGCCGTGGGCGGTGACTGGTCGGGCGCAGCGCCCTGGCTTTGCATGGGTGCTGTGGGCAAGCATCCCTTGACCGTAACCGGTCTTGATACCGCATCCGGCCAAGGCGATAAGGCCATCTTATCCGTGCTCTTGGATATGGGTGCGCAGATTGACGTGCACGATCACGCCATTACGGTCACGCCCGCGCCTCTGCACGGCATTGACCTTAACGCGGCAAATATCCCCGACCTCGTTCCCGTGATTGCAGCCACGGCCGCTTTGGCCGAGGGCACGACGTGCATTACGGGTGCGGCACGCCTGCGCATCAAGGAATCCGACCGCCTTGCCACCACCACGGCTGTACTGACGGCTCTTGGCGCAGACGTCCGCGAGACCGACGACGGCCTGATCATTATGGGCAAGCCCGCGCTTTCGGGCGGCTCTGTGGACGCATACGGCGACCACCGCATTGCCATGACCGCCGCGGTTGCCGCTTTGGGCTGCCAAGGATCTGTCACCATTGAGGGTGCACAGGCGGTGGCCAAATCCTACCCCACCTTCTGGGAGCAGCTTGACCTGCTCTGCCAAACACGCTGAAAGGAGCTTTTTATGCCCCATCCTTACGGAAAAAATATTCGCTTGGACATCCGCGGTGGCTCGCACGACCCCGAGATCTCCATGACGCTCTCGGGTCTGCCCGCAGGCATTGCCGTAGACATGACCGTGCTGCAGGCCTTCCTTGCGCGTCGCGCCCCCGGGCAGAACGCTTGGTCCACCCCGCGCAAAGAAACCGATCAGCCGCACTTCAAAAGCGGCATGACCCAGAGTGCCGACGGCTTACTTTACACCGACGGCTCGCCCATCGAGGCAGTTATTTACAATACCAATACGCGCTCCTCGGACTATGATTTCGACGTTCCCCGCCCGGGGCACGCCGATCTTGCCGCGCGACTGAAGTACGGTGACGCGGTGGATCTGCGCGGCGGCGGACACTTTTCGGGACGCTTGACCGCACTTATGTGCGTGGCGGGCGGCATTTGCCTGCAATACCTTGCCACAAAGGGCATCCGCATCGGCGCACACGCGCTGTGTATCGGCGGTGTATACGATGCAGTGCTGCATCCTACGGACAATGGCTTTACAGATTTCGACCATCTGGCGGGGCGTGATTTCCCCACGCTCGACTATTCCTCGGGGGAAAGAATGAAGGCTGTGATAGCCGAAGCGCGCGCCGAGGGCGACTCGGTTGGCGGACTGATCGAATGCAGAATTTCGGGCGTGCCCGCAGGCCTTGGCGAGCACATGTTCCGCTCGGTGGAGAGTGCCATCTCCGAGGCAGTGTGGGGCATTCCCGCAGTCAAGGGCATTTCGTTTGGCGCAGGCTTTGACGTGGCAAATATGCGCGGCTCGCAAAACAACGATCCCTTTTTTACCAACGGCACGATCATCCAGACCGCTTGGAACAACGCGGGCGGCGTCCTTGGCGGCATGACCTACGGGGAGCCCATCCTCTTTACCGTTGCCATCAAGCCCACGCCCTCGATCGCCAAGGAGCAGGACAGCATCAGCTGCTCCCGCATGGAAAATACCAAGCTGCAAATCAAGGGCAGACACGACCCCTGCATCGTGCCCCGCGCCGTCCCCGTTGTCGAGGCTGCGGCCGCACTTGCCATGGTGGATCTTCTGCTTGACGAATAAGAGGAATTTATGAAATATACAGTCATTGATTACGACGTGCTTGCCGCCATTCGCGACAAAAAGACCGCGCTTGATTCGCTTTTGGAGGCCGCTTGCGCCTCTCTGCCCTATCCGCTCTCCAAAGACGCGCTTGCCTTTTCTCTCGGCAAGCTTTGCGCAGGCGGATATATTGAGGGATACGCGCTGACCGAAAAGGGTGCTGCCTTTTTCAAGAGCAACAAGAAATTTTTGGAAAGCAAGTCCAGATTCAATACACGCATGTGCGCGCTGCTTTGCGCCGAGCAGATCGAAGGCGAGATCGCGCCCTACACTCTTTCCGACTCGGCTTATACCGAGGCATGCGACGCCCTGCGCCGCAAGTACAGCATTTCCTCTCCTTCGTTGTCGATTACGCAAGGCGAACATTCCTTGATACTGCGCTTCGCAGGCTATGGCAGCGAGGACCAAGACGAATACACCGACGAGCAAAGCATTGCGGTAAACGCTTCCTCTCTTTGCGCGCTTGTTCATACTTTTGTACAGTTTTATAAGGACGGCGGCAGGCACCACAAATGCTGCCTGTATGCCGACGGAGCACCCGCTTACGTAGCAACCGTCAGCATAAATGAAGAATCCACGCGCCTGAGTATTTCAAAAATCCTGTTTAACCGCCAACGCTTTATCGGAAAGTGCGACGGAGATCTGGACTACGCGCAATGCGGTGAGAGCATTTTTGATCGCACCGACTCCAAGACAGATGAATACGTGGTTTTGGCTATGCTTGAAGCAGAACGCATCCTGACCAAGGATTTTCCTTATGAGGACGTTGAATTTTTATGGAAGATGTGCTGATATGAGTAAATATTATTTAATCGGCGAGCACCTCTCGCACAGCTTTTCGCCCCAGATCCACGCCATGCTGGGCAATCCCGACTACACCTTGAAGGAGCTTGCTCCCGACAAGGCGGGGGAGTTTGTCAAACACGGCGATTATGTGGGTATGAACGTGACAATTCCATATAAGCAAGTCGTCATTCCCTATCTGGACGCGCTGACGCCCGCAGCCGAGAAGCTGAGCGCGGTCAACACCGTCACGCGTCGGGCGGACGGCACCTTGCTTGGCGACAACACCGACTATTTCGGCTTTTCCTATGCGCTTTCGTCCGCAGGCATTGCGCTTGCAGACAAACGCGTGCTGATCCTTGGCTCGGGCGGCGCATCCAAGACCGCCGTTGCGGTCGCGCGTGATGCGGGTGCTGCCGAGGTCGTCATCGTTTCGCGCTCGGGAGAGGTCAATTACCAAAACGTCCACGACCTGCACGGCGACGCAGAGGTCATCATCAACTGCACGCCCGTAGGTATGTACCCGAAATCGGGCATCTCACCTGTGAATCTTACCCAATTCCCGCATCTATGCGGCGCGGCGGATATGATCTACAACCCCGCGCGCACCGCATTCTTGGCGCAAGCCGAGCAGCTTGGCATTCCCTGTACCAACGGTCTTTCCATGCTGGTTGCACAGGCAGCCGCAGGACACGAGCGCTTTACGGGTGCACCCGTGGACACCGCGCAGATCGAGCGCATCGTGCGCGCCTTTGCATCCGAGAGCGCAAATATCATACTGATTGGCATGCCTGGCTGCGGCAAATCCACCATCGGCGCAAGGCTTGCGACCCTGACCGGCAAGAAATTCGTGGACACCGACGCGCTGATCGTGCAAAAGGCGGGCAAATCCATCCCCGAGATTTTTGCTGACGAGGGCGAGGACACCTTCCGTACGCTTGAGCACCAAGTCGTCTTAGAGGTTGGCTCGGGGCACGGGCAGATCATTGCCACGGGCGGCGGCATTGTGACCCGCCCCGAGAATCAGTACCCACTGGAGCAAAACGGCGTTATTGTATGGCTGCAGCGCCCCTTGGAGCAGCTGCCCACCGATGGCAGACCGCTCTCGCAATCGGGTGCGCTTGCCGACATGTACCGCGTCCGTGAGCCGCTCTACCGCGCATTTTGTGATTTACAAATCCCCAACGACGGCACGCCCGAAGCGGTTGCCGCACGCATTATGGAGGAACTCTTATGAAATTTTTAGTCATCAACGGTCCCAATCTCAATCTGCTTGGCCGTCGCGAGCCCGCCATTTACGGCAACAAGTCCTACGCCGCGCTTTGCGAGCATATCAAGGCGACCGCCACCGCGCTCGGCATTGAGGTCGACATCATGCAGACCAATCACGAGGGCGTGATCGTGGACGCCATTCAGGACGCGCCGGGCAAATACGACGGCATTGTGATCAATCCCGCCGCCTACACGCACACAAGCGTGGCCATTGCCGACGCAATTGCCGCCGTGGAGATCCCCTCGGCCGAGGTGCACCTTTCGGACGTGGACAGCCGAGAGGCCTTTCGTCGCATCTCTTACCTCACCCCCGTATGCGTCGTGCGCGTGACAGGTCTTGGCTTTGAGAGCTACAGCGAGGCCATGAAGCAGTTGGCAGCGCATCTTGCAAAAATCGGTTGACAGCAGGGCTGACGTCTGCTATAATAAAAGCATCAAAGCAAGGAGGATACGCCCGTGAAACGCAAAGGATTGATCGCACTTTCCCTTTTGCTCTGCGCTCTTGCACTGCTGACCGCTTGCAGCGGCGGTGACCAACCGCAGCAGACTGCCCCCGAAGAGACCGAGCCGGCAACAGAACAAACCACCGACGCTTCCACCACCGAGGCAACTGACCCGGAGGAATCTATGACCGAAATCGATACAGAGGAGGAGACCATCGTGCCAAACGACGGAAAGCCCAAGAAATTTTTCACGCTCAGCTTTGACGACGGCATTACCCAGGATCTGAAGGTCATTGAGATCCTGAAAAAATACGACGTCAAGTGCATTTCCTTCAACATCAACACCGGCCTTTACGGTGCAAATTGGGATTGGGTAGGTCCTGCGATCGGTGACCCCTCTATTCCCCATCAGCGCTTTACCGAGGAGGAGCTCAAGACCGGCATTTACGACGGCTACGACGTGCTGGTACACACACTCAATCATCCCTCACTCAAGAACTACGATAAACGCGCAAATCAGATCAAAAAAGAGGTTGGCAAGGATGCCGACAACATTGAGGAGCTGACAGGCGTGCGCCCCGTGGGCATGGCTTGGCCGGGCGGCGATACCGAATATACCGACAAGACCATTGAACTGGTGCTGGAGAATACAGACATCCGCTTTGCGCGCGGTGTCACCTCGACCTACAGCTTTGCGCTGCCCGAGTACTTTATGAAGTGGATGCCCACCTGCTCGGCAATCGACCCCCGTTGTCTGACACTGGCGCAGCAGTTTATTGATGCCGAGTGCACCGAGGATATGCTCTTTTACGTATGGGGACACGCTTACGAGCTGGATCTCAATGGCGGACAAGGCTACGAGACCTTTGAGCAGCTGGTCAAGATGATGAGCGAGGCAGAGGACGTCTATCTTGTCACCAACACCGAGTTCTACAATATCTACAAGGATCAGATCCCTTCCTGGAAACAAAGTGAATAATGATAGCGCAGAGCGAAAAGGCATTTTCGCTCTGCTTTTTTTGCCACTTTCTATTGCGCATGGCAAGATAGTGTGTTATAATGAAGATAACCATTTTATCAAACTAAAATCCTTCATTAAGGGAGGTAGTTTCAATGAAAACAGTAGTCAAGATCGGCACGTCCACGCTGGCACACGCCACGGGCAGACTCAATATCAAGCGTATCGAGCAGCTTTGCAAGGTGCTCTCCGATCTCAAAAATGCAGGGCATGAGATCATTTTGGTCTCGTCGGGCGCGATCGGCATGGGTGTGGGCAAGCTGGGGCTTCCCGCGCGTCCGCGCGACACAGCAGGCAAGCAGGCCGCGGCTGCCGTGGGCCAGTGCGAGCTGATGTATACTTACGACAAGCTTTTTGCAGAATATAACCACACCGTAGCGCAGATTTTGCTGACTGCGGAGGATCTGCGCCATGCGGATCGTCACCAAAACTTTGAGAACACCATGAGTCGTCTTTTGGAGCTTTCGGTGCTGCCCATCATCAACGAAAACGACACGGTGGCCACCGAGGAGATTGAGATCGGTGACAACGATACGCTGGCAGCCATTGTGGCCGAGAGCACGCATGCCGATTTGCTGGTGCTTCTTTCCGACATTGACGGCCTTTATACCGCAGACCCCCACAAGAACGCTGACGCACAGCTGATCTCGGACGTTTACGAGCTGGACGAGCGCATTCTTGCACTGGGCGGCAGCGCAGGCTCTTCACTTGGCACGGGCGGCATGGTCACCAAGCTGCGCGCGGCGCAAATCGCAACCGGCGCGGGCTGTGACATGGTGATCGCCAACGGAAGCGACCCCGAATCGCTTTACGATATCCTTGACGGCAAGGCCGTGGGCACGCACTTCCACGCAAAAGGAGAATAAGGCATGAGAACAACACAAGAAATTTTAGTCACCGCCAAAAGCGCGGTGACCGAGATCCGAAATTATACACCCGAGCAGATCGACGCGGCACTGACCGCTATGGCAGGCGCGCTTGTCTCTGACACCGACGCCATTCTTGCTGCCAACCAAAAGGACGTAGAGGCCGCACGTGGCCGCATCTCGGACGTGATGTTAGACAGACTGCGCCTGGATGCCGCGCGCATCCGCGGCATGGCCAACGGCATTCTGGACGTGGTCTCTCTCCCCTCCCCCCTCGGCCGCGAGCTCGCCTCTTTTGAGCGCCCCAACGGTATGGTGGTGCGCAAGATCTCCTCGGCTATGGGCGTGATCGCCATCATTTACGAAAGCCGCCCCAACGTGACCTCGGACGCCGCCGCCCTTGCCATCAAGGCGGGCAGCGTTTGCGTGCTGCGCCCGGGACGCGACGCGGCTCTGTCCGCAGCCGCCATCGTCTTTGCCCTTCGCAAGGGCCTTGCCGATGCAGGGCTTTGCGAGGATCTTGTCAACCTGGTCGAGGACACCTCGCGCCAGAGCGCGACAGACCTGATGAAGGCCAACGGCTACGTGGATATGCTGATCCCACGTGGCGGTGCGGGGCTGATCCGCTCCTGCATTGAAAACGCCACCGTTCCCTGCATTCAGACCGGCACGGGCATCTGCCACGTTTACGTGGACAAGAGTGCCGACTTTGACAAGGCTCTGAATATTTTAGACAACGCCAAGACCAGCCGCCCCTCGGTTTGCAACGCATGCGAGGTGTGCCTGGTACACAAGGATATTGCAGCCGATTTTCTCCCCCTGCTCAAGGCGCGACTGGTGGACGCGCGACGTGATGCGGGCAAGATCCCGGTTGAGCTCAGAGCAGATGCGCGCGCATGCGCCGTCATTGACGCAATCCCTGCAGGCGAGAACGATTTTGACACCGAATTTTTAGACTATATCTTGGCAGTTGGTATTGTGGACAGCGCGGCCGAGGCGATCTCTCACATCGGCACACACTCCACGGGACACTCCGAGGCCATCATCGCCACCGACGACGCAGCCATCGACGCATTCGTGCGCGGCGTGGATTCCTCGTCGGTCTACGTCAACGTGTCCACCCGCTTTACCGACGGCGGTGAGTTCGGCTTTGGCTGTGAAATGGGCATTTCCACCCAAAAGCTGCACGCGCGCGGCCCGATGGGGCTTTGCGAGCTGACGACTTACAAGTACGTCATTACAGGCGACGGCCAAATCAGATGAGGTGATTGATATGAAACGAATTGGATTTATCGGTGCGGGTAATATGGGTGGCGCACTTGCGCTTGCCGCTTCGCGTACCGATTGCTCGCTCTACGTCAGCGATCCCGACACCCACAAGGCACAAATGCTTTGCAAAAAAACCGGTGCAACCTTAGCCGACAACGACACGGTCTGCGCGGTATGCGACCTGATCTATCTCGGCGTCAAGCCGCAGATGCTTGCCGCAGTGGCTGCCGAGCTTGCCCCTGTGCTTCAGGGCAGAGAGACCCCATTTTGCCTTGTCAGCATGTGCGCGGGCGTGACGCTGGCAAGACTTGCAGAGCTGTTCCCCGATGCGCCCGTCATCCGCATCATGCCCAACACCCCCGTAGCGGTGGGCGCGGGGATGATCCTCTACTGCTATAACCGGCAGGCAACGTCCGAGCAGGTGGATACCTTCCTTTACGCCATGCAGCATGCGGGCAAGGTGGATCTGCTCGACGAGGCACTGTTTGACGCAGGCACCTCGGTCTCGGGCTGCGGTCCTGCCTTTGCTTACATGTTTGCCGATGCACTTGCCAAGGGCGGCGAGGAATGCGGACTTTCCTACGAGCAGGCCTGTACCTACGCCTCGCAAATGCTGCTGGGCGCGGCACTGATGCTGCAAAATGACGGCAGAACCCCCGATGCGCTGCGCGAGGCCGTTTGCTCCAAGGGCGGCTCAACCATCGAGGGCGTCAAGGTACTGCAAAATGAACATCTGGAGCAGACCGTGATAGACGCGGTCAAGGCAGCATACAAACGAAACACAGAACTCGGAAAATCATAAATAACGGAGGACATGACCAAATGATCAAAACAGCTCTCATTTCCAGCCTTGAAAAATGCTTTCCCGATCAGAAAATTGAGGATTTCAAGCCTCTGTCCGCGCTTTCCGTACTCAATAACGAACGCTTTTCGGTGCAGCTGCTTTTCCGCAGCGAGCCCGACCACGCAGGCCGCGCCATCGTGCGCGTGGACGGCGCACTTGCGCCCTTTGCAACCGTGCGTTTTGTCAAGAATATCCGCGTAGACATTCCCACCTTCCCCGGCTGCGACGACGGCAACTATTTGCGCACCGAGCCGGGGCTTTACCCCGATCTGCTGCAGCCCTTGCACTATGGCGGCGCGGTTTCGATCATGAAGGATCAGACCCAGAGCGCATGGGTGGAATTTGACCTGGACGGCTCGGTGGACGCAGGCACGTACCCTTGCGCGATCACTTTAGTGGACGGACTTGGCAATGAGGTGGCAAAGGAAAGCTTCGAGGTGAGAGTGATCGGTGCATCCCTGCCCGAGCAGGAGCTGATTTTGACACAATGGTTCCATACCGACTGCCTTGCCAACTACTACCGCGTGGACGCATGGAGCGAGGAGCATTGGAGGATCGTGGAGAATTTTGCCGCGACTGCAAAGAAAAGCGGCATCAATCTGCTGCTGACACCCATCTTTACCCCCGCGCTGGACACCACCGTGGGCGGTGAGCGTACCACGGTGCAGCTGATCGACGTTTGCAAAAACGGTGATACCTATTCCTTTGGCTATGACAAGCTGGATCGCTGGATCGACATGTGCGACCGCGTAGGCATCAAGTATTTCGAGATCGCGCACCTGTTTACCCAATGGGGCGCAGCGCACGCACCCAAGGTCATGGCGACCGTGGACGGCGAATACAAAAAGATCTTCGGTTGGGAGACCGAGGCAGCGGGAAAGGATTACAGCACCTTCCTGCGCACCTTCCTGCCCGATTTTCTGGCACATATGAAAGCACGCGGTGACGATCAGCGTTGCTACTTCCATATCTCGGACGAGCCCAATACCGAGCAGTTAGAGTCGTATAAGGCGGCAAAGGCGGTCGTGGCGGACATTCTGGAGGGCTATCCCATCATGGACGCGCTTTCCAATTTTGAATTCTTCAAGCAAGGCATCGTTCCCCTGCCCATTCCCTCCAACGATCACATCGCACCCTTTATTGAAGCAGAGGTGCCAAACCTTTGGACCTACTATTGCTGCGGCCAATGCGTCAACGTCTCCAACCGCCTGATGGCTATGCCCTCGTGGCGAAACAGATCGATCGGCTATCAGATGTATAAATATGATATCGCAGGCTTTTTGCAGTGGGGATATAACTTCTATAACACCTGCGGCTCCGTTGACCCGATCAACCCGTTCGTGGACGCGTGCGGCGAATATTGGGTGCCGGGCGGAGATACGTATTCGGTTTACCCCGGCCTTGACGGCACGGCGTGGGAGTCGCTGAGAATCATCGTGTTCCACGAAGCGCTGCAGGACATCCGCGCCATGAAGCTGGCCGAAAAGTATTACGGCAAGGACGCCGTGATTGCGGCAGCTGAGGAGATTTTGGGCGAGATCCGCTTTGACAGATGCGCCACCTGCGCCGACTCCATTCTCGCAATGCGCGAAAAGATCAATGGTATGATCGCGGCAGCGGTCGAGTAATCAACTAGGACGAGCCAAGCTCTTGAAAGTTTTGATCAAACTTTTCCAAAAGTTTGCGGGGACTTGGGGCAGAGCCCCAAGTCGCCTCCGCAGAGGCGAAACTTTTTCACGCTGTTTTTGGTTCTTTTTGCAGCTCCTTGCTCAAAAAGAACGGAGAGAATTTCTTCACATAACACCCCAACCATCCCTCACACAAAAAACCCGACAGATCGCTCTGTCGGGTTTTCTATATACTTAACTAATTTATCTGAGAATGAAGATGCCCTTGGGTGCCTGAATATCAACAACCTGCTTGCCCTCTGCGTCCTTGGTGACCTTGATGTAGATCTCGCCCTTGGGGGTGGGGTACGTGCCCTCTACCCAATCGAGGTATGCAAGCTCGGGCTTGATCTCGTAGGTATTGGGAGAGATGGAGCGAACACCCATGACGTAAGAGGACAGGTAGGGGCAAGGACCGGAAGCCCAGCCGTGGCAGAGAGAGTGGCGGAACTTGACGTAGCAGTATGCACCGTAGTCACCGTGAATGTCGATCTTGCCCTCGGGCACGATCTCGTCAATTCTGCCTGCATTCTCCATCCAGGACAGGTGGAAATCCTCCCAGAAGGTGGTAGCACCCATGTCCAGCATGCCGCCCCAGTATTCCTTGATATCGTCCAA
>JAZNZB010000107.1:0-7630 GCA_045594705.1 Eubacteriales bacterium
CGACGCTTTTTTGTGCGAAACAACAAGAGCATTTTGCCTCGTTGCACGTGTCACATACAGTTGACAAATATTTTTGAATGATGTATAATGAAACTGATATATTATGCAAGGTTGAGGTACGGATATGATGACGGATACCATAGCGGCGATCAGTACGCCGTACGGTAAGGGCGGCGTTGCGCTGATACGTGTCAGCGGCGAGCGTGCCGTGGAGATTGCCGAGCGGGTGTTTTTGCCTGCGGGAGGCAAACGCCTTGGTGAGTTGAGTGCTAATTCTATGACCTACGGCCGCATTGTGGACGCCTCGGACGGAGGTGTGCCTATCGATGACGGTATGGCGGTAGTGTTTTATGCGCCGCATTCGTTTACGGGCGAGGATACGGTGGAGATCACCTGTCACGGCGGTGTTCTGGTTACGCAAAGCGTGCTGACCTGCCTGTTAGCCGCGGGCGCAAGACCTGCCATGGCGGGAGAATTTACCAAGCGCGCATTTATCAACGGTAAGCTGGGGCTTTCGGCTGCCGAGGCTTTGGGCAATCTGCTTGAAGCGGGCACCAGAGAGCAAATGCTTCTTTCGGGCGCGGGCATGCGCGGCGGGCTCAGCAAAAAAACCAATGAAATATACGATGAACTTTGTATGGTGCTCTCCAGCATTTTTGCACGCATCGATTATCCCGACGAGGATCTGGCTGATATGAGCCGTGAGCAGATGCGCGACGCTTTGGTGGATGCGCTTGCAAAAACCGAGGCCTTGGCGGCAACCTATCGCACAGGTCACGCGGTAGCCGAGGGCATTCCCACAGTTATCTGCGGACGAGCCAACAGCGGAAAAAGCTCGCTTTACAACCGCATCGTGGGCAGGGAAGCGGCTATTGTGACCGACATTGCAGGCACCACGCGCGACGTGCTGACCGAGACAGCGGCCATCGGACGTGTGACCGTGCGCTTGCACGACACGGCGGGCTTGCGCGACTCCGACGACCGCGTAGAGCAGATCGGCGTGCAAAGAGCTCTGGAGCATCTGGAGAGTGCCGAGCTGGTGTTGGCGGTATTTGACGCTTGCGTGCCGCCGACCGACGAGGACGACGATCTTTTGCATAAGCTTTCAAATCACGCAGGCTGCGTGATTTGCGTGATCAATAAAACCGATGCCGCAAGTGCACAGCAGGTGCAGGCGCTTAGTGCAAGACTCAAAGCGTGCACGTCCTGCACGGTCAGTCTCTCTGCCAAAACGGGCGATGGCTTTGATGCCTTGGTAAACGCGGTCAATCAACGCTTTATTGACGGCGCGATCGATCTGCGTCATGATGCCGTGGTGGCAAACGCACGCCAGCATGCGGCTCTGATCGCGGCCATGGAGCGCATCGATCAAGCGATTGCCGCCATTGATACGGGCCTGCCGGTCGATCTTTGCTGCTCGGACGTAGAGCAGGCAGCGGCAGCCGTGGCCGAGGTGGATGGCAGGGCCGTTTCCGAGGACGTGGTTGCGGGCATTTTTGCACATTTTTGCGTAGGGAAATAATATGTGAAGCGCGAATTTTTGTCTGTCATCCTTGAGCAAGCATTCCCATTTTTAGGATTCTTCGCTGCGCTCAAGAATGACAAAAATGGGAATGCGCCGCGAAGGATCTTGACAAAAATTCGGATGATTCCCGAGCGCACAATATAAAGCTCCCGCCGCGCGTGCAAAACGATTTTGTAAGGAAATAAAAAATATTTATACATAGGAGAAGTGTTATGAATCAACAAACTGATCCCAAGTACCAAGCGTTATTTACGCCCTGGAAGATCGGCAACGTCGAGATCAAAAACCGCATCGTTATGTGTCCTATGGGCGGCACGTCGCTGTTCGGTTGGTTTGAGCTGACAGGCTGCCACTTTGACAAGGAGGCTGCAAAGCTGTTTCTGGAGCGTGCCGACAACAACGTCGGTCTGATCATCCCCGGCATTGCGCCCGTGCGTGATACCTTCTGGGGCAAGTGGCTGTGGCAGAACCCTAAGATGTTTGAGGATCTTAAGGAATTTATGGACGAGATCCACAAGTCGGGTGCAAAGCTGTTCATCCAGCTGACCGCAGGCATGGGCCGTTCCTGGGCAATCACCGATCTGATCGCGCCTCTGCACAAGAACAAGCTGACCCGCGCGCTGATCAAGCCTGTGATCGATACCTCGCACGAGCTTGCCAGCCCCAGCCCTCAGCCCTCGAGATGGGCGCACGATATCATCTGCCCCGAGATCACGGTAGAGCAGATCCATGAGATCATCGAGGCCTTTGCCAAGACCGCAAAGCTTTGCAAGGACGCGGGCGTGGACGGCGTGGAGGTGCACGCGGTGCACGAGGGCTATTTGCTTGACCAGTTCTCCATAGAATTCTTCAACAAGCGTACCGACGAATACGGCGGCAGCTTTGAAAACCGCTATCGCTTCGCAGCCGAGATCGTCAAGGCGATCAAGGAAAAGTGCGGTGCGGATTATCCCGTCTCTCTGCGTTATTCGGTGGAATCCAAGATGAAGGGCTTTTGCGAGGGTGCAATGCCGGGCGAAGACTACGTTGAGGTAGGCCGCAGCATGGAAGAGAGCGAAAAGGCAGTCAAGTTCCTGCAGGATGCGGGTTACGACATGCTCAACGCGGACAACGGTACCTACGACTCCTGGTACTGGGCACATCCGCCGATGTACATGCCCGAAAACTGCAACCTTGAGGATGTGGCACATATCAAGCAGTTTGTGGATATCCCCGTGGTTTGCGCGGGCAGAATGGATTCTGAGGTGGCTGCCAAGGCGATTGCCGAGGGCAAGATCGACGGTATGGGCGTGGCTCGTCAGTTCCTGGTTGACCCCGAGTGGGTGACCAAGCTGATCGAGGACAGAATCGAGGACATCAAGCCCTGTATCTGCTGCCATGCGGGCTGCTTTAACTTCTCCCGCTCCAAGGGTCATGCAAACACGCAGGATCTGACCGATACCATGGGGCTTTCCCGTTGCGCGCTCAATCCTCAGACCATGCAGTCTAAAAAATATCACATCGAGCCCGCCAAGAAGCAAAAGAAGATCGCCGTCATCGGCGGCGGTATCGGGGGTATGGAGGCGGCTATCGTTTGTGCGAAGCGCGGCCATAAGGTCACGCTGTACGAAAAGAGCGACAAGCTGGGCGGCGTGTTCATCGCAGCCGCAGCCCCCTCCTTCAAGGAAAAGGACCGCGATCTGATCGCGTGGTATATCCGTGAGATGGCAAAGCATCCCATCGAGATCAAATTCAACACAGAAGTCAAGGATGTGAAGTCCTTAGATGCCGACGAGATCATCGTGGCAACCGGTGCCGTGGCAAAGAGAATTCCGATCCCGGGCGTAGAGCGTTCGATCGAGGCAGTTGACTTCCTGCTTGGCAACAAGACGGTTGGCGACAAGGTCGTGGTCATCGGCGGCGGCTTGACCGGCTGCGAGATCGCATACGAGCTGTACCTGCAGGGCAAAAAGCCCACCATTGTGGAAATGCAGGACGACCTGAACACCACCAAGGGCATCTGCCTTGCAAACACCTCTTATCTGCGTGACTTCTTCAAGACCAACCAAGTACCCGTGCTGCTGGAGACCGGTGTCAGCGAGATCACCGACAAGGGCGTTGTGGTCAAGCACAAGGATGGCTCGACCGAGGCGATCGAGGCGGATTCGGTCATTCTCTCGGTTGGCTATAATCCCGCACCCGTGGCAACCAAGGGCGTGCACGTGATCGGTGACGCCAAGGCGGTTGGCAACCTGCGTACTGTAATTTGGGGCGCTTGGGACGTGGCAATGAAGCTGTAAAATGCGTAGGGGCGACCTGCGGTCGCCCGCGGGCGCACACAGTGCGCCCCTACGATTGAATTTAGATGATGAAAGGATATACGTCTATGATACTGACAAAAGAACAACAGGCAATTCTGGACGGTGAGAAGGGCGAGACCATGGCCAAGGTCATGATGACGCTGGTTATGTACGGTGACGCGGTTGAGGCCGAAAAGTTAGTGCCCATTACCTCCAAGTATAACCACCTTGTGACCTCGTTTGGTCTGAAGGTCATGTCTCCCGTGTACGATCTGATGCAGCAGCTGCTGGATGCAGGCGTGGTGTCTGATCAGAAATTCTCGGTTGACCCCAGACCTCTGGACAAGAACGTACCCGCAAACGTACTGCAGAATTTTGTATTCAATAAGTTCATGTACACCAAGCAGGATTTCTATGAGGAGCAGCTGCACAAGCTGGGTCTGATGGACGACAAGGCATTTTCCTGTACCTGCTATATGGACGAGGTGGGCAACAAGCCGGGCAAGGGCGACGTGCTTTCCTGGGCGGAGTCCTCTGCTGTGGTGTATGCAAACTCGGTGTTGGGTGCAAGATGTAACCGTAACTCGGGCATCATTGATATCATGGGCTCGATCGTGGGCTACGTGCCTTACTTTGGCCTGCTGACCGACGAGGGCAGAAAGGCTACCTGGGTGATCAAGGTGCAGACCACCAAGAAGCCCGAGGCGCAGCTGCTGGGCTCGGCCATCGGTATGAAGGTCATGGAGGACGTGCCTTACGTGGTTGGCCTTGATCAGTGGATCGGCACAGAGCTTGACGATGCCGCTTGCGCATACCTCAAGGACTTTGGCGCGGCAACCGCATCCAACGGCGCAGTCGGACTTTACCACATCGCAAATCTGACCCCCGAGGCCGTGGAGCTTGGTGAGGCTCTGATCGCCGAGGGCGCAAAGGAATATATCATCGACGACGCTGAGCTGCAGCGCGTGCAGGACAATTATCCCGTCATGTGGAAGAACGCGGATGCAACCCCCAAGCTCTGCTTTGTCGGCTGCCCGCACCTGTCCTTGGAGCAGCTCAAGACCTGGACCGACAACATCGAGGCAGCTTTGGCCGCAAACGGACAGAAGAAGGTGGTCATTCCCACGGTTCTGACCGCAGCACCCGCTGTGCTGGAGGCGTTCAACCAGACCGATTACGCCGCAAGACTCAAGGCAACAGGCGTCATCACCTCGTATATCTGCCCCTTAATGTATATGAATAATCCGCTTTGCAAAAAGATGCCGGTCATCACCTCATCCAACAAGCTGCGCACCTATACCAGCTCGAGATATTACAGAGACGAGGAAATTTTGCAGGCTATTACGGGAGGTAAAAAGGCATGAGAGAATTCAAGGGTAGAGTGGTCACCCCCGGCCAGGTCACGGCCGAGGCACTTGTGAGCACGCAGGGATTTAATACGCTGGCATCCTTCCAGATGGCGCTGCAGTTTGGCGATAAGCAGGTCAAGTGCGGCGACCAGAATAACACAGATATTCACGGCAAGCCCATGATCGGCAAGGCACTCTGCCTGCCGCAGACCATCGGCTCCACCACGGGCGGCCTTGTGCTGTATTGCGCGTGCGCCATGGAAAAGAGCCCTGCTTGCATGCTGTTTGCAAACCATATCGACTCTCTGGCAGCCGCAGGCGCGGTGCTGGCCGACGTTTGGGTCGAGGGCGTCAGCATGCCTGTTGTGGATTGCCTTGGCGATGAGTTTCTCGCTTACGTCAAGGACGGCATGACGGTCACCGTCAAAGAGGACGGCGTGGTCGTTGTAGAGTAAACAACAAAAAATAGTATAAGAAAATCTCCTCCTTGCCTTGGCAGGGAGGAGGTTTTTTGGTTATACACATATTTGCAGGGGACAGCGCCCTCGACGTCCCGAGTTGCCCGACGACGATGCATTTTCGCATCTTTCGGCGCGCTTTCGCTTGCAAGATTTGTATCTTGCTTTGCAAAATCACACCAAAATCTATCAAAAATGCATTCGCCGGCGGGTGCGAGCAGTTTTGACGCAGCAGATTTATTCGAGTCCAAAAGCTTTTCCCGCAGGGCATATAGGCAATATGTCCAAGGGGAAAGATGCAGGAATCGGAGAAATCTGCACGTCAAAACCAACTTGGTTCGGCTCCCGTTCGGCTATACACATATTTGCAGGGGACGGCGCCCTCGACGTCCCGAGTTGCCCGACACCCCGAGTGTCATCCTGAGCGAAGCCCCTGCCCGTCATCCTCGAGCAAGCATTCCCATTTTTAAGATTCTTCGCTGCGCTCAAGAATGACAAAAATGGGAATGCGCCGCGAAGGATCTTGGCAGGGGCTCCGCTTATGATGCACACGTGACACTTTTACAAATACTTCTGCATCATATATTCATCAAGCAGAGAACCATCCCTTTGGCGAATGGCGTTTGGCTTTTTGCCGACAATCTCAAAGCCGTATTTTTCATAAAGTGCTCTTGCGCGGTGATTGCCCTCGATAAATTCCAATTCCATGATCATGATGCCGTGCTTCCGTGCCACTGCGATCATTTGCTCAAACATGGCAGAGCCGATGCCTAAGGCCCAGTAATCCTGCAGGATTGCAATGGCAATGGTCGCGCGATGGCTTGTTTTCATGCCCGTGTGAAACATGACCTCGCAGTTTCCCGCAAGCTTGCCATCCACAAAGCAGACAATGGCAAGGGTGTTTGGCGACTCACGTCGGTTTTGCACCCAGGCCTGCTCACGCTCCGGTGTCATGCTTGCCCATTCTTCGGGATAGCGCGCTAAAAACTCGGTTTCACCGCAAGCCTTGGTGATGTATGCCAGCAAATCTACCGCGTCCGCAACCTCGGGGGAGCGCAGAACGGCCTGTCTGCCGTCCTTGAGTTGTATTTGTATTGGTTGTAATATCATGGTATTTCTCCTTTCGGTCATAAATAGAAGGGGCGAACTGTAGGGGAGCAATATTTGCAAGCAAATGCATGCTCCTGCACGCGGTGATGGCGGATTGGCGTTTGGGTGACGCGATCATGAACCATTTACGGGCGGGAGGATAATATCCTCCCCTACGGAGTATGCTTATCGTTATGCTTGTGGGGAGGCGTTTCGCCTCTCGATCTTTCGTGTCACGCAATCCCCAAATGCTCTTTGATCATCTTGGCCACCTCGTCCGGGGCAAGATTGGTGTTGTCGATCTTGAGATAGCTCTCAAAGGGCAAGATCTCGCCCTCGCGGGAATTGAGACGGTGCGTTGCTTGCGTATGTCGCATCTCGGCCTCGCTTCGCTCCAAGTTGCGCTTGGATTCCTTTTGCGCAAGGCGGTTTTCGCTCTTGTTGCGTGCCAGACGCTCTTCAAAATCCGCGCAAAGCTCGACCACGTGGCAGACGGCACCATGCGATGAAAACAGCTCTATGATCTCGTTCAGATACGCAAATTCACTCGGCTGGTCAAAATCCATCATGTAGGTAAAGATCAGCCCGGGAAGGTCGCCCGCGGCAAACTGCTCAAACACGGTCTTGCGGATGGTCTCGTTGAGCGCACGGAATTCGGGCGTGCCAAAATCAAACAGCTTGAGCGAGAGCTCAATGGACATGTGGTTGTGAAACAGACGCAGGCCGGTGATCTTGGCCAGCTCCTGCCCAACCGTCATTTTGCCCACCGCGTGCGGGCCTGTGATGATGACTAAGGTCTTTTTCATAGCTTCTCCTTCCTCAATACGTCTAAAATATGATTGGTCGCGCCCACCATATCGGGGCGTTCGCAAATGCTCAGGTGATATTTCATGTAAAGCGCGAAGGTCTCTTGGTCCATGGCGTCCACCT